>JAISOW010000005.1 GCA_031275345.1 Puniceicoccales bacterium
GGAATTCGCCGTCTTTTCATCATAACAACCTATTACTGGATCTCATTTCCGCTTTATAAGAGAAAAACCACGATAGCGGCAGATTCTGGCATAACCTCTAGTGCGAATTCTGCATTTTACCTATGGTGGAAAAAATGCCTCTCACATCCTCTCATAGGGCAGTCGGGGAGGAATAGCATTAATTCAGCCATTTTTGTCCCTCCCGTACGCTCTGGAGCCGCATGCAGGGAGATTCGTCATAAAAATCGGCCAACGGGCCGTCTGCCCCGCAGCTCGCTCCCAGAGCGCGCGGGAGGGACGGAAGGAACAGACTTTTTAAGGTCCTCCCCCCCCGCAAGCCTTTCCTGATGCGGGCGGGAGGAACGGGAGGAACGCCGGGAGGAAGAAAAACCCTGGGGAAATTTGTTTCCCTTGCCAGGGTTCGTTATTTATTCTATGATAGTTCATTGACGTCCCCACTTTCGGCAGCATTTTTTTCACGGCAAATCCTCTCCTTTTAACCTTATGGTATAGGTCGGCTTTCCTTCGCCGTGCCTTTTATTTAGAATAAATTCATCGGCATATATTTTGCATAATTTTGATAACAGCACTCCAAGTTGATTGACACAGTAGTACGCATATTTCATGCCATTCTCTCCACACTCGCCCAAAATGCGATTATGCAAATCGGTACTATGCCCAGTAAATTCTTGATTACCCAAAATATCCCAGAGGAAGGCTTTTAACTTTCCCTCCTGCGTGTTGGCCCGATTTAGCTTCTCGATTTTTGGATGAATGAACTCTTTACAGTGAAATGATGGGGCCACCAAGTCTGCGGCCGGCTCAAACTCGTAGAGAAGGTGGTGAACGAACGCCGGAAGTTCGTCTTGAATTCCACGCTGGAGTCTTCTCTTCTGCTTATCGGTTACATTCGCGGCGAACTCAGACCAAAGCTCCGGATTGGCGTAGAGGGCCAGGATGCGCTGCCGTACCCCGTCAATGCCGTCGACCAGCCGCGGGAAAAGCCGTTGGCCGATGGTTCGAATCCATCATCCCTTGCCACGCTCCCAGCGCAGTTTGCAAAAAATTTTTCTGCAATAAATTTCCCCAAAAAATATTATCCGTGTCCATGGAAATGTCCACAAGAGAGGGTATGGACATTTCTTCGTTTTATCCGACGATCTCTCCATGTTTCTCAGCCAACGGACGGTGGGAGGGCTTACGATTGATAGAGAGAATGATTGGGCACGGTTGTCGTCAAAATCGGACCAGATTTCTTTGGGGCCGAGAACTGTTATTTAAAAAAAAGGCAAATTTAAAAAAATGGGAAAATTTTGTTGTGACCAGGCAGATGTTTTGTGAAAATTACGCCGTATGATGCGTGATATAGGTAATCGTATTGGCAGCATTGTCTTTTCAAATGTCAGCAATGCGTTCTGTCCCGATATCTCTGCTAATTCTGGGTCAGATGCGATACCAACCAAGTCGGAGGCAGTGTTAATGGTAGTGACTGCCGCACTCCTACGCGCGATTGGCACCGTAGGAGTGCTTCTGAAAGTGATAACGTGGCCCTTTCTGTTTGCCGTTGCATGTGGGGCCATGGCCGTGCGGGGGGAAAAAATTTCTGATTTGACAGACAAAATTGCCGACCAATTTAGGCCAGAAAGCGAATCGACGAGTGTTGAAGAAAATTCACCTGCCGGCGGAGATCAAACGGTCGTTGAATCCTCTCAAACAGAATCTTCTAACAAAGCAGAATCTTTTGCCGATTCCTTTTTTGTAAAATTCGCGCTCCTGTTCACGCTCGAAAGAGGGCTTTCGCAGGCAGCGGATAAGTTGACGGCACAATATGAAAAAACATTCCCTTCCGATTCGGCAGATATCAAAGAAAACGAACAGCCAAATTCCCAGGAAAAATCTGCGAGTGAGTTATTAAATGAACCTAAATCCCATTATAAAACACCTAATGAGCTCCTTGATGATATATAAGGTCCCCCTCCCTATTTTTAAATTTGCGGCAACAGACATTTGCCCAGTACAGCCTGCATGGGCATTGACCACATTGCACAGTCAGCGGTGCGGCAACGTCCCACTCGAAGATGCGACCCACCGAGCTGAAGAGTGGAGACTCCGTCCCAACCGTCGGATAGACTCCTCCACCTTTGCCGACGGCCCGAAACCTGCCACACTCCAAACTTTTAAGGCTAGCATGCTTTAGGATAATTAGATGGGGTTGTTACCTTTTTTGCAAGCTCGAACGCATCTTCTATTTCCTTTTTTCTCTTTTCAAAATCATTAGAATGTTGGCTCGCAACATAAATCCACGCATCTTTGAAGTCTTGTATGCCCTGCAGGTCATTCGCCGCAAATAGCGTGACAAATATCGCGGTCAAACAATTTTCCATTACGTGATTTATCAAAACCTTTGTCGGCATTTCAAAGTTGAAGAGTGGCTTAATAGTCTTGTAAAATGCAAGATAGCCAGGACACTTCTTCATCATGTCTTTGACGGCCCAGGTACTGTCACCCAAAAAATGTTCACGATGAATGTCGTATCCATATTCCCTGGTTTGTTTCTGTGTCAGATACACATAAAGAGCTAATCGGGCAAAAAACACTCCGAGGCACTTTGTCTTTTCTGTAGACGTAGCGTTCGCTGGGATCTGTGGATGCGGTACGCACAACCCACAACCATGGTTGTGCACCGCGTTCGATGACCAATCCGGAAGCAAATTGGCCCATTGAATTGGCAGTTTGATGGGGAAAAACCCACCAGATCTAGTCGCTTCCTTCACATCGCATACTTGTTCATAGCAAGAATCAATGACGGTCGATCTTTCCACGTATTTCGAAGCCAATAGATTCCTAATTTCAGCATAGCGACTTGGACAAAACATGTAAACGCAAAAGAGGATGGTCCTAAGGTTTTCTTTCAGAAAATCTTCTGCGATCGCGGTATATTCTGGATTCTTTCCATGAGGATCCTTTCCCATATAGTACAGGTCATGTATGATTCCAGATTGGACGTGCACGCGATACCTTTCATCGGTTTCGACACGGGCCATCGCAAAATTCGCCAACGAATGGAAATAGGAGGCTAGATTTGTCAATGAATCTTCTGGCGCACTGAGGTCGGGAAAGGGAGGTGGTTCTGTCTGGACAACCGATCCCGTGGCATCCGAAGCAGTTTGCTGGGTCGAAGATTGGTTGGAGTTTACAGGTTCTCCAGAACTTTGGTCGGTTGCAGTTGATGCGACGGCATGGACGGCAAGCGATGTCAGTGCACCGACCGTCGCCGAGCCATCGGTTACAGCAGATAAAATTTTTGCCCCACTCGCATCCCCTTCTCCATTCTTCACCGGTTGTGTCACAGTAGTGCGCTGCTGCGATACCGAAACATGGCTGGTCGGGGCCGTTTCATTGGGCGATCCTGGTGCTTCGCTGCGGAGCAGCGGAGTATCTCCTACTTTTACTTTTCCGGGTGGCGTTGACATGACACATGTCCCTAGTCCACCCCTGACCTTTGTCAAGCTTTTGGAGAAAAGCTGGGCGTGATCTTTTGTACCTCTCCCGGGCAGAAGCGATGATTTTCTCCCAATTCCCAGGTGGCATCGTTGATTAGCAGCTTGTACTCGCCGCAGAGCGGCTTTTCCGATCCCCAGCACCAGCAGTCTGCGCCGCGGTTGCAAAGCGGCAAACCTTTGCACCAGCACAGACCACCCGCATTGCCGCGAATGGTGAGCGTGTTACCAAAACCAACGTCGCAGTGTACGCAAATGCGGATGGGCAGCTCTTCCCACGCCAATTTTGCTTTGCAGCAGCACGGAGGTGGTGGACACAGTTTTTCTTCCCGACGACGTTCCATCGGTGTAGTTTTGCCAACCATTGGACACTAGCCAAGGTAAAAATACGTTTTTTTTACCTCTCTCATTTCCCTGGTTGGTGGTAAATGCCGCCACCCAGCAGCCGTTCACCGTGGTAGAAGGCAAGGTGTTGGCCAGGGGCAAGGGCCCGCTGCGGTTCGGAAAATGCAACATGAGCCCTGCCTTTTGGGAAAAACCGCAGCGTTGCCATTGTTGGTGGATCCCTGTAGCGCACCCGAACGGTCAGAACGTGGCTGCCATCCAGCGGGGCGCAGAGAAAATTAATGGAGTGCAGTTCGGCGGTTGCCATGGACAGGGTTGGATCGTTCTCCGTGGCCAGGGCAATGGTCAATTGATTGTTTGCCATATCCTTTGCCACAACGACGTAGTGCTCATTGTCGTGGTTGGATGGGATGGCAAGTCCCCTGCGCTGGCCAAGGGTATGCAAAAATACGCCATTGTGCGTACCAATGTGCCGTCCTGTCCTATCAACGACCGAACCAGGCCGTTTTCCAATGTGGCGCAGCAAAAATTCCCGCATGGAAACCTTGCCACCGAGGAAGCACACCCCCTGACTATCCTTGCGATCGGCGTTGGGCAGCCCAATCTTCCTTGCCACGCGCCGCACTTCATCCTTCACCAAGTGGCCAATGGGAAACGCCATCCACGGCAAAGCTTCCCTTCGCACCTGGGCCAAAAAGTAGGATTGGTCCTTCTTTTTGTCACAGCCAACCAGCAGCCACGGCCCATCATTTCCATTGGCCAGCCTGCAGTAGTGGCCGGTTGCCAGTCCTGCGTACCCTTCCCGCGTTGCCAAATCCAGCAGTGCGCCAAACTTAATCCATCGATTGCAAAGCATGTCGGGATTGGGCGTTTCTCCCCTGGCATAGCCCTGCAGCAGCGGCTGCACAACACATCGGCCGTAGCAATCGATCAGCGATTCCACGCGGAATGGAACGGCAAGATGTGCCGCAGCGGCTTTGGCATTTTCCAGATCATCGCGCCAGGGACAGTTGCCAAGGCCGTCGTCTCCGTGCCAGGTGCGCATGTACACTCCGTCGACGGCGTATCCCATCTTGAGCAGAAGATGGGCGGCAACGGAGCTATCCACGCCACCCGACATGGCAACCAGGAATTTTTGCCGCATGGCGAAAAGGAAAACTTTCTTTTTGATTTTACTGGCCGGTCAATGAAAATGCTTTTGTTCCGCCGTGCGATGTGGACCATTGGCGGAGCCGAATGCGCCAAAGCGGCGGCTGCGGCCGGCGTAGTCATCGAGGGCTTTTTGAAAATCGCTTGCATCGAAATCTGGCCAAAATCGTTCCGTAAAATGCAGTTCCGCATAGGCACACTGGAGAAGCAAAAAATTGCTAAGCCGCCGTTCACCTGCCGTGCGAATGAGCAGGTCAACGTCCGGCAATTGTTTTGTATCTAGTTGGCAGGCAATATCATCCCAGCTGCTGGGAACTTCCTTGCCGGAGCATAGTTTCTGGCAGGCTCGCAGGATGTCATCGCGGCTGCCATAGTTAATGGCGAGAGCTAGATGAAAGGCGTCCTGATCGGCCGTTTCCTTTACCAGCTGCCGCAATTGCTCCACCGCACGCCTTGGAAGACCATCGGGCCGGCCCAGCCAGTGCAGCCTTGTTGTGCCGTCGAGAATTTCCGCCGCACTGCGGCACAGCAACTGGTTGAGTAGTCGCATCAGACCGCGCAGTTCTGCCCTTGGTCGTTTCCAATTTTCCGTGGAAAAGCAAAAAAGGCTCAGGGCGCGAATGCCACTTTTTCGCGCAAAGCGTACCACTCCCGGGATGGCATCGGCACCCCTGCGATGGCCGGCCATCCGTGGCAAGCCCTTGGCCGTTGCCCATCGGCCATTGCCGTCCAGGATGATGGCCACGTGGCCCGGCAAATTTTCCACAAAATTATCCCGCGCTGCGAAAAAAAAATTACAAGCAGTTCTTTGCAGCATCCGCCATGCGAAATAAACTTGTCGACTGTCCCGACCGTGGCGAATCGGTGATTCGCCAGGTGATGAGCCCAATCTTTGCCTGGGTTGTGGTAGAAATGTCCAACGCCGTTGCACCATTTTCTGGCCGCATCAGCTGGGTGTCTGTTTGGCCGCTTTTCTGGCCGCCAACTGCTGTTGCGGACTTGGCTGCGCAGGCAGTGTCACCAGATGTTTGGCAAATTGCGCACAAAATGCAAATTGCCGATAGTCCTGCACGAAGGAGGACCGCGCGTTGCGCCCGGCAAACAGGATGGTGCGCAGTGCCCAGGCCATGTTAATTTTTCCATCCACAATCGGCAATTTTTGTCCGGCCAGGTCGTAGACGAGCGGCACCTTATTTTCCAGTGCCCACATCCAGATGTGGAAAAGATTGTAGCAGGTAATAAGCAGTGCACTGCGTCCTACGCCGGCCTTGCAGTGGATCAGTGGAGTGGTTCCAGCGGCCATGCGATAGATGCTGCCCAGCCATTCCACGAGTAGGTCCACTTCCGGCATCCCGCCGTCCATAAATGGCCGATATAGGAAAAAAAATTGTTGCTCTGCGAATTCAAATGAAACGGCGCCTTGCTTGGCTACGGCAATCCATTTAGGATCTTCTTTTTTACAGTATAGGCCAATAAATGGAGTGGTCGGAGATATGCCAGGTTGCAATATGTCGTGAAAATTTGTCTCATCCTGCGGAGGGATGACTGGCGGCATTGGAAGGACAGGATCACTTTCTTCCAAAATGGTCTGCAACGGATTGCCATCGGCATCGTAGGGCTGCCAATTGGAAAATTGCCCCCATGATTCTTTAAATTCCCAGGATTGAAAGAACGTTTTTAGGGCCGTCGGGCACAGGTATGGAATCCTATCCGAATGTGCATTCACGATAACGCGCATGTTGCAGCGCAGCATCAGGGGCAGCATTTGCTGCAAAGATATGTGAATTAATGTGCCATTCTCGCCTACATTTAGTGGATGGGCACATATGGCGCCAATTCCCACCCTGTTGATGTCACCTCCGGCAGAACCATTGTCGTAGGCTGCTGGGGAGTCCACTCCAATGAGTATATTTCGCTCTTCCAACGATTCACTCAGTGAAGTGGTCGGATCCGTTGTGATATTAGAAAATGCACCCGCCGTTAGACGATGAACATTTCTACCATGGATCGGATGGTCCATTTGAAATTGATTGATTGGCTCCGGAATAAAGCAACAATGATCTCCGCAAGACTTGCAACTGTCGTCCGTTCTTTTCACATAGTCGTCGCGATTTTCCGGATCAAAATTGCCGTAGTTGTTAAACCTGATACGGTGAATTTGCAATGTATCGAGAAATGTGCATATTCTTTCTTCCTGATCCGAACAATTCTCAGGCCGTGATACTTGGCATATGGGATTCCATTGGCGAAAAGAGGCGACCTGATCTTCTGTATAGGTAACATCTACATCATTTACTAGGGCGGCAGGATCGTTCTCCACGTCCACCCGGGGCGGTGTGGCATTGGTAGCCGGCTGTGCGGCTTTGTCCGTCCATTCCTGGGAAGGATTCGATTCAGCATTGGCATTCGCAATGCAATTCGTCACGGCTTGTTTGGCGGATGGCACGGATTGGTCCAAATCCGGTTGCAAAGGTGATGGCGTCAAAATACTTTGCTCCAACTGCTCCGCATTTGAGGCCGTAGACGATGGTACAATTTCATGCGGCACCGGCGATTGATGGTCATTTTCATCGTCCACCATGCTCCAGCGTGCGGACATTTGACGAAGATTTTTTTCCGTACGCCACAGGTCTGGGTGGAACAAAAGCACAAAAAATGCGCCAAACCGACTGGATGCGTGTCCCAAGTACATAAGCACGGCTAAATATTTACAAATGGAAAGCGTTCGAACGGCATCGACGAGCTGGTGCAATGATGGTGTTGCTGCTTCGAGCAAGCTTTGAGAAAGAAGAAACGTTGCCAACCCTTTGCCGGCAGGTGAAAGATGCTGAGCGGCTGACACGCGACTCTATTGGCTAAAAAATGTGGCAAATGTCAATGCGGATAGTGTGATCGCCATGGCCGTCGATGCCATTGGGCGGGCCCATGGAATGCCATCGCGGTTGATGGCGAGGGCCAAATTGTGGGTTCCAATCTACCGATCATGAAGGCCGTCAAAAGGGCCTGTGGACAGTATATTGCTAGAAAAGAGGCAGAAAACGGGTGCAACGGTGTTCGTATTTAAACCGATTTAAGTGCCAAAATTTTGGCCATAGTTTTGATAAAAAAAGTTGTGGGCAATGATTTTGCAATCTTAGAGTAAAATCTGGCACGGCGCGCGGATGAATTTTGTGCCCACCTGTTCCCAGAAGGCCAGTGCTGCCATGAAAAATTTACCATCGGCGATCTACTGGATTGCCGGATGCGCCCCACGGCCAATGGGAACCCAAAACAAAGTCATCGAGTTTTCAGAAAATGGCCCCAAAGTACCCAAAACCTGAAGAATCTAGTACCCATACCAGCTGCTACCAGTCGCCCCACCGCGGGCCTGACCCATGCAAAAAATTTTTTACAAGCAATTCTTGCCGCGCCTCTCAAGTAGTCCACAATGGTGCCATGGCCATGGAAAAATTTTTCGATCGCCCCGATCTGGGTAAATTGGTAGTCCGCATGGTGCTGGGCCTAATCTTTGCCTGGTTTGGAGTAAAAATGCTCGGCGGTGGCCGTTCGGCGCTGGTAATATTGGATGCGCCGTTCCGCTTTCTTTCACTGACCCTATCGCCAAGGACGTGGATTCTATGCATTGCCGTCACCTATCTTATCGCAGGAATCCTCTTTATGGCGGGAAGTTTTTTTAAACCATCCTGTGCAGCCATTGCGCTGGCAGAGACCATCCTAATCCACCAGTCCGTTGTTACCAACCCGGCCGAGGTGGACCTCATGTTGCTGCACGTCGTACTACTGGCTACTTCCATCGGCTTTTTGTTCATCGGGCCTGGCCGCTATTCCGCTAGCTAGCTTTTTTTGCCTGGCCAATCTTCCAAACCTTCTTATCTTGGAATTCGAACGCCCGCCAATGGCCGCGGGAACTGTGGGCGCAGACCGGTTCGAGTAGGTTTACAAGTGTCACCTGTGCGGCATGAAACTGATTCACAAAATTTGTATACGCGACACAATTTTGAACACATTCTGCCCAGGGACGTGATTGTTCTTTTGTCCACTGATCACGCGCTTCCGAGTCCATTTGGTCCTCCGCCACCATGGTTGGCGCCCCCAGTAAAGGGTCAATGGCACACAGCTCACCGTTGAGATCTTCATAGGTTGGCAGTTTGGGGAATTTGCCGCTTACCTTGCCCTGCTTGGCGAAGAAGTCCCACAATTCTGCCCAGCCATCGTAGGCGCCCCCTTCCCATTTAAATTTGATGGGATATCTTCCGTCCGTATTCGGGGCATCATCATAAACAAGGACCGGTTTGGGCGGCTCAAAATCATAGGGCCGTATGGCACGGTAGTTCGATAAATTGGTGGAAGTGAACAGTATAAGTTCAGCATCGATGTAAGATAAAAGTGAACGGCCATGGTGCACGCATGTGAGCAAAATGTCATACTGATCTCCCCATTTGCCGTCCTGGCGCACAACTGTGAGAAGACGATTCATGAAACCCAATTCACAGTTATTGGTCAAGGGACAATAAGAGGTAATGAATGTATTGTTAAGCAACAGCTTGCCAAAGTTTTGCATGCCATCATGTTTTCTGATACATTCCTTCATTTGCTTCGCAAGCTCGCTTCGAGCTTTACTAACAACATCTTCTGCTTCGTTGATAGCATCTTGTGCGGCCTTCTCCTGTTTGGTAAGAGACTGTTGTTCATCACAATCTCGTACTTGGATACCACTTTTTTTCTGCCGTTCTTGGATGGCAGTAAGTCCTTTTTTTACTTCGATAAATACTTTTTTCTGCTGTGCCCGGGTGTCGTCAAGTTTTTTTTCTTCTTCAACAAGTATTGCGATGGCAGGCAATAGCGTGGTCAATTTTGGGAATTTTTTCCCCAAATTCTCTTTCGACTGTCCCTGTTGACACAAATCTTTTGCCTGGTACACGTCCTTCAAAAATTTTTCCACGTCATCGAGTGACTTGGAGGGAGCGCCCTTGCAGCCCAGCAATTCCAAGCCGACATTCAGCGCGTCATTTCGCATTTGCCGCTGGTTTTTTGGATGGCCGGTTATTTGTTGGGCAAGTGTGAAAAATGCGCAATTTCCTGCGGCGCCGCACTCGATGGGTTGTATCGCCGGCGGCCACGTCATAGCTGGCAGAATTGCTTGGACCATATCCGTGCTTTTCAGGTCTATGCTGGTGTCCGGCGGGAAATTTGAAGTTGCCTGGGGCGTTGGCAACTGATTCATCGGTGGTACATTCACTGGTGATTCGTCCACAGATAGCTCGTTCGCAGATGGTTCATTCACCTGTGATTCGGTCACCCATGGTGCTGGCTGTGAATTTGGCCCTACCATATCCTTCCATTCCCCATCCCGTCGTGATTCTTTCAAGGCCGATTCTTTTTGACCTATGTCCGAAGAAGAATTCTGTTCCGGTGGGGACGATGGTTTCACCGACGTCCCGTTCCACATCCTCCTTGGTTCCACAAAAAGCAGGAAATTTTGTAGGGATGGCGCGTCGCTCTGCACAACCATTTGCACCACTACCCAGCAAAATGCCGTGGGAATCCACAGCACCAAATGCAACATTCCCAATCCGATGGCACATAGACGGGAAAAACAGGTCGCCACTTGGGCTTTTGGGTCGGTGACGGCAGTATTCATGTCGTGCTTGCAAAGAATGGTAGTGTCCGTTTTTTGGGAGACTTGTATCAGGGAACTCATGGCAGCATCCGGTAGAATTTCCACTCCATACACAACCCATGCAAGCGTGCGGCAGTGGCGGTTTATATCGCAAAAATGCACGGTTTTACAAGGAAAATTGTCCCAATTCTCCTCTTTAGGTTAAAGAACATATTCGTTCCATTAAAGCAGAAAAGCAAAAAAACTTTGACAGAGTAACTCATTTATGAATTCTGACCCTAGGCCGTTGGGGACAGTAGTTTTTTTAGATAGGCAATTTGACCGTTGTGGATTTTCGAGCGACTCGTGAGCTCTAGTTCCTTCGCATAGTCCTTGGTGACCAAGACAAGCCCTGGAGTCCTTACGTGGCGTAAAAACGCAAACCTTTCTGTGCTGGCCACACAATCATGGGGCATTACAATGGATAAATGCTGTTCCTGAAGTTCGCCATCGACGCACTTTAAATTTTTTTCTCCGACCTGCCGGCGCAGTCCGGATCCCATGCCCAGTGGGTTAAGACATAGGGAAAGCCATCCGTTCTTTATGGATAAATAACTGGCAAACAGTGCTCCCATGGAGTGGCCCATCAACAGAGGACGAATTTCGGTGTTGGGATATTTCAATTTGCACCGTTGCAACCTTTCATGCATAAAAGCTGTCGCATCCTGCATTTCCCGGGTCAGAGAAAGTCCTAGCACGTTCCTAATGACGCAGAGAAGTTGTTGCCAAAAATTTCCACTACTGAGTCCGGTAAAGTAGATTGGTAAAAATGCAAGTGGCCTGTCCGATTGACCTCCGCTGGACGGAATCAGGTCGTAAACTTTGGCAGCGACTGCTCCCTGTACTATTTCCTCAGAGACATGACCCGACACGAGCACGGTTGTGCAGGTTGACAGGAGTTGGAAGAGCGAAGTGTCTCCTTGTTTTGTAACATATTGCTCTCCTGTTTCCCGATAAAGTTTTAGGGACGAGCGGCAGGACAGGGAATAGCTCACCGCCGTGGTACGTGCATTCGCATAAGCACCATCCTCCGAATTGGTCAATGCATCCTTGCCAGACGCAGGCGTAAACGCGGCCACGTGGTCGTTGGGCGAAACTCGCAAATAATTTAGTTTCTCATAAAATCAACCTACGGTCAAGCCATTTTTCTACCCAACGCCGACGAACCTGGCTTTAGAGATGTGGAGGAAATATTGTCCATTTCCATGGATGAACTGGGCGCGAATTGCCATTGGCCTGGATTGGCGTAGAATCTGATTGCCTGCTCCTGGTTTTTTTCCAGGTTCGGCCCGATGGAGCAGGATGAAAATGGGCCGGCGGAGTGGAAAGTTCTTGGTAGCAATCAGATATTACAACTGCCCCACATTTTAACAATTGACCAGGAGCGCTGGCGTCAGGTGCGATCCGGTCGGGAAGGAAATTTTTACCGCTACCATTTGCCGAATTGGGTCCAAGTTGTGGCCGTTGAGGATGGGGGAAGTCGGCTAATTTTAGTCAATCAGTATCGCTTTGGTCTGCGGAGCATTGCCCTGGAAACTCCAGGAGGCAATGTGGAACCGAACGAATCTCCACTCGCAGCGGCACGGAGGGAATTGCTAGAAGAGACCGGCCACCGGGCCGAACGCTGGCAGTTGCTGGCTGCGCTCCATCCCATGCCCGCCTACAGCGACAATTTTTTGCACATTTTCCTAGCCACCGGCTGCCGTCGCATTGCGGACCAGCACCTGGATTTTTTTGAGGAAATTACCGTCACCGCCATGGCGGTGGACGAGGTGTACGCCAAACTTTCCGATGGGACATTGAACCAGGCCCACGTGGTCATTGCCCTGCTGCTGGCAAGGGAACATTTGCAAATTGGCCCAAAGAAATAGCAGCCAACCCCAGCCAATGGCAAGGACTGGTGCCGTGCCGAGCGCAGACGACGGTTCGCCATCCACGGCGACAGGGCTCGGCAAAATTGTCCGTGAGCCACCGCATCTTCATCATTGTTCTTTGTGCGATGTCTAAAAAGTGCTTAGGGATGGGAAGCCGCGCAGAATGGGGCAAGTAGGGACCGCAGAGCCGAGCGGCCGATGGCGCAATCCACCGTGAACTGGCCATTGCCAAGGCGCAGGAAACAGCAGGCCGAGGAGTCGCACAGCGGTGGCGTGATGCGAAGACAGACTGCCACGTCTCGTCCGATGTCGATGGCATTGATGTCGGACAGCGATGCCTGCCGCAGCTGCCCTCTCAGGATGTCATCGATCGTTGTCCGCATGGTTGTTTCACAGCTGGCGATGGCCACAAGGTCCCGCAGGGTGCAAAAATAGGAATTGCGGTAGGAGCAATCTTCTTCCCCGTCTGCCGTGGTGCGGCATTCCGCCAGACATACGTGGATGACCGGAACTCCGCGGTGGACAAAACTTTGCCGTTCCACATTCGCCTCCACCCGCAGGGAAACATCCTGTGGCAGCGTAGCAAGGGATGTGCGCAGGGTTGGGACAACCTTGGTGTAGAAAAAGCTCACGCCATCCGCCAATTTTTCGTAGGAAATGTTGGCAGTCAGTAGCTTGCGCAGACAACCATCCTGGCCACGGCCCGTTGCCGCCACCCCATTCAGCGTGCCCAACAGGCCGTGGAGCTGGTTGTATACGTCCCGCTCCGCCACGCCATTCAGCCCCTGCTGGCCGTAGGAAAAGAAACCATCCAGAAAGTATTCCCAAAATTGTTCCAAACGGCGAGGGTTGTAGCGGGCAAGCATCTGTGCCGTGCAATCGGCTGGGATGAGCCGGGCCAGCGGATCCATGTCCATCCCATCCAATGACTCATTGAAAAGAGTGGCCAGATCCGACCCGGGCGTGGCACAGAATGTTGCCTGCCATGCCAGGCCCTTTTCCGTCACATCGCAAAATACTAGCACCCGTTCCAGCGAATCGCCAAGGTTCAGCACCAGGTTGAGCAGGGCAAGCGTTGACATGCTGCCGTTGAGATCTTGCAAAAATTGCAAATTGCGCAGTGTTGAGCGCTCCAACAGAATGGCTAGTCTGCGAATCAGTGCCGGACAGCA
Organism: Puniceicoccales bacterium; assembly: GCA_031275345.1. GTDB lineage: Bacteria > Verrucomicrobiota > Verrucomicrobiia > Opitutales > JAIRLM01 > JAISOW01. Next base: position 13,700 of record JAISOW010000005.1, read on the forward strand.
GTTTATGCACACATCATGGGCGCAGGGCAATCCCGCCATGGGGACAAGCCCATCCAGCAGATCTTCCCGGCCCAGCAATTTTTCATCCTTTGCCAAAAATACCCAGCCACCCCACGGCGCCGCCTTCATTCCATGCAGGGCAGCGGCGGAAATCACCGGGCTGGATCCACTGGCACGGACGCATAAAATCCAGCCGGCACCGGCGCCGTGGTCCACCAAAAATGCGTGGCAAAAATCTTTTTCGGAAATGCCTGGAAAATCTGGATAGCCAACAAGTCCTAGCAAAACCTTTGGAGCCAAACAATTTTCCCGCATCACATCCTCTGCCAGGGCCATCACCTCGCCGCCCAGCTGTTTTGGAGAAGCCATTTGCACGTGGCAAAGCACGGGACATTTCTCAGCCATTTCCGCGGCACGGCATGGGCAGGCCAAACATTTTTCCGTACCCAATGGATCCGCAACCAACGGCCCGTCTGCCAGGACAAGGCCCACCACACACAACCCCAAACACCGCCACGCCATCACGGTGCTGAGTATGGCGAGAAAATTTTTCGTGCCAAAATTTTTTTCAAATTTTCCCAATGGAAAAGTTCCCATACTTTAAAAACCTAGGCCGGCAATTGCCTGTCGGAGAGTTTTTCCACCGGTGCGGGATGTATGGTCCGTGGCGAAAAAAGATGAAAGTTGGCAGGAAATTGAAAAATTTAGTTCCCGATTTTTCCAAAAAAGTGGCCCGGCTTGACGTAGGCTTTTCCAGGAATGGTCAAGTCCACGCGGCTAAGAGGCAGCAGCTTCTTTTTTCGCCAATCCGCCAAAATGTAGCCCAATTCCTCCAGTTGCTGCGGCAGGTTATCCATGCGTAGCCGCAGGTGCTGCACGTCCGGACACTGCACTTCGAAACAATCCAAAAAATTTTCCATACCAGGCTCGACGGTGATGACGCGCCAGGACGCAACCAGCTGGCCATCGATTTCCGCCGCGGCTCGCAGAGCTTGGCACAGTTCGGCCACACCCGCCAGCGTTCTGCCAACGACGGCACCGGCCATGCCGCGCAGCAATGGAAGGTCCTGCCAATTCGCCGGTGGAGGATCCAGGGCCACAAAAACCATGCCATCGGCCGCCACCAGCAGTGTTTCACCATCGTCCAGCGGCGGCAGGCGTAGGACAGGGACCCGTTCGACGATGCGCAGCCGCAGGTCATCGGGATAGGAGCGCTCCACCTGGGCCGCCGCAATTTGGGGACAGGCCAGCAAGCGGCGGCGACAGAGTCGTACGTCAATTTCTTCCAACGAAATTTGCCGTGGAAGTTTTAGCAGGCGCACAATCGTGTCCTTTGCCAAAGCCCGGTTGCCAACGATGTGAACGGTTCGCAGCCGGTGGGCGACGGCGATGTGGCTCCGCACGCGGTGGTAGCCAATGCGCACCCCACGGCCGACGGCAATGGCAATGGCAAGTGCGGCGAACAGGGTCAGTATCACGCGGGCAAAGCCACCAACTTTTTTTCTTTTTGCCCGAGCCTCGCCCTGTTCAGAACTTTTTGCCAATTTCGTGGCCGCCGGCTTGGCCGTAGCTGTTTTGTCCGTTCCCTTCGCCCTTTGCACCTTTTTCATGGCCTATGCTGCTGCTGCCGCCGCCGCACGGTCCTCCCAGGCGCGGGCCACGACCGTTCGTAGCAGTTCGTCGGGCGCAATGCCAACCCCGGCGGCGCTGTCCGGGTAGAGGCTTGTTGCGGTGAACCCGGGAATGGCATTGATTTCCAAAAAAAAAGGTCGCCCGTCCGAATCCATTAAAAAATCCACCCGCGCCCAGTCGCGGCATCCACAGATTTTAAAAACTTGCAGGGCCAATTGCCTCAGCAATTTCTCCGCAGCTTTTTCGATGGGTGCCGGGCAGATGTGGCGTACCTGCCCCGCGCAGTACTTGCCGGAATAGGAAAGAAATTCTTGGCCGTGTTCAATTTCCACCACGGCAAGCGCCCGATCCTCCAGCAGCCCAACGGTAAATTCCCGGCCAGAGCAGAGAGGTTCCACCAGCCAGTCACCGGCGCCACGGCCGGCGACCGCCGCATTCCATTCCTGTGATCCGTGAATTGGCCGGCAAAATAGGCTGCTGCCCATGGCGTCCGGCTTGAAAAAAAATCGCTGCGCAGACAGGTCGTGGCACAGTTCGGCAAACGACGGCGGCCGCATTTTTTGGGAAAATGTGCGGGATGGAAGGATCGGTACACCGGCTGACGCCACCCGTTCCTTGGTTTTACTTTTGCAAATTGTGAGCTCCATGGCTGCATGGCCACTGCCAACGTAGGAAAAATTTTGCCGCTCTAGCAAACGCTGTAGCCGCCCATCTTCGCCAAAATCTCCGTGAATGATAGGAAAAATCACCGCCATAGCTGGGTCCAAATCTTTTGGCAGGACGTTGTCCTCCAATTCCATCAGTCGGCAGGGCAGCTGACGGCGCAGCACATCCCATGCCCTTCGGCCAGAATTCAGGGATATTTCCCGTTCTCCGGAAATTCCGCCCGATAAAATGACCAGCTCCCGTTCTCTTTTCACAGCTGTCCCACCCAGTGGTCCGACAGGTATTCCACCTCGGTTAGAAGGTCAACGGCGAAGCGCCGCTCCACCTCTCGCTTGGCATGGAAGATGAGGCCCAGCACATCGTCGCCGCACGCGCCGCCAACGTTGACGATGAAATTGGCATGCTGGGAAGAAATTTCCGCCCCACCACGGCGCAGGCCGCGCAGACCAGCTTCGGAAATCAGCTCCCACGCCGGCCGACCTCCCGGAGGGTTGCGAAAAATGCTGCCGGCGCTCGCCCCAGTTGGTTGCCGTTCTCTTCGCATGCGGACAAGTTCTTTCTGCTTTTGCAAAATTTCCTCCACCGGTCGGCACTCGTTTGGCAATGACAGTGATGCTTCCAAAAGAATGCTATCGGATGGCATGCCCCAGCTGCGGTAGCGGAAGGGAATTTGGCTGGTTTTGCGAAGTTCGCCATTGCCATCTAGGTAAGTGATGCATCGCACCATTGCTCCGATGCTGCCGCCGAATGCTCCCGCATTCATGCGGACAGCCCCTCCCACAGTCCCTGGTATGCCGAGGCAAAATTCATAGCCGCCAATGCCATGTTCGGCGCAGAACCGTGCCAGGGACGACAGCATCAAGCCTGCCCCAACCAACAATTCATCTTCCCGTGCCAGACAGTATTCCCAGCAAGGTCCCCGCAGACGGATGGCAAGGCCGGAAAAGCCGCCATCGTCTACCAATAGCTTGGACCCATTGCCTAGTAGAAATTTAGGCAATTTCGCCCGTTCGGCATTGGCAAGCAGCATGCGCAGTGCATCGGTGCTATCCGGTTCTGAAAAAAACCGTGCTGGACCGCCAATTTGCAGGGTTGTCAATGGGGCAAGTGGCACATTTTCCCGAAAATTGGAGCCATCGCCACGGCGGCATAGTTTTGTAAAAAATAGGTCGCGAATGCGCCGTGCATGGGCTTCAGCCAGGCCATGGATTGGGCCAGCTCCTACGAATAGCAGGGTCGTTTCCTGTTTTGATTCCACCGGCAACTTCTCCAGCAGCTGGCCACCGCCAAGGAAGGGTATGGCAAGGGCAGCGGCTAGCCGTTCAGCCGCTCCAAGTGCCAGGTATGGCTCGTAGGCCGCATAGGTTGGCAGCAATACGGCCGATGGAACGGTGGCAAGGACGGAAAAAAATTCATCGAAATGTCGGGCGGTCCTGGAATAGCGATGCGGCTGAAAAATGACCTGGCAACGATCCAGGGAAAATTCTCGCAAAAACGCAGCTATCTCCGTTGGATGGTGGGCATAGTCCGCCACCACGCGCACGGAGCCGGTTCCCATGAGCACGCTTTGCCGCCTGTGGACGGCAACGGATGGGAACTGGAACGGGGCAGGGCAAAGAAAGTCGGCAACCATCCTGGCGGCGGCGGCATTGAATCGGTTGTAGATGGTTGTGCCACTGGGACATAGTCCATCGGGCAGTGGCTCAATGGGACTGCAATGGTTTTTTCCCAAAAAAGTGCGCAAAAAGGGGTGATCTCCATTGAAAAATATACGACCCTGCGTGCGGTCAAAGAAGCGCAAAAATGCACTTTGCAGGGCCTGCTCCGTCCCATGGTAAGCTTCGTGGTCCATGGACAGGTTGAGGGCGAGGGTGATGTCAGGGGAAAATAGTTCAAAGGATGGTTCACTCTCATCGATCTCTGCCACCGTCCAGGCAGCTCCTTCGTGGCGACCGGGGGGAGAATTGTCGGCAAATAGCCCGCCCAGTAAAAAGTTGCAGCCAAAGCCGCGCGACCGCAGTAGGTGGATGAGCATGGCCGTCGTGGTTGTCTTGCCGTGGCTGCCAACGACGGCAATTAGCCTTTGCCCCTGCAGGACGTCGGCCAGGCATTCACCCCGCGATTTTATGGAAATTTCCCGGCGCCGTGCCGCCAAGAACAGTGCATCATCCCGGCGCAGGGCCGCGGTGTGAACAAATCGGTCGCAGGCCGGCAATTCTCTGGGCCGCGGCAGAGTTTCCACCCCGGCGCGTTTGAGAAGAAATGCTCGGCGCCTGTCCAAATGATCGTCGAAGCCAAGCACTTCCTCGCCCAAATCGCGCAGAAACAACGCCAGCGGCAACATGCCAGCCCCGCCGATGCCGGCAAAAAAATTTTTCATCGCCGCAGACCCTCTTCGATGGAGACTGCCAATTTTTCGGCACCGTTGGCCATTTTCATCCGCAATTTGAGCAAATTTTTTTCCATCACTTCCCGCTCCTTCGAATGTTCCCATTCTCCGATGCGGTTCAGCAATTTCCCCAGCTGCTCCTGTGGCAGATGAATTGCGGCACCATTCCGTTCCATGGCCAATGCGTTGGCCGTTTGGTGGCCATTGGCCGCATGGGGATAGGGAACGAGGAAGGATGGCGTGGCACAGGCGGTTAGTTCCGCAATTGTTCCGGCACCTGCCCGGCAAATGGCCAGGTCCACGGCAGACAGCAGCAGATGCATGGCGTGGCAAAATGGGAAATATGTCAAAAAATAGAACGTTCCTCCACGGCCACGGCTGAACACTTTTCGCTCCCAGCCACCTAGCCCGGTCAAACAAATCCCATGCCAGCCGGCCGCGGCCAGCTGCTGCCCATTGGCTGCGGCCCAGTCCACGAGGACCCGTGCCCCCTGACTACCCCCCATCACCAGAAGCAGATTTTCTTCCAATGGCAGTGCCAACCGCCTCCGTGCCTCGCCGCGGCCGCAGGGAATAAAATCGCTCCGCAAAGGATATTCCATGGCCACATGGCGCCGTTTTTTTGCCAGCGCGGTGGAATTTTTTAGGGCATGGGGCACGTAGATCCGGCTGGCGATGGGAGCAAACAGGCGCACCGCCTTCCCGGGACGCTGGTTGACTTCGCAGAGGAAAATGGGTCGGCGCAGAAAAAATGCGGCAAGGCAGGGGCCGAATGCGGTAAACCCACCAAAGCTTACAACCCCGGCAACGGAATGCTTGCGAATGAGTCGCAGGCAGATCACGAAAGAGCGCAGGGCGCCCCATGCGGCGCGGAGCAGAACCCGCGGTTTTAGGGAAAAGCCGCTGCCCGGCAGTACAAGGAAGGCAATATTGGGATAGGACTGGCAAAATTGCCCGTCGACGGACTTGCCACTGATGGCCAACAGAGAGCTGCGGCCGATGGCGCATAGCCGCTGGGCAAGGGCAATGCCCGGCACCACGTGTCCCCCCGTTCCACCACAGGCGATGAGAATCTGGCCCTCTTTTGCGGGAATCTGACCGCCTTCGGCGAAAACTTGCCCCGTCCCCGCTGGAGCCAGACCTGCTTTAATGGGATCTCGAACCGTTTCTGCTGGATCGCAGCCCTCCGCAGCACCTTCCGCAGCAGCGTCCGCAAAATAACGATGGTCAATGGGCCGTCGCATGCGCCACGGCAGCTTCATACCCTGGCCGTGGCCTGGGAAAATACCATGGAAGCAAGCCTGCGTTTGCCGCGATTGGCCCGATTTGCATGGATGACGCCGTATTTGACAGCCTTATCCAGGGCAGAGGCATAGGCGCGGGCAACCCGGACGGCCATTTCCCCATCGCCCGATGCACGCGCCGCCGCCACACCCTTTGCCATGGTGCGCAGCTCCGAAACAACGGAGCGGTTGTGCATGGCCCGACTGGCCGAACGTCGAATATCTTTGCGGGAAGATTTAAGATTCGCCATGATACGCCGCGACCTTATCTCGACTCTGGCCGTCGGATGTCAATCCGTTTTTGCAAAATTCTTCGCGTGGACAGTCGGCCATTTTTTCCGCGGCACAGCGGGATGGTGCTTGCCGAATTGGGCAGCTCTGCCACCTTTGAGCCATGCTGGTGAGCGTTGGCATGGACCACAGGGGCGTGGCACTGCGGTCCGCCATCCTGCACTTCTGCTCTGCCCGTGGATTTTTGGTGATTGATCGTGGAACGGCCGACGGCTCTGCGCCGGTCGACTATCCATTGATTGCCCATCCCGTGGCCCGCGATGTGCAATTCGGACGGGCACGGTTCGGAATTCTGGCCTGCGGCAGCGGCCTTGGCATGGCGGTGGCGGCCAACCGTCTACCGGGCGTACGTGCGGCCCTTGTCCTGTCCCGGGAAATGGCAAAAATTTTTCGTCGACACAACCATGGCAATGTGCTGTGCCTGGGTGCTCGCTGGCAGGAGCCGGAGGAGGTGGCTCCGCTGCTGCAGTATTTTTTTGATGAGGAAGAGGACGGTGGGTTACGCCATCGGCGAAGGGTTGCTCTGCTGGATGGCGGGTGCTGGCCGTACGGAAAAGGAAGTGCCATGGAAGGTAAAAGCGCTTTAGCGACAGAGGATCCGGAAATTTTTGCGGCCATTGGAGGGGAGCGGCGACGCCAGGAAGAATATGTTGAACTCATTGCATCGGAAAACTTTGTATCACCCAGCATTCTCGAAGCGGCGGGATCCATCCTGACCAACAAATACGCCGAGGGCTATCCCGGCCAGCGGTACTACGGCGGCTGCGAGTTTGTTGACCGGGTGGAGTCCTTGGCCAGGGACCGAGCAAAGAAACTTTTTGGGGCGGAGCATGCAAATGTGCAGCCGCACTCCGGATCCCAGGCAAACATGGCGGTGTACGCGGCCGTGCTCAGGCCGGGCGATCGCATTTTGACCATGTCCCTGAGCCACGGGGGCCATCTTACCCACGGCTATGCAAAGAATTTGAGCGGCATGCTCTACGAGGTGACACACTACGGGACGGATCCCGAATCCCAGCGGCTGGACTACGCCGCCATGGCCCGCATTGCGGAAAAGGTGCGGCCAAAGCTCGTCACCGTTGGAGCATCTGCCTATCCGCGCCAAATAGATTTTCAAAAGGTCGCCGAGCTAGCCCACGCCGTTGGTGCCCTTGCCATGGCGGACATGGCCCACGTGGCAGGCCTGGTTGCGGCTGGCCTGCACCCATCTCCGGTTCCTTTCTGCGACCTCGTCACCGCCACGACCCACAAAACTCTGCGGGGCCCGCGGGGAGGACTCATCCTATGCCGCAAAGAATTTGCCAAGGCGATCGACGGAGCCGTATTTCCCGGCATCCAGGGCGGGCCGCTCATGCACATCATCGCAGCCAAGGCTGTCTGCTTCCGGGAGGCAACTGGACAAAAATTTCGCGACTACCAGCGGCTGGTGCTGGAAAATGCGGCCGTTATGGCAAAAACTTTGCAAAATCTTGGCTTTTCCCTGGTTGCGGGTGGGACGGACAACCATCTATTCCTCATCGACCTGCGCAAAAACCTGCCGACCATGGATGGAAAAATGGCGCAAATTTTGCTGGAGCGGGCCCACATCACGGTGAACAAGAACACCATCCCGGGAGAAACGCGCAGTCCGGTTGACACCAGCGGCGTGCGGATCGGAACGCCGGCCATCACCTCCCGCGGCATGGGCCCGGCCGAGGCACAGCAGATTGGCCAATGGATTGCCGAAGTGCTCATGGCCAATGGCAGTGAAGAGACCATCGCCACCGTGCGGGAAAATGTGCTGGCCCTATGCTCCCGCTTTCCACTACCCTATCCGGGATGATGGAACGCAGCCGCCGTGGATTTTCGCTCATCGAGCTGTTGGCGGTCCTTGCCATCCTTGGCGTGCTGGCGGCACTGCTCACGCCGGCCGTCGGGTCGGCCGTGGCGAAGGCACGGCGGCTGCGGATGGCCAATCAGCTGCGGCAGATTGCGATTGCCCATGCCAGTTGTCGCGATGACCGTGCCGCGGCGTTGGATCTGGACCGGGCCACAAATTTAGCCGAATGGGCAGCAGCACTTGCCTGGCACAGCGGCGTCAACGATGCTGCGCTTTACGTGGTGCCAGAAGACTTTCTTATCCCGGCCGGTTTGCCATTGCCGCGGGCAGTACTTGCTTCGCATGGCCAACGGCCAGCCGATGATTTTTCCCAATTTCCCCTGGCCTTCACCGCATTGATCCGTCTGCCAGCCAACGCCAATCCATCCACCACGCCCCTTGCCTATGGCCGTGGGCTGGACCCGGCAACCGGGTTTTGGAAGCCGAGCCAGGGGGACGACGGGGGCATATGTGGAACGGATGGCGGCTGGATCGTATTTCTCGACGGCCACGTGCAGTTTTTTCGTTCATTGGACGAGGACGGTGGGGCACTGATTCGCCATGGAGACGGCGCTCCAACGGCCGACATTCGAGAAACGGTTCCTCCCGGCGTCCGGGCCATAAACTGGAAGGGAGTTGTCTGGGAGCGGACCAATGGGCCTGGCTAAAATCGGCAGGTGGCAAAACCTGGGCAATAATCGTAAAAATTTTGTTGACGAAGAATTTTGAGATTTATTCGCTGGCCCGTGCGCGGGTTTTCCCACTCCAACTACGTTGCCTATCTTCGGCGCGCACTCCGCTTTACCTGGCGCGATGAATTGCTCTTGGAGCTGGCCGTGGGAGGAGAATTGGAGCAAAAAAAACTTGCTCAACTGTTTGATGGGCTGGACATCGCCCACGAATGCTACCGCTTCAACCTGCTCCTCGCCCTGATTTGCGACCGCATGGATTTTCACGGAGTACCGGAGAACTTTGCTCCGCGGCTGCGTGGCATTATCCGCTACTACCACTTCCACAATGCAGCCCTGCTGTCAAAATTTAGCATTCTTGGCCGGGCATTGAACGCAAAAGGCATCCCAATATTGCTGTTGAAGGGCGCCGCCATGCGGGCGATGGACGACCAGAACCGTCCCCGTGCCATGGGAGATGTGGATTTTGCTGTGCCGGCAACGGAGCACAATGCGGTGCTGGTGGAGGCGAAACGGCAGGGATTTTCCATGACCCACAGGGCGCGCCATGCCGTGGATCTGCGCAATGGGCAATGCCAAATCGATGTGCACCGAACAATTTTTCACGACAGCCAGGGAGCGGCAGCGGAGGAAGAAATTTGGCGAAGGGCCAGTCCTGTCCATTGCCACGGCGTGGATGCTCTGCTGCCAGCACCGGAGGACATGTTCCTCAGCCTGGTTTGCAACGAATTCCGCAACATTCTCTACTCCGACCGCGACCTGCAGTATTTTCAATGGATCCACGACTGTGCCTTCCTATTGCAAAAATTTCCCGACTTTGATTGGTGCCTGTTGCTTGCAACGGCCAATGGCGTTGGCCTGGTGACGCAACTCAAACCAATGGTGGGAATTTTGCGCTCCATGTTGCCGGCGCTCGTGCCGGAAGAACTTTCCGCCGACCGGTGGAAGCTGCAGGGACGTGAATTGGACGGCATTGCAAAAAATTTATTGATCCATGCTACGTCGATCAAAAATTGGGAACGCAAGCGGCTGCGCCTCCTTTCCTGCCGTTCATTGCGGGATGTACGCCACTACATTTCCACAAAAATAAAGTATCGGCTGCTCAAGTGCGTCCGCAAGTGCCGACCGCTGCGCCGACTGGCCGTTGGCATCCTGGTGCACCCATGAACGGAACCGGGGAAAAAAATTTACAAAACGCCAAGCGCTGGCTACGGCTGGCGTTTGCCCAGTTGGATCGCCGCTTCCGCCGGGCAACGGCCGGCTGGGAACCGGAAAAAATTTATCTCAACATTGCCGGTGTGTCCATGCGCGTTGATTGCTACGTGAATGAACTGGTTGACCCAATTCGGCAGCAGCTGGCCTACTGTTGCCAGGATGGGGACGATGGGGACCATGAAATTTTACTAAACATTTGGAATGAACAACTTGCACCATATGTTGCGATTCCGGAATGGGCCTGCCACTCGAACCACCTGCGCACAATCGTAGAATATTCGGAGCCGCATTGGGCTTTTCAGCGGCTCATTGCCCACGACCGGGAGCGGCGCATTGGCTACCTCCTCAATCCGGTGCGCAGTGCGATGGAAGTTTTTGTGCGCGGCCATATTCTAGTTAAATCCATCTATTTGGCTCTTCTAGAGGATAATAGATCCCTATTCCACGCCGCAGCGATTGGCTGGAAAAATCGGGGCGCGCTCATCTGTGGCCGGGGGGGGCGGGGCAAGAGTACGCTTGCCATCTCCGGCATGATTGGTGGCTTTCAGTATGTTTCCGACGACTACCTGATTCTCGAAAAAAATGCAAATGGTCTTTGTGCCTACCCCATCTATTCCATTGTCACATTGGCGGAGGAAATGCAGGCAAAACTGCCGCCGCTGTGGGGCGACTACCTCTATCCCAATTACAACGGGAAAAAGGACGTGATCAAAATTTCGGCCCGCCACGATTTTTTTGCCCCACGCCTGCCCATCGTGGTTGGAATTTTTCCAGAAGTGCGCACAGGAGAAAAGCCAGCCATCGAAGCAATGCATCCTGGACGCGCGATCACGCAGGCTGTCCATTCAACAATTGTCCAGACCCAGTTCCAGGAGTTGCCAAAGCAGGTTCGCCGCCTTTCGTCATTGCTGCGCAGCCTGCCCTTCTACCGCTTTTACGTGGGGGAATGCCTGGAGGAAAATGTGGCGGTTTTGCGAAAATTTTTGGAGAAACAAAATGTACCAGCTGAATGATCAAGAAGTTTTTATGGATGTGTCCGACGGCATTGCCATCATTATCAATTTTGAAAGTGGCATCTATCATGGAGCCAATCTGTTGGGAACATGGGTACTGGAACAGCTCTGCGCCGGCCATGGCCAGCAGGAAATTTTGGCACAAATTCAAAGACTGCCCCGCTGCCCCGATGACATGGAGGAACGGCTGGCCTCGTTTATTGAAGACCTGCGGACGCTCCACATCCTTGCGGATGGTGGTCCGGCTACGAACGACAAAATAAAACCTCCGGCGGCGAAAATGGCAAAGGAATCGAAGTTTAATCTAACCATAACGACCTACAACGACGCCCAGGACCTACTATTCGCCGACCCAATCCACGAGGTTGACGAGGCAGAGGGCTGGCTGCCGGAAAAGAAAGGTTAAACGCAGGATGGAAAATTTCCGATTCGGCCGGTAACTTTTTTTCATTTGGCAAATTGTGTAGGTCGTTAGCCAATGCAAACTTACCAAACCTGCGCACGCAATTTGTCCCAAAAACGAAAAATTTTCTTGGCCGATGCTGAAAAATTTTCTATCATTGCGCCACTGTGGATAAAATAGTATCTAGTGTGAAGACCTGGCTTGTTACCGAACAGAGCACCGTTGAGGGAAATTTTAAAGGAAATTTCAAGGCTCCAACGAGCGTAAAGGACTTTTTTCAAAAAATTTGGACAACGATAAAGGAAAACCCAGGCCGGTTCATGGCACTTGTAGTGTCGATTCCTAGCACGATTATTTTCGGAGTATTATGTCCACCACTGCTCCTGATTTTCATTCCGACTCACCTTGGATTTTCGCTGCTTTGCCTTAATGTCACACTTGCCAAATTTCGTCCTTCAACGGTGGAGGAAAATCTGGCCAAAGGGAGAGAATGCGTTGGACAGGTTCAGGATAAAGCCAACGAAGTTGGGGAAAAAGTCGTCAACACAGGTGAAGCCGCTGTAGGTCGTTTCTCGGCTTTGTTTGAAGATTAAAATGCCGGTAAAAACTTCAAGGAGCCAACGGGCGCAAAGGCCTTTCTCAAAAAATTTGGGACGGCGCTAAAGAAACACTCAACCCAATTCTGGGTGGCCGTATTTCTTTCCGGTGGCACGGTTGTGGTGTTGGTTTGTACGAAAAATTTAGCCAGCTTTGGGGTGAATTGTTGCTGCGTAAATTTTTATGCTGCAATAATCCGGACGGCGAAGGTTTTTTCAAACAAACTTTTTCGCCGAAAATTTTGCGATTTGCACAGGCATTTTTTTCTCTACCGCTGCTGATCTTGCGGCTCGGCCAGGTTCAGCAGTAGGAGCCAAATTGCGCCGATGCAAAAGGCAACGACCAGGCCCGGAATGAGCCAGTTGAGTGCTGTGACAATTGTCACAGTGACAATGCCTGTCGCGATGGTGATGCCGGAACAAATGATGGCCAGTTTCGTGGTGGTTGCGGCGACCAGAAAAACGGCTGATGTGAAGGTCAGGACCGCAACCAGCGGGTGACGACGAAGGAACGATGGAGAAGAACCATTTTCTGCTACGCTACTCACAAATTCATTTATGGAAAAAAGTGTTCTTTTGTCAATGAAAATGGCGAAATACGCGGCAGCTAGGATAGCTGGCTGGCAGTGTCGCAAATGGCAAAAAATTTTCCAGTCTGCCAGAATCTTTTAGGTATAGGATTCGTTCACTATAACAACTTCCTTGCCCTTCATCAACGCTTTGTGTTGGAATCGTCTCCGAAACTTTGCGAAGCTGAATGTCATTAGCATATTTCCCTGGGCAAGCTTGCGCCAGGCAATGGGGATCAATCCTTGCTCCACTTCGTCTGCTACGACGGGAAAAAGGCTCGCTTTCTTCCCCTGCACGCATTCCAGGCCAGTGGCGGTTTCTTTGGCCTCGGCCGCCACGGCAAACGGGATTAGCGGCTGATCCTGGTCCGGAGGCGACACTCGCCATGAACTACTACGTTGGTCCCAAGGAATATGCCCGACTGGAACGGATGGGACAAAGCCAGGATCGGGTGATGCAGTGCGGCTGGTTCGGTTTCATTGGGAAAATTTTACTGATTCTCATGATGGGAATCCACTGCCTGGTGCCCAACTGGGGCTGGCCAATCATTCTGCTGACCTTATTGGTGAAGCTGCTCCTTTGGCCATTGACCGGGGAATAGGTGCGCTTTTTATGGGCCCTGAACCGCCTGCAAAGGCCAATTTGAGAAATCCCAGCCCGCCATAAAAACCATCCCAAAAAGGTGCAGGAGGAAACACCGCGGCTGTTCCGGGAGGAGGGAGTCAGCCCGGCCGCCGGCTGTCTGCCAATTCTGATCGAGGTGCTGGACCGAGCGAAGCGGCAACTGGCCTTGGAAAATTTTTGCGCGGTGACCGAAGGAGTTCTGGAACTATTTTAGGACGATCCGCAATTGGCATCCAAGGCACGGGAATGAATGATCCTTTTGCTGGCCGACTACGTGCGCAGGACATTGTCCGTTACTCCACCCTCCTACTGACGTGAAACTTTCGCATCGATTTGGCACAGTACGCCTGCATTTGACACGACAACATGGCCTCTTGCCTTAATCTGGTTTCGCTTCCCGAGCCAAGGAACAGGGGAAAAATGGCCGTTAGCATTTGGGTGTCTTCCTCCGATAGATTCAACACGTGCTCAGTTTTTTCACGCGAGTAGTCGATTGGATCTGGAATAAGATTTCCCTCGACTCCCGTTTCGAATAACCACCGTAATAGATCCGAAAATTTTTGAACAGTCATCTCTTGGGGCCGAGATGCGAGATTGTTGATCTTGTCTTTTAACTCATTAAAAGCAAGCTTGGTTGCCTCGGGAACGGACTCCCCCTTCTCCGCTTCGAGGATTTTCGCCTGCAGCATTTCAATTACCTTTTTACTTTTTTCAAATGGTTTAATTTCACTGGACACCCCTTCGCATTCGGAAACTTTGAGCGCATTTACGTCTGGCACGAGTGCCATGGCCCACCCCTCGTTTTTAAGTAGAACATCGTTCAATGAATGTCCGCTTTTGGAAAGCCACCACATCAGGCATAGAAAAAATGGCTTCAAATCCGCCGCTTTCACTTCTGCGCCATCGACAAAAATGGAGCGGTTATCCCAGTCCCTATCAAAGGTTGGGAAAGATTTTTTCACTTCTTTCAGGGAAAGCATTGTATTTTTATCAATCGGAATGCCATACGTTTCAAGAGCCGTGCTAAACAAACAAAGAGCCCGGGTGCCACAGTTAGCAAAACTCATTGGCGGGACAGGCAAACCCCCAGTTTTGCAAAATATCACCAAGCTCATCAAAGCCAACTCCAACGGCTCGTAAATCCCGGCAAAATGTTCTTCATTTCCTTGGAGGTAGATCAGCAATTCGTGCACACTCTCCAATAACCAGAGCCTGGTAATACGCTGTAGCTTTGCCTCCATTGTGAGCGATTCAGCTCCATCAAGTGGTGTTAGTGAAAGCATGCCTTCGAAATATTCCTTGCTGGTTTGCAGTGCATCGATACAGGTTGTGCAATATCCACTGGCCCCATGACACACCTGTTGTAAATTTTTCAGGGTGTCTTCCGGAATGGGGAAGAGTTGTGCCACATCCCACAGCATTTTAAATAGTTGTTTCCACATCTCTTCGACCATTTGCTCTTCCAGAGGGTTTCCACGCGAACGGTTTTGCAATAATGTACACAGCGCAGTGGCTTCCTTAATCAACAGTTGCATGTTACCATTTATGGGGTTGACCGCCGCGCGTTTTTTTAGAATTTCTATCGGGAAGGTAGTTTCCAGCTGAACCGTTGCAAATTTTGGAAGGATAAATTTTTCACATCGGGCCTGCAAAGCCAACATCATATCTTTGTTGTCCTGACAAAATTTAACTTTCCGTTCTAATTGCATCCGTAACTCGTCGGCGGAAGATTGCGCAAAAAACACATTCCAATCTTGCTCCGTCAGTTTGAGCAGCTTTTGCACTATGATTTTCCACTTATCATCGGGTAGTCCCCTATCATCGGAAAGATTTATAACATCGTCGAGGTAAATTCTCCAAGCGACTGCTTCGTCTTGGTGTTGATGCACCAAATCGGATAAAAACATGCAAATTAAATCGCTGGTCACACCCTGTTGAATTTTTGTCAAACGACTTCTTTCCAAAAACGACCAGACGAAGTCAAGGTTGAGACCATACATTACCCCATTTCGATCCTCCAGGATCTCCTTTAAATGGATTAGCGCATCGTCCGGCATCACTTCCAGAAGTTGTTTAAGCAAACTTCGATCGCCTAGGTTGCCATTGGCAAGCTTGATCAAAAAACGGATTGTTGCTATGCCAGCATAAGTGTCATACCGCCATGGTTCAATGACCGATTCAGCCCCTTTCTTTAGATCCGTTGGCGTCGCTTGAATCAGCAATTCCGCAACAGCTTTCTGCTGTTGAAATTGACCAACTTCTTCTAGCAATTCAATTCCCAGTTGTTCCTCATTTTCTCTTTGACAAAATCGAAGAATGACGTTTCTCTGATCGAGAGGCAAACTCTTGAGAACATTGATTACTGCGTCGTAGTGTCCAAAGTGGATGAGGGAATTGACAACTGCGTAATTTTGGTACTTCTCGCTGTACATCTGGCAAATGTGTTTCAAATTATCTATCGGCAACCCTGCCAATCTAGCGATCACAGCTTGCTGAGGTTTGCGCGATGAAAGGTTTATGACATTATCAAATGCACCTTCTTTGGAAAAAATGTCTATGAAATCTTCATTGCTTAGCCCGCAGATAAGATTCTCTGCTCGAGGGGAGTTCTTCTCAGAAACAAGCAATATTCCCACGCATGTGCCACCGGGTGATGTTGACGAGATGGCGAGATTGGCAAACGCGGATTGCGGCATGTGCTCACACAACTGCAGCATGTTTTGGGAAAATATCTCGTCATTTTCCATGCCGACGGCCAAAAAGAGATTGATGTCTTCCGCGGATAAGGGCACAGCTAAGCTTCTTCCATTCTCATCTCTCTTGCACATCCATTGTACAACCCAGGCCCACCCACTCTCCCATGAATCGTCGCTGGCCTTTGGCAAATTGTCGATGATTGTTGCATAGATCCTTTCCCACGCAGGAAAGCATCGCTCCGGTGCGGACAGAAATTGCCCACGAAGCGTATTTAGTTCTTGTTCCACTTCCGCGTTGAACGGACATGGCAATGCCTCACTGACGGGTAACGCCGGTTCCTGGTTGACCGTCTCCTCCCCTATCTCTTCCTCTACCTCTACTTCCTTATCTTTTTTCTCTTTTTCCCATGGATTTAGAATTAGTTTTTGCAAAGAATCTGATTCTAGCTTGTCTTCTTGGTTCACTTTCTTGGAAAGTGACGACGACTGCATCGGCTGGCACAGATAATTGGACAGGATTCCATAGAATTGCTCTGTTCGCCGGTGGCCCCGCAGTAAGAATCCTAGGAAAAATGCAATTAGGAAACAGGGATACAATTCCAGCGCGACCAGCACCCGCAGGTGCGTAATCAGCGAGATTTTTCTTTCCCGCCACGCGATCCGCACGACCTGCATCAGTTCAGGAACAGTAATGGTATCAGCCTGCTTAAAAATCTTCGCCACTCGACGGATTTTGAGCTGCGATCCACCGCTAATGATTCTATTCTCCCCACTCACCGTAACCCTCCTGCAATCGATAAAACAATCTCATTTTCCAGTTTTCCCGGAAAACTAACCTCGGTCTCCAAATGATAAAATCTCTGGCAAGGTCAAGAAAAATCTCCCCTATTCCTGGGAATTTTCTCGTTGTGGACTTGACAGATGAAAGAAATGGGGACTGGGACTGTTGTTGGAATCGTCGGTCACCCTTGGCGGTCGACCACGCCCATTTTTCAAAAAACTTTTCACTCGCCACCTGGCACGGATGGATCAATGCTAAAGTTTTGCCGTCGAGTAGGTAATGGAGTCGTGCCACATTTTTTACGGACCGGTCAAAAATCCAGCAATGTTGGTCGGCGTTATTATCAAAATACACTGCTCCAGTGCCGCCAACATGGCTGGTTTTGCATAAATTTCATCGAGACAAAGATAGTATTGCACCGCACCACCCGTCAAAAATGCTCCTTCGGGAATCGGCTGGGCCCGACCAATGGCCGTTGCTGGCAGGCCGGCAGCTTCCCAATCGTCCGGTGCCAGGTCGCACTCTGCCAGAGCCTGGGCGGCAACTGCGCCGATGAATGCGGCGACCGGAACCTCGCTCGGCACCACCAGTACTTCCATCAGACCATTTTGGTTCCATTCCGGCCTAACTGCCAGACGATTGCGCACGTCGTCCACCCGCAGGGCAAGATCGCGCAGATCTGCCCACCAGCGGCCAGGTTCCTGGGAGCCACGCTGGGCACAGCGGACAAGTACTGTCCCAGGTTCCAGTATGCGGTAGCCATCCAGCGTTGCAAATGGACGATTTTCCAAACGACAAAATTCAGCGCGGTGGGGGCCGGGAATGGACGTTGTGCGCACCCGTTTGAGCAATTCCGTGCCCGTAGCGCCTTGGTGGAGAATCGCATCTGTCCTTGCCGTTGCGAGCCTAACACAGCTCTCCACCGGAGCACCGCAGGCCATCGGCGGCAGGGGAGCATTGCCTCCAACCGTTGGCCGGTCGATGCGTCGGTCAAATGCGTGCACATTTTCCCTGCCCTGGCATGTTTGTCCAATAGCTGCGGCAATTGCTTCCGCCGAAAATTTAGCTCCATTTTCATCCAGTCGCCGCAATAGATTTTGCACCGTTGCCACAATGGCCATGGCCGGTTCCCGCTCATCCGGTGGCAAATCGACAACGGCTAAGCTTTTCTGCCGCAGCCAAAATTTTGCATTTTCAAATTCACTGCCTGCCGGGCGCATTCCCATTCTGCCGGGCCGTGCGGCGATGTGCGAAGTGGGACCAATTTCCAGGTGCAGCGGCAGGGCAGCTCCTATTTGCCACGGCATGGAGGTGGTACAAAAAATTAGACTTGCAAAAAAACACCTCCGCAGTGCGGACAGGGGTTGACGACCCACGACGCGAGTAAATAGTAAAATTTTTTGCAAACAAGTAAAATTTTTACCGCTCCTCCGAACATTTCACAGATTTGCACACCATTCAAACCATGGAGCAGCTGTGCCTGTGGGAGAAAATATCCGTCCGGAAGGGGTCCGGCTGCATTTTTAAAAATTTAGATCTCTGGTTTCTGATCTAAAACATTTTTTAATCCTGGCTGGCTTTTCAACATTTCTCCCTGGGGGCTGTGATAGATGTGAAGAATTTATTGGCACAGTTTAAAAACGTTCCGAACATCCGCACCGGATGGCAGCGCAGCAACCTGTTCCACGAGTAATTGTACTGTGGGATGTGCATTTCTATCAGCGCGCCAAGCTGGAGAGAGTGGAAGATCCATCGACCATGCCAGATAGGTCGTCGGCTAGATATGAAGTGCATCAAGACCTATTGCAGTCAACGGCTTGGTCAATTCTGTAGATTGTTACACAATATTTTGCGCATGAGACAGTTTTGCATTGTTAACGGCGAATTCTCTTGCTCCCATAGCTCCATGTATTTACCTTCTTCGACAATCTGCACATTTTGCAATTGGCGTTTGGCGGAGTCCAACCTGCTCGCGCAGGACGCTTTTTCTTTTTCCGTAAAATTGTTTTTTGTGAGTAAGTCCTGCATCCACTGTCTCCCATCTTGTGACACAAACCATCGTAGCATCGTGGCTATTTCATTTGTTAGCGGTGGAAGCTGCACCAGAGTGTTGGAATGAATCGGTGTCTTCTCGTCTTTGGTCAACCAGGAAATACATTCATCAACTGGCACCTGGCTGTATTTATTATCGTTTTCATGCAGCGCAGTTGCAAAATTTTTCACAAGATCGGTTTCGTTGTCTCCAAAAGGCCATGGCGGTTGGGAAAGCCCAGCATCGATGACCTTCACAACTCCCGATTCGTCCATCATGAGATTTCCCGGATGGCCATCCAATTGGCCAATAATGAAGGCGAACACCTGTGCAATGATGGAAGATTGTAGCATGGTTTCGTTCGGGACAATTTGCTGCGCTAGTGCCTCCTGCATGGTTCTGTTCCCGGCTGATGTCATAGCAACGTATTCGGGACCAACATTCTGTTCGTCTTTTTCTTGCAAAATTGTTGCTTCATAGGTGGGAGACTGGGAATTTTTTAACAATTCCTGCATTTTTTTTCCAACCTCCGAAAAAACAATCATCCTTCCCTTCAGGTTTGGATTCTCTTTGGTCTCTCTCTCGAAGCTAGCACCAAACAAGATATTGTACAAGGACGGATCAGTTCCTGGCGGGCACATTGGTAACAGAAATCGCGGTCCCATCTCGGAAACGTTGGCCATAAAAATGGTAGATGTCTTTCCCTTGCCTCCAAGACCAACCTCAAAGCGTTTTACTAAAGAGTTATTCACGAGTGGCCTAAAGGAGGCAGGCACGTCGACGTCGACAATTGCTGGGTATTTTTCTTCCAATCTCCGTACCTGCTTCAACACATCGTTCGACGGAATAGGCGTGAAGGCGGAGAATGGATCGGTTGTAACCGATTTCAAAAGGACGGTTGGAGTGGGTAATTCTCCTTGGGCTGAAACCGACCCATCTTGGTTTGAAATCGGCTCCGGAATGCGAATGGCATTAAAATTAACTTTTGCTTCAGTGTAGCCATGGCGCTCGAGGGCAGCATTGATCGTGGCCACAAATTTTTCCAGTTCTACGTTGTAAATGGAAATTAGCTGCTGCTTTGTGATGGGAACATCGAGGTATCGAATGGCGTCTATGCCAGTGGAAATGTTGGTGAGCATGGCGACAAAGGCCGCGTGAAGCGATTGGTTTTTTTTCGCTTCGCTTTTTTCAAATTTTTCCGAAAATCCATTTTGTGGCTTGTTGGCATTTACCGCAACCGTAATTCGTTCGTAGGCTCGGTAAAATTCTTCAATCGAGGGCCAACCGTTTTCGACAAACCTATTGGATGTACCACCACGCCAAGAGTAACCAAAAGAGTCACCCAACCCACAAAGAATTTTTCCCCGGGACTGTTCCATGGCCACGGTCTGCTTTTCCGCCGTTTCCATTTGAAACAGTTCCCAGGCGGAATCCCAGAGTTCCGGGGGATTGTTTAGAACCGTTGTGACAAAATTAGCAACCGGCATCCAGGGTCTTGACCGTAAGGACTGTGGGGTCTGTTGGTAAAAAATCATGACTAGTTCGTTCCACGGCCGTTGTTTTTGAAAAAACGCCAGCAAGTTTTTTTGCAATTTGTCGGCTGGGTACCGTTCGAGCTCTGGAAGTCGCTCAGACAAGGCGGTCAACTGTTTCCGTATTTCCTCGGTCGAAGGGGCAGCGTTTGTGCACCACCATTGCGGCGACTGCTCATTTTCCCTACTCGGGAGTTGGGTTGTTTGCGGCAATCGCGCAATGATTTCTTGCACTGCATTCTGCATTTGTTGCACGAGGATAGAACATTCTGTCGTAGATTCAGACGAAGGCAGTATTGAACTGTTTGCGGCGGCCGGTCCACTGCCTGTGGTAGCAGTACTCGACGGAGATTCGCCACCCAGGTCATGCAAATTTTCATCGATGCCGGGCTCGACGGCGTGTTCTTTAGATGCCTCATCTTCAGATGTTTCATCATCTTTAATGACCGATGTATTGGGCGACTCGTTGTCCTTTTCTTGGATGGTGTGAGAGCTGTTGCTTTGCCACATCGCGGCAAAGAATTGCCGCAAAAAGGAAAAAGATAACAGGCCGAAAACGTTCTGGCGCAGTGCGTCAGTCGGTTCCCTCTGCAGGACAAATGGCAGGAGTAGCAGTGACACTGGTACGGTGAGGATCTGGAGGAGTGTGGCAAGCGGAGTTATTAAAACTTTAAAAAAGCATGGGGCAGATGCAAGAGCTGAACCCGCTCTTGACACAAGTTGTCCGATAAGATGCATAGAAAAACAATGGGATATTTTTTGTGAGTGTCAAATTCAAAGGAGACGAAAGAATGCAAACTCTTTGAAAATATGCATTAAAACTTGCGCAACATGCGAAGAGAAGGTGGTTTGCCAACCAACGGCAGCTCGTAAATTTTTTTGCCTACCCGGTTCTCGGTTGCTGCCGAGATAGGGTGTAGTCATCTTCCGTATCCCGCACGGCCCATCCCTCATCCGCCAATTTTCGGCGCAGCGCATCGGCACGGATAAAATCCCTTGCCCTACGTGCCGCCATCCGCTCTTCGGCCAGTGAGCGGATGCCGTCTGGCACAGCTTCTTCCCTGGGTGGCAGGGACAGGCCCAGGAGAAATAGCAACCGTTGCCATTCTGCCCAGTCGTCGTCATTGGCATTTTTTTCCGGATTCCAGTGGCGTAGCCCGCGAAACAGACGGCCGATGGCCAGTGGCAGGTTGAGATCTTCCAAAACAGCTTCCCAAACACTCTGCCAGCGGGAAAATTGTTGGGCCATGGGTCGACCGCCGCCCGAACTTTTTTGTAAAACTTTTCCCACCGCATCCAACTGGGCAAGCGCCTGGCCAGCAGATTGCAAGGATTCTGGACGAAAGCATAGTTCACGGCCATAGTGGCAGGAGGAAAGTGCCAACCGTAGCGTGCGAGAAGAGTGGCCGGCTGTTACAATGTCGGCAACCGTGTACAGATTTCCTAAACTTTTGGACATTTTTTCACCACCAATCTGCAGGTGGGCTACGTGGAACCAATGGCGGGCGATTGGCCTGTCCATGGCTGCCTCCGTCTGGGCGATTTCATTTTCGTGGTGAGGAAATAGTAGGTCCACTCCGCCGCAGTGGATGGAAAAATTTGGCCCCAGGTGTTTCCATGCCATGGCGCTGCATTCGATGTGCCAGCCGGGTCGGCCAGGACCCCATGGGCTGGCATAGCGCACCGATCCGTCCGACTCCCGGGCTGCTTTCCATAGGACAAAATCCTCCGCACCATCCTTGGCAAAGCGTCCATTCTCCCGGGCCAGCAATTCCCGATCGGCGAGGCGGGACAGGCGGCCATAGTCCTTCCATGCGGCGATGCGAAAATAGACGGAACCATCCCTTTCGTAGGCGATGCCACGCTCCACGAGCCGGCCAATGATGGCCAACTGTTCGTTGATGTGGTCCGTAGCCCTTGGTTCTACGGCCGGTGGTAGCAGATTGAGAGCTGCGCAATCCCGGTGGAACACCTCCGTCCAGTGGCCGGTAAAATCTTCCAACCCTTGGCCGGCGGCCTGTGACCCGGCAATTGTCTTGTCGTCGATGTCCGTCAAATTGCGCACGAAAAATGGATCGTAGCTGGCCAGCGCAAGCGTCCGCACAAGAAGATCCACGGCCACGAAGGTGCGAAAATTTCCGATGTGGGCAGGTGCATATACGGTAGGTCCGCAGCAATATACGCCACACCTATCTCCGTCCTTTTCCACGGGCTCCACCCGCCGCGATAGGGTGTTGTACAATCGGAGCTGGTCCATCGCCATGTCGTTCTTTGCCTGGCCCGGGTGGAGACAATCCGGCCGACCGGGCACACCCTCTCTGCCACAAGTTCTTTGCAGGGCAAGGCAAATTTCCCTAACCGACTGCCATGTCCCGGCCCTAGTCCACCGCAACGACTCCACGCAGCAGCAGCTCCCGGGCCGCCAAAAAGATTTTTCGGCTCACCCAGGCGTCGGTTGCCGCATAGCGCAGCTGCCGTTCCGTCAGATCCGGCCGCGCCCAGTTGGAAGTTTGTTCTTTTTTGGAAATGCGCAGGCCCAGCAGATTGGCACATAGCTTGCGCAGGCCACCGTCGACAATGCCCAGCGGCCGCACGCTGTCCAAAAGTTCAACAAAGCCATTGGCCGGAAATTTTTCCATGATTTGCAGCCGGCGCAAATCTTCTCCTATTCCCAGGCAGATTTTTACGGGTTTGGCTGCCATAAACAGGGGAAGCAGAGGGCGCAGACCACCGCATGCGGCCAGTTGGAACAGGTGAACCACATCCTCCTCTGCCACCTGGACAAGGGATGGGTCGTAGCGTTGGCCGCGGCGAAAGGTCGGCCTGGTTTCCGTGTCAAAGCCGAGATAATCCTGCTTCAAAAGATTTTGCACCGCCAATTTTGCCTCGCCGGCGTCGCGGATCAGAATAATCTTGCCCGCATAGTGCCAGAGAGGTAGTGCGTCCACGTCCTGGGAAGAAAGTTTTCTACGGATTGTCATCATGGAAAAAAAATGAGCGGGGTCCCAATTGATGCACAGCCACAGATGGAGCGTGCCATTTCTCCGGACGTGGCCCTGCCCGCCGCGGAAATCCTACAAAAGGCGGCGACGGCCGGCATACTTGCCAAATTTGGCCGGGAAGCGATACGAAAAGTTTGCGTGGTGGGCGATGGACAAAATGTTTTTTTCAATCCTAGAGATCCTGCCAATGCCCTGCGTGTGCACAATGTTAGGGTCGAAAATTTTTCCGATCCCAACGTGGCGCGCCTGGCCGCCATACTGCGGCAGGCATTGTCCAACAAGGATGTGGGCGGTGTGGGCATCAATGCCAATCAGATCGGAGTCAACGTGTGCGCATTTGCCGTCTCCATCGGCCATTGTCTGAAAACGCCAAAACTATGCACAAAATTTGTGTTGGACGGAGAGGATTGGCTACAAAGACCTGCGATTGTGATGGACCCGTTGCTTTGCTTCAACGCAAAAATTCTCAAAAAATCAGCGGCAACTGCGGTGGGCAGTGAAGGATGTCTGTCCATCGATGACCCGAATGGGCCGGCAAAATGTTTGAGCATTATGGTTCGGCGCAGTTTGAAAATTACGCTGCAGTTCCAGGATGAGGACGGTGCGGTCCACACACTGGAAGTTGACGGCTGGTGTGCCCGAGTATTTCAGCACGAACAGGCACACGACGATGGTGAGCTGATCACGGACCATGATCCCTTCTGGCGGAACAAAATTCATCCGCAGCGGCTGACTCCGGAACAGGAAATGGCGGTGCTGCGCGCCGCATGGTGAGAGAGGGTTGGCCGCAGTGCGTGGTTTGCTGGATGCGCTGGCCCGCGGCAAGTGCCGCTACGTTGCCAATGTGCTGGCTGGAAATCTTTCTGCAAACCCTGCCCGGGAAAGGGTGGAACTATTTTTCCAGGCCATCCACTCCAGCGAATTTTCTCCAGCCGCCTGGCCCCTGCGCTGTGCCGTCGTTCTGCGTCTGCTGGGCCGTTGGCTGCGCCGCGATAGGTCCGGCTCGGTTCGCCTGGTTCTGCACTGGCTTTGCCTATCTCCCCGCTCCCGCCTGGCCCTGCGCATTCTTCTGCGCCTGTGCCGGGGTGTGGATGTTTGGAATCATCTTTACTGTGCCGCGGCCCGCGCACTTGGCCATGCCAGGCTGGCACCGGCGGAACAGTTGCATCTTTGCCGACTTTTGCTCCAGGAACGGTTGTCCGAAGATGCCGCTATGTTGGCGAGGTTGCTGTTGGAACGCCGGCCGGGCGATGGCGAGGCGCGGCATCTTCTCTGGTCCGCCCTGATGCAAATGGGGCAGTTGGACAGAACCGGAGGAGGACCGGGTTGGGATGGGGAAAGTTATTAACAATCCCCTGTCAATAAAATGGGGATAACTGGAGGTTGCATCCCGAAAAAAAATGTTTGTAGCTTTCCCACGTTGGCCATTTTTGGAGAGATAGGCCTTTTGGGAAGCCATATCTGCGGCAATTGGAGCCATCGTGGGCCGGGAGTGCGATCTCCTGGGAAGCGTCGTTGCCCCGTGGCATGTAGATGTGAATAACTCAAAAAAAATAGAAAAAAAGAAGGTGAAGAAAATGTCCCAGCTGTGGTTGAACTTGCGGGAAGATCTGCGCACCTTGCTCGCCGAGGATGTTTTCCAGGCATGGTTTGATGACCTAAAGCTCCTAAGGGAGGACGGCGACACACTGGTGCTGCAGGCTCCCAATGAATTTGCCACAATTTGGATCCGCGATAACTATAGGACACTTTTGGAAAAGCGTCTCAGTCTCCTGGCGGGGCGTGGCATTGCCGTGGAATTGGAGGTTGCTCCTGAGAATGCGCCAGCCGGACAGGCAGCGCCTTCCACCTCCCGGGCAGGCCAGCGGAGCATGGCAGCAATTCGCAAATTTGACGAGGCCGACCTGATCAATCCCCGCAACACGTTCGACAATTTCGTCGTTGGCCCAGGGAACCAGCTTGCCCAGGCCACCTGCGTCGCCGTTGCCAACAATCCCGGTCGGGCCTATAACCCACTGTTCCTCTACGGTGCGACCGGCCTCGGCAAGACCCATCTGCTGCAGTCCGTTGCCCACGGAGCGCTCAAAATGCGGCCTCGCCTAAGGATCGTCTACACTTCGACGGAAAAGTTTACCAACGAATTTATTCGCGCTGTGCAAGAAAATGCCCTGGGAAAGTTTCGGGAAGTCTATCGCCGCGTCGACATGCTGCTCATCGATGATATCCACTTCCTTTCCGGAAAGGAGCGCATCCAGGAAGAGTTTTTTTATACCTTCAACGAACTGTTCGAGTCGCAGCGGCAAATTTGTCTCTGCAGCGACCGGCCGGCGGCGGAAATTTCTCGCCTGGAAAGTCGGCTCGTATCCCGCTTTCAATGGGGCTTTATGGCCGATATTCAGGCACCGGACCTGGAGACACGCATTGCAATTTTGCGAAAAAAATCGGCGGCCATGCACCTGTCCCTGCCGGAGGATGTGGTGCAGCTGTTGGCAGAAGGGGTTTTGACGAATGTGCGCCGCCTGGAAGGTGCCCTCAACCGGGTTGCCGGCTACATGGGCCTGTCCGGCCGGCAGATCAATTGCGACGAAGCACGCCGCCTTCTGCAGGACATTTTTCGCGAAGAAGCGGCGCGAACCGTACACATTGACCAGGTGCAGCGGCTGGTGGCAGAGTTTTATAAAATTACGCTGGCCGACCTTTTGGGCAAAAAACGGCCGGCCGGCATCGCATTTCCCCGGCAGGTGGCCATGTACCTTTGCCGATTGCTCACGCCCTACTCCCTCCAGCGCATTGGCAGCGAATTTGGGGGGCGGGAGCACGGGACGGTGATCCACGCTTGCAAAACCGTCGAAGGGGCAATGGAGCAGGATGCCGCCGTCCGCAGTGCCGTGGAAGCTTTGAAGGAGATGATTCATTGATTGGCGTGCCCTTTTTTCTTGTTTTCACCGGCCGCTGGGAAAAGATTTGGCCGTGGACCCGTGGCTTTCGATCTTTTTCGCATTCCTGGCCGGCTATGCGCTGGGATCCATTCCGTTCGGCGTATTTCTGGCGCGTTGCCGGGGAGTTGCAATTCTGTCCTGCGGCAGTGGCAATCCCGGTGCGACCAACGTGTGCCGCTGCGTGGGCCGTGGCATGGCCTGGCTGGTTTTTGCGCTGGATGCGGCCAAGGGTGCAGTGTCCATCGGTTGCCCATCCTATCTAGCCCCCGGATGGCCGATGCTGCCAGCCGTGGCATTCACCGGTGCCGTGCTGGGCCATTGCTTTTCCCCGCTGCTCAGCTTTCGCGGCGGCCGTGGAGTTGCCGTAGCCGTTGGCGGATTGGCAATTTGGATGCCAAATGTTCTCTTGATTGCTGCCATCACCTGGCTCGTCCTATTTTTTACCACCCGCTTCGTGTCCCTGGCATCGCTTGGCCTGGCCCTCACCCTGCCCCTTTGCTCCTATCTGTTTGGCAAAACTTTTTGGGAAAATTGTTTCATCACTGGTCTGGCCATTTTTCTGCTGCTACGCCATCTGCCCAACATTCATCGCCTGCTGAGCGGTACGGAGCATCGCTTTGGTCGAAAGGATGGCTAGGCAATGGGCGGCGACGGTTTGCCCGACCAACTGCTGCGGACGATCGTCGACAATGCCTGGCACTGCGGCGCATCCGACGTACACCTCGAACCGGGAGTCGATTGGCTGCGCATCCGTCTACGCATCGATGGCCAGCTTGTTCTTGAAAAAATTTTGCACCCATCCCTGCACGATGCTCTGCTGCGCCGTCTAAAAATTCTTTGTGGCCTTGCACTGGATGTGACCCAGCTGCCACAGGATGGCAAGTGGCTTTGGGAAAATGGCGATGCTATGTGCGATGTCCGCGTTTCCACCATTCCATTTCTCCACGGCGAGGGTGCCGTTCTGCGCCTGCTGCGGCGGCCCACCATGGAAGATGGCTTGCAATCCCTCGGCTTTCCCGCCAAACTTGCCACCCGGTTGTATCGACTGGCCGAAGTAGGCGACGGACTTTTTCTACTCGTTGGACCAACCGGCTGCGGCAAGTCCACCAGCGGCCATGCAATTTTGAAAAGTTTGTGCGATGGAACGCGGAAAATTCTTTCCGTCGAAGATCCGGTGGAATTTACCCAAAGCGGCGTGGCAGCTGTTTCCGTGGCTCCTGCCCAGGGTTTGACCTTTGCCACGGCCCTGCGTGCCGTTCTTCGCCAATCCCCAGACGTGATATTTCTCGGCGAAATTCGCGACGAAGAGACGGCGGCCATTGCCGTCCAGGCCGCACTCACCGGCCATTTTGTCCTGGGAACCCTCCACTGCCTGGATGCGGCACGGGCCGTTCCCCGGCTGCGCCAGCTGGGCGTCGAAATTTCATCCATCCGCGCCGCCCTGCGCGGTGCATTGGCCCAGCGGCTGGTGCGACAACTCTGCCCCCATTGCCGAACCCTGCGTTTTCCACAATTAGCCTGGGCCAGATGGCTAAATCTTGATCCGGCCCGGCCCGTTTTCCATGCAACCGGCTGTGAACATTGCTCCGGCAGTGGCTTCAAGGGACAGACCGTTCTGTGGGAACTTTGGGAGCCACGCCTTGGTCAGGGGTGGGAAGATGGGCCGGAACAAACTTTGCAAAATTGTCTACGAAGCCGTGTTCTTGCGGGTGATACGACGGCCGAGGAGGGCTATGCCGCCCTCGGAGAACTTGGCGGCGGAGCGGCACCGTCCGGCTGCGGCAGGGGCTAGCGGCAAATGGTTGGATCCGATGCTGACCTGGACGACCGGCCCTGCCAGCTGCAAAAAATTTTTGGCGATGGTAACGTGCAACGTTCCTCCAACCATGTTAACCCGCAGCGTTGCATCGCAGCCAAGGTGACGGTTTGCAACGGCGGCGCAGGCCGCTGCACCGCTGCCGCAGGACGACGTTTCCCCCACACCGCGTTCGAAGATGCGCAGGGCGATGGACCGTTTGTGCAAAATGCGCAGAAAATGAACATTGATTTTTTTTGGGAAATGGGGGTGGCGGGAAAGGATGGCCGCCACCCGGCGCCAGTTTTGCGGAAATTCGTCGACGGGAATGGCTAGGTGTGGGTTTCCCCAAAAAACGACGTAGCCTGCGATTGGGCCAAATTGAGTCAACAGGATGAGCTTGTCAGCGGCAACGAGCGGCGGAGCCATCCGGGCAGTGACATCGCCATTGGCCAAAAATCCACAGGAAGCGATGCCGCCGATCGTGGCGATTTTTCCTCCAGACATTTTCCAGAAATTATTATCCAGCAAAAACTTGGCGAAAATTCGCACCCCGTTGCCGCTCATTTCCGCCTCCGAACCATCCGGATTCCAAATGCGTAGATCGGCACTAGCTAGCTGCAGCCGACTGCCAATTAGCAGTCCGTCGGAATGGCATGCGGAGCAGGCATCAATGATGATATTTTTTTTTGCAAAAATGGCATCCGGCGGTGCGATGAGATAGCGATTTCCCAACGCCTGGTAGCACCGCCATTCCATTGAATCCGATGGCATGCTGTTCTCAATGTTTGGCCAAAAAGTTTGGCAACAGGTTTTTTAGCACCGGCCGGTCAGCGATGGCATATTCGTGGCGGATCGGGAAAAAATTACGGAGGAGAAGCACTGATTTGCAGGGAAGGTACGTCATCCTGCCAGATCAATTTGCTGTCGTACGGGATGGAACCGAAAACGGTGCTCAAAGGCACTATTTTTTTTGGCATTTGAGGCTGCTCCGGCGGAGCGGATTGGTCCACTGGCCGCTGCAAAACAGATTGCTCCGCGGATCGTAGCGAAAGGACCGGACCAGCCGACAGCGATGTGGCTGTCCCAATTATCTCCGCCAAAGATGGTTGTTTCTGCGGATTCGGTGAAATAACCCGGACTACTGTCCAATTCGGTGGAGTGGTTGAAATCGTTGGTTGCTGTGAAGAAAGATTTTGAGCCATTGAATTTTGCAGTGGAGTTTGTTGCTGCGGCGACAACGAAGTCATGGGGCTCATCGACAGCGACGCCTGATGCGACACGGTCGGATCCGTTGGCGATGGAGAGAAGGAGAGTTCGGTCGATGACAGCGAAATAAGGTGGCTTATTGATGATGACGAAGTGGATCCCTGCGGGGAAGCGGAACGTTCATGCTGTTGGAGTGGATCGACTTGTGGCATTGGTTGCTCCACGGAAGAGGGCTGCGCCGGCAGCGACGATGAGCTGATCGATGCAGTGGATCCCCCATGCTGATGGAGTGGATCGACTTGTGATATTTGTTGCTCCACGGAAGAGGGCTGCGCCGGCAGCGACGATGCGCCGGCCAACGAAGCGGAGTAGGCCATGCCGGTTCCCAATTTCGGTGCGATTGGCGGGAAAACAATTTGATCGTGCAGAGCAAAAATTCTCGTGACGACCACATTTGCTATGGTCTCTTTCCTTGGCAGGCATGCCTGCCACGAAGGATATGGCCCTATAAAGGAGGAATGGGTCATGCTTTCCATCCTTTGATTGCTAGAAAATTTCGCCAACGATTGCAATAAATCTTTTAAACAAAGAGAGTTGGCGACGCCAACCAATGGACCTATTCCAGCCGCGGCTGGCCATGGAAAATTGGACTAGACAATCAACGTCCCATCCGGACCAATGGATCGCACAATGGCATCGGCGAGGCCGTATTCGATCGCTTCCCGCGCATTCATGTAAAAATCACGGTCCGTGTCGCGGCGAATTTTTTCCAGCGGCTGGCCGGAAGCTTTGGCCAGGATGAGATTCATTTCCTCCCGCGTCCTTTCCATTTCCTCCGCCTGGATGTTGATGTCCACAGCCGGCGCATAGATCTGTCCGGAAATCAATGGTTGATGGATTAATACCCTGGCGCCTGGGTATAGCAGCCGTCTTCCTTTCTTCGGTGCGCTGAGAATGATGGAGCCCATGCTGGCCGCCATGCCCATGACGATGACAGTCACCGGTGCGGCGATGAGCTGGATGGTGTCGTAGATCGCCATGCCAGACGTGATGCAGCCACCCGGCGTATTGATGTGGAGCATGATGGGCCGGCTCGCATCCTGTAGTTCCAAATAGATAAGTTTCTCCACAACGTCTCTGGCACTGCGCTCATCGATGGCACCCCAGAGAAATATCCTGCGGCCATCGAGTAGCTTTGCCCTCACACGCCAATCCGGTCGCAATAAATCTTCGGCGCCCTTGCATTCGCATTCTTCATCCTCATCATCTTCCATCATCTTCCTCCACCACAATGTCTTCATTGCCAGACCGTGCCATCCCATCGCTGCAGGGGCAGATCCGTTTCCACCGCCTCCAGCGGATCGATGCCGGGTAGGCCAAAGCCAAACAAACGCAAAAAATCTTTGCCATAGCCGTCTGGATCGGCCAATTCCCACAAATTTTCCGTTGTGACCAGCTGCCAGCGGCGAAGCACCTCGTCCTGCACTCCCTGGTCCAATTCTGCTCCATCGAGGCGCAGCCGGCCATCTCCATCCACCACGCCGTCCGGCAATTTTTCCGCAAATAGCCGCTCCATCTGTCCGATGCAGGTTTCGTGGGTTCCCCGCTCCTTCATGACTTTAAAAAGCAGGGCAATGTAGAGGGGAACGACGGGAATTGCCGAGCTAGCCTGCGTCACAACCGCCTTATTGACTGCGACATAGGCCTTACCTCCCAGTGGACGCAGCAGGGCGTCGATCCTTGGCACTGTCCCATCGAGATCTTTCTTTGCCATGCCAATCGTGCCATCGCGGTAGATTGGCCAGGTCAATCTGGGGCCGACGTAACTGTAGGCAACGGTTTTCACCCCGCGCGCTAGCACACCAGCAGCAGCCAGCGCTTCCATCCATAGCAGCCAGTCTTCGCCTCCCATGACGGCCACGGTTGCGGCAATTTCCTGTTCCGTTGCCGGTTCCAACGCCACGTCGCACACCACATTTCGATCGGTTTGCAGAGTTTTTGAAGAAAAGTTGGCACCGATTGGCTTGAGTACGGAGCGGAACACCTCGCCCGTCAGCGGATGGATGCGCTGCGGTGCTGCCAAGCTATAGACAACGACATCAACCGGAGCAAACCGAGCCTTGAGCAATGCCACCGTATCCATTTTGACGGCCTGGGAAAATGCATCGCCGTTGATGCTCCAAACCTGGCGGCCCAATTCCCTGGCGCGCCGTTCCAGGGCAATGCTATTGTACCAGCCAGCCGACGCCGTGCGGTCTCCCTTGGCCGGCCGTTCCAAAAATACTCCAAGGCTATCGGCTCCAAGGCCAAACGTTGCGACGATGCGGCTGGCCAGCCCGTAGCCGGTCGATGCTCCGACCACGAGCGCGGTCCTTGCCCCCGCCGTCCAGTGTCTTTGCCGCACGTGGGCAATCTGCTCATCCACGTGGGCTGCACAGCCGACGGGATGGGCTGTTGTGCAGATGAAACCGCGAATTTTTGGAACTACTACGACCCGCTTATCCATGAATTGTTGCTCCCCGATTGACGTTCTGCCGCCGTCCGTCCCTCGCCCTTTCGAACAATGAGGGCAATCTGGTGCTGGGTGATGCCGATGAGAAGGCGCTGCCCATCCCATTCCACCACGGCAAGATGGTGGTGCGTTCCCAGGCGGAGTGTGTCCACAACGGCCAGCTGCCCCGTCCTACGCTGGGCGGAAAGCCACCCGCCCCGGCGGCGAAAAAACACCAGCAGGCCACCGGCGGCGACCAGCGACAGAAGAAAGACGCCGGCCCGCATCCACGCCGTCCCAACGTTCAGAGACCTGCAGTCCGGCACTGCCGCCCCACCATCGCCGTCCCGAAAGGCGGCCGGCAGCCGACAACCATGCGGTGGCCGCTGCACATCCCGCAGCTCCATCTCCCGGTCCAACTGGCTACGATCCGCCGTGCCCCCACCGCCGTCGCAGGACATGGCACCGGCTGCGCCAGCCCAAATGGCGGTCGGTGGCCGACAGCCCTGCGGCACCTGCCGGTGCACATCCCGCATCCAAATATACGGTCCGGCCAGCAGAGCTGCGAAACAGATCAGCAGCAAAAAAAAGCGGCGCATGGAAATGTCTTGGCAGAGCTGCACCGCGGTGCAATCCAATTGCGCAGCCGTGGCAATTTTTTTTGTTCCGAGCGGTGGACCGCTGGCCGCAGGTCGGCCACACCGCATTGCTCCGAACGAGGCGCATCACCTGTTGCACGTCCTGCGGGCCGGCGCCGGTGATCGGATCGTGCTTTTCGACGGCAGAGGAACGACGGCAACCTGCTCCATCGTTGGAGTGGATCCCTGCATTTTGGTACCGGGACCGGTGATTGTACACTCTCCCCAAAAGCCTGCCCTGCACCTATTGGTGGGACTTGGAAAACAGCAGGCCATGGATCTGCTGCTGCGCCAGGCAACGGAGCTTGGCGTAGCAACCATCCATCCAATCATGGGAGATTTTTGCACGGTGCTGTGGCGGGAAGAACGCTGCGCTGGCCGCCGAAGGCGCTGGGAGGCCATCATTTTGGAGGCGGCCAAGCAGGCAAAAAATCCTTTTTTGCCGGTGCTGCACGGACCGAAATCTCTGGACCAGATTTTGGCCAAATTTCCTCCAAATGCCAGCGGCGTTGTCGCATCGCTGCAGACTGCGGCGATTTCCTGGCGCACCCTGCGCACGGCATGGGACACAGATGGCATGCCGGATGAGTTGTGGCTTGCCGTCGGTCCGGAAGGCGATTTTTCTCCCAGCGAAAATGGTCAACTTCTTGGCAAAGGCTTCACACCACTTTCCCTTGGGCCGCGAGTGTTGACGATGGAAACCGCGGCCCTGGCATTGCTGGCGGCATGTCAATTGGACTTGGCAGGGGTTGCCATTGAGGCCGGCACGTGCGGTGGAAGGATGGATACGGCCGTATCGTGTTGAAAAACTAGGACGGAATGCGCCGGCAGGTGGAGCGTGAGCTTTTGGGCAAAGCCATTGCAGGACTCATCCGATGTCCATCCTTCTCCAAGATTGCCGATGCCACTGCCGCCGTAGAGCAGGGCATTGCCGTTGAGAACCTCGCGCCATCGCCCACTCCGCGGGACACCAACGGCGTAGGCATTGAAATCCTGCCAGGAAAAATTTCCAACCACCAGCACCAGCTCATCGCCGCCCCGGCGCAGGTAGGACAGTACGCCGCCCTGGCTGTCGTCCGGATTGATCCAGCAAAAGCCGGCCGGATCATCGTCGTAGAATCCAAGCCAGGGCCGTGACAGATAGAAGCGATTGAGATCTCGTATCCAAAGTTGCAATCCCCTATGGTTGCAATGGTGCAGCAGGTGCCAGTCCAGACTGCGGCCATGGTACCATTCGTCGTGCTGGCCAAATTCTCCGCCCATGAAGAGAGATTTTTTTCCAGGCCAGGTCCAAAGATAGCCGTAGAGTGCGCGGAGCATGTCGGCCTTGCGATCCATGGATGAGGATGGCATGCGGGCCAACAGTGAGCCTTTGCCGTGGACAACTTCATCGTGGGAAAGGGCTAGAATGAAATGTTCGCTGTACTGGTACAGCATGGCAAATGTGAGCCGGTGATGGGCCGCCTGGCGCTGGCCAGCTGCCTGGGAAAAGTAATACAGCGTGTCGTGCATCCAGCCCATGTTCCATTTAAAATCAAAGCCCAATCCGCCCAGATAGGTGGGGTGGGAAACCCCGGGATGGGTGGTGGATTCTTCGGCAATTGTCAGCACGCCAGGGAAAAGTCTGTGGACCCATTCGTTGTACTCGCGAAGAAAAAGGACGGCATCGCTATCTTCTTCCCCGCCCTGCGGATGGGGCAACCACTCCCCGTCGGATCGGCCATGGTTGCGGTGTACGATGGCGGCCACGGCGTCCACCCGAAAGCCGTCGATGTGGAACCGTTCACACCAGCTCAATGCGCTGGCGATGAGGAAATTTCGCACCTCATGGCGGCCAAAGTTAAAGGCAAGCGTGCCCCAGTTTCGGTGTTCGCCAATGCGCGCATCTTCGTGCTCGTAGAGGCAGGTTCCGTCGAAGCGGGCCAGGGCAAAGCGATCTTTGGGGAAATGGCCCGGGACCCAGTCGAGGATGACGCCGATGCCGCGGCGGTGCAGGGTATCGACGAAGTGGGCAAAGTCGTCCGGATTGCCAAAGCGGGAGGTTGGGGCAAAGTAGCCGGTTACCTGGTAGCCCCAGGAGCCGTCGTAGGGAAATTCTGTGATGGGCAATAGTTCCACGTGGGTAAAGCCCAGTTCATTGCAGTAGTCGGCCAGCAGCGGAGCCGCTTCGCGGTAGGTCAGTGGCCGGTCATTCTCCTCGGGAACCCTGCGCCAGGAGGCAAGGTGGACCTCGTAGATGGAAATTGGTGCCCGGTAGGGAACAAAGCTGCGTCGTTCCGCCATCCATTCCCCATCCTGCCAGTCGTGATTTACCCCAATTCCGGTCAGTGCAGCGGCCTCTGGAGCACGTTCATAGCAGAGGGCACAGGGATCTGTGCGCAGTTGTAGTTGGCCGTTGGCATCGATGAGCTCATATTTGTACAGCCGTCCGACCGGCAGGTGGGGAACGAACAGTTCCCAAATTCCGGAAAGACCAAGCTTGCGAAGGGGAAGCTGGCGGCCATCCCAGTCATTGAAGTCTCCCACCAGGGAAATCCGGCGGGCATTGGGTGCCCAGACGGCGAAGCTCAAACCTTGCACGCCATCAATCGTGCGACGGTGGGATCCTAGCAAATGGTGGATGCGTTCCGCCCTGCCCTCAGCAAACAGGTGCCGATCATATTCGGAAATTGTGGGTGGAAAGCGGTAGGCATCTTCCAATTCTACGCGGCGGCCATCGGCGTAGCTTGCCAGAAGCCGGTAGGGTACAAATTCCGTGCCGGGCAGTGTGCACTGGAATAGACCACAGTCCGTAAGTGACTCCATTGGAATAATTTGCTTGCCTTCATCCAATAGAACGGCGCAGCCGACGGCATGGGCAAGAAATGTTCGTACGGTGCCGTGGCCATCTTCCAGGTGCCAGCCCAGGATGTCGTGAGGGTTTGGGCATCGCGCCTCCGCGATGGCAAATGCCTCCCTATCCCTCAAAGTCACGGCAAAATGGCTAGCGGTTGACCGCTTTTTTTGCGAACGAAAAAATCGTTGCCATGGTATTTTTTGACCATGGAATGAGACCATGGGCAACGGGCGCATCGAGGAGTTTTTGGCAAAGGACCGGGAAAAACTTTTGCAGCACGAATGCAGAACAATTGAAAAAAAGCTGCTCCATCTGCCGGGACCGGATTTTGTGGAACGGGTTTGGCAAAATTCAGACCGGCCAGCGCCGGTGCTGAACTCATTGGCGTGGCTGCACCGGGCAGGACGGCTGGGGGGAACCGGCTACCTGTCCATTTTGCCGGTGGATCAGGGCATTGAACACTCGGCCGGTGCCAGCTTTGCCGCCAATCCTCTCTACTTTGATCCGGAAAACATTGTCCAGCTAGCCATAGAAGGTGGCTGCAATGCCGTGGCATCGACGCTCGGTGTGCTGGGCGCGGTTGCCCGTCGCCACTGCCACAGAATTCCGTTCATTGTGAAGCTGAACCATAACGAACTGCTAACCTACCCCAATAAGCATGACCAGGTGTACTTTGCCCAGGTGGAGCAGGCCTGGGACATGGGCGCCGTGGCTGTCGGTGCCACCGTGTACTTTGGGGCAGAGGAATCGATGCGCCAGCTGCGGGAGACGGCGGATGCCTTTCAACGGGCCCATGAACTCGGCATGGCCACCATTCTCTGGTGCTACCTGCGCAACTCCGGTTTCAAAAAAGGCGGCATGGATTACCATGTGGCGGCGGATCTCACCGGCCAGGGAAACCATCTGGGTTGTACCATCGAGGCCGACATTGTTAAGCAAAAGTCACCGGAAAACAACGGTGGGTTTGCGGATATCCAATTTGGCAAGTGGGATGCGCGCATGTACAAAGAACTGTGCACCAACCACCCCATTGACCTGACCCGCTACCAGGTGGCAAATTGTTACATGGGCCGCTGCGAACTCATCAATTCGGGCGGTGCATCTTCCGGCGGTGCGGACGATTTTACGGAGGCCATCCGCACGGCCATTGTCAACAAACGGGGCGGTGGCGCGGGACTCATTTCTGGCCGCAAGGCATTCCAACGACCCATGCGGGAGGGCGTGGAACTGCTCAACACGATCCAGGATGTGTACCTGGACAAAAGAATCACGGTGGCCTAGGGCCTGATCAAGGGACCTTGGTCCACAGGGTTTGCGTTTTTTATGGCTCGGACGGGGGTCGTCGCCGGGCCAAAAATCTGGAAAATCTCCGGTAATCTGAAAAGCCGCGTGGGCCGGTTGCACTGTGCAACCGCCCGTGGTTTTCCACTGGCCTAGGGAGGTGCCATGGCTGTCCGTGCCGCAGATTTTTTGCGCTCCGTATGCCACTCGAACTGGTGGCAGCGCTAGCTGCCCGTACTTAAATCCATCCAAATTTTTGGAAATTGAGTCGTAGCATGCCGTCCCGGTGAGCTGCGGCTTTTCATGCTCCCAATTTAGTTCGAGAAAAAAAATGAAACGCAATGGTGCGGTGGCTGAGTCCACCCAAAGTTTTTTTGGCGAATTTGGAGGCTCCTTTCTGCCAAAAGTTTTGCAGAAGGAAATGGACAAGCTGTCCGCCGCCTATGAAGATGCCCGGCACGATCCCGCATTTTTTGCGAAATTGGATCACATTCGCCGCCACTACCAGGGGCGGCTGACCCCCATCACCCATGTTCGCAATTTGTCCGCAAAAGTTGCTGGGGCACAGATCTTTTTCAAACGGGAAGATTTGAACCATACGGGAGCGCACAAGCTCAACCACTGCATGGGAGAATGCCTACTTGCCAAGCGTCTCGGCAAAAGACGGGTCATCGCAGAAATCGGGGCAGGACAGCACGGCCTTGCACTGGCAACGGCGGCTACATTTTTTGGCCTAGAGTGCGAAATTCACATGGGCGAGGTGGACATGGCCAAGGAACAGACAAACGTGCAAAAAATGCGCCTACTGGGAGCCACCGTCGTTTCTGTCGGCGTGGGGCAGAGAACCTTGAAGGAGGCGGTGGACAGCGCCTTTGCCGCCTATTTGGCGAATCTGGAAACCTGCCTCTACTGCATCGGTTCAGCGGTTGGTCCGCACCCATTTCCCACCATGGTCCGCGATTTTCAAAGCGTCGTCGGCCGGGAGGCAAGGGAGCAGATGCTGGAAATGACGGGCCATCTCCCGGATGCGGTGGTTGCCGGTGTGCGTCAAGCAGCCGATCCGACCCTTTCCCATCCGTCGCGAAGCCGGCGGATGGCGCCACCTTCGCCCACAACCACCAAAATGTCATTGGCTTGCAGGATTTCCGCTGCACTGGGTAGGCTGATGGGACCGGCGGCGCGGCGAATTTCCACAACACTGACGCCGTAATGGCGGCGCAAATTGCTTTCCATCAATGACTTTCCAACTAGGGCATGCAGCGGCTCCACGCCAATTTGCGCAATTTCAAAATCTTCTCCATCCGCCGGCGCCGAGGACTCCGCCGTGGATAGAAATTCCTGCGCTCGCTCCAAATTTTCCCGCGTTCCCAGGAGGAGAAGTTCATGGCCGGCCAGCAGGGGCAGGTCCGGCCTGGGTGCGTAGCTGAGGTAGTGGCCACAGCGCAGGGCAACGGCGTTGACTCCAAAGTTTTTTGCCAGGGCAAGCCCTTGAATGCAGCAGCCGCTGCGCCCTTCTCCGATGCGCACCGAGGCAAGGTCCAGTCCAAGCGGTGCAAGATTTTGAATTTTTTGCAGCATGGCCTTCCGCTGCTGTGCTAGCTGAGATTGTACGTCCCGGTCAAAAGTTTCAATAAAATATTCTCCAATTTTTGCATTCAATTTGAGCACCTGGCTGCGCAACAGCAACCCCGCCACGGCCAGTATGAGAACAAAGGCATAGAGGGGAACGCCGGAGGGAAGGGACGGCGCTGCCACGAGAAGAAATGTGCCACTGAAAAATAGCACGACGAGCAGCAAAATGGCCGATTGAAATATGCCACCCAGGCGGGGAACCAAAAAAGAGGCCCGCGAACCCGACTGGACCTGGGGTAAAGCATTGGAAAGTAGAATGAACAGAAGGACCCGAGTCTGGCGCACGATTTGCAGAGCACAGGGCAGGGAAACTACGGCGGCAATGCCCCAGATTCCGGCATCCACGGCGGAAACCCAGCCGGGCAGGAGTGGAGCGGCAAAGCGGGTGGCAATGGATGCGGCCACGAGGATGGCCAGGAACAAAAATGTGTCCATGACAATGTAGACCAGCGGTTTTGCTGCTAGCTGCACCAGCGTGTTTTTGGAAAGTCTGCCGCGGATAATCGCCAGGGCGGATTGGTAGAGATGGCCCAGCTTTTGCAAAGATTTTGGCATCCATCGGGCCAATTTTTTGCAAATTTTTTCGCCGTGGGGCCCGATGAGGGCGGTGCAGATGATTGTGCCCATGGATGCTCCAACGGCGATATTGAGCAGGCCACCGTCCGTCACGCCCAGGCCGCTGCCGAGGGCTGCGATGACAAAACTGAATTCGCCAATCTGCGCCTTGCAGAGGGAGGCGCAAAAGCTGCCGGCCGCATCCTGGCCGCTGAGGAATAGGCCAATGAAACAGGAAATGATTTTTAGGGAAAATACCGCGATGGTGAGGAGAAGGATGGCGGTTTTGTGGACCCAAAGGGTTGGCAGGTCAACCATGAGTCCAACGGAAAGAAAAAATATGGCGGAAAATAGGGTGCGAATGGGCTGCATGCGGCCTTCCATTGGCTCCGCAAGGGCCGTTCCGGAGAATACGGATCCGGCCAAAAATGCACCAAGGGCCAGGGAAAAGCTGGAAATTTCCGCCAAAAGGCCGATGCCGAACAGGATGCCAACCGTTACGACGGTTAGCAGTTCATCGGAATGAAATTTTTGCAAAGCGCGAATCAGCGGCGTGGCGGCGAGCCTCCCCAGTAGAAATACGCTGACAACGAAGGCGCCGACAAAGAAAATAACGCGGCCCATGGCGTCCCATGCAAAATGGCCGGTGATGGCAATACCGGACAGGATCACCAGCAATAGGATGGCCAAAATATCTTCAAAAATTAGGATGCCGATGCAGTATTTGGCAAATCCCTTCCTTTGCATGCCACCGGCATCCAGGATGGGCAGCGTGATCATGGTGGAGCTGATGGCGAGCAGACCGCCTAGGAACAGACCATTCAGCCCACCCCAGCCCAGGATCGGTGCCAAGGTGCGGCCTAGAAATAGCATGAAAAATGTTTGGAATAAAAGCGCCAGCATGGATGGAGCGAATAGTTGGCGCAGCTTGCGAATTTCAAATTCCAGCCCCATGTAAAACATGAGGAATAGCACACCCAGCTCACTTAACTGCTCTATGACGGCCTCATCGTGGATGAGATTATGGTCATTGGATGGCAGGCCAAGCAGTACGCCAGCAAGGATGTAGGCAAGCAGGGTTGGAATGTGCAGTGCGCGGGCAGCCAGCGCTGCAATGCTTGCCATGAGCAGCAGCAGGGAGAGGTCGTGGATGATGTGCACGGCCGCCACTTTTCTAAAACTTGGCAAAAAAACAAGGCAGATTTGTCCAGTAAAAAATACTTGTCCGCCGTTGTAGCTGGACGACAATGGGCCATTGCCGGCCGTGCCGGCGGGGAGGAGCTATGGCAAAGAGGGTTGGAATCAACGGGTTTGGCCGCATTGGCCGCCTGATTTTTCGGGCAATGGAAGAGCTAGATTTGCGGGCAAAGGGCGTGGAGGTGGTGGCTATCAATGATTTGGTGCCGGCGGATAACCTGGCCTATCTGCTCAAATACGACTCCACCCAGGGCCGTTTCCCTAAAAATGTACGGGCCATCGATGAAAAAACGCTCGAGGTCGATGGCCACCGCATCGCATGTTTGGGAGAAAAAGCTGGACCGGCTGCACTGCCGTGGAGACAGCTTGGCGTGGACATTGTTGTGGAAAGCACCGGGTTGTTCACCCAGGCAGAAAAAGCGCTGGGCCACCTAGAAGCCGGCGCCAAAAAGGTGATCATTAGTGCACCGGCCAAGGGAGATGGCGTAAAAACCATCGTGCGCGGAGTGAATTGTTCCACGCTAACCCGCAATGATCACATCATTTCCAATGCATCCTGCACCACCAACTGCCTTGCGCCCGTTGCAAAGGTTGTGCTGGAAAATTTTGGCATTGAAGAAGGGCTTATGACAACGATCCACAGCTACACAGCCACCCAAAAGACGGTGGATGGACCGTCCGGCAAGGATTGGAAGGGTGGCCGTGCGGCGGCCATCAACATCATTCCTTCCACCACCGGCGCCGCCAAGGCCGTTGGTTTGGTTTTGCCTCAGTTACAGGGGAAGCTCACCGGAATGTCGTTTCGTGTCCCAACGCCGACGGTTTCCGCCGTTGATCTTACGGTGCGCACGGAAAAGGCAACCTCGTACGCCGCAATTTGTTCCGCCATGAAGACAGCGGCAGCCGGTCCGCTGGCAGGAATTTTGGAGTATGTGGAGGATGAGGTGGTTTCCAGCGATTTCATCCACTGCCCAGCTTCGGCCATCTTCGACGCCGGCTCTGGCATTGAACTCAACGCAAAATTTTTTAAACTTGTGGCTTGGTACGACAATGAATGGGGATACAGCAGGCGTTGCGTCGAATTAATTGGTCTGGTGGCCGCCCTGCTTTAGCCAAAAACCGACTTTTTTTCCCAAAAAAGGCCGTCCCTTGTGGGTAAGGAGCCAGCCGGTGACGCAATCCATGCGGAGGGACGGGCTTTCGTCGGTTGTGTCGTCAGGAAACGATTTAAGTAATGGACTTGACGGAGTGGATTTTTCAGTGCACTTTTTCGACATGACGGTCCACGAGTTTTCAAAAGGTAGTGTTTTTTCAAAGAGTCTTGAAGTAACCAAAAAACCACGCTGGAAAACGAATGCGACCCCATCTTCCCCTGGCAAGTTGATTCTTTATCGCACGGCGTTTGTGGTCTTTTGTTTTTGTTCGTTCTGCCTATTGCCTGTCACGCTGTTGGTAATGGCGATTTGCAAATATGCCTACGGCAGTGCCATGAAGCCATTCAAAATGGTACACCACCTACTGTGGAATGGCGGTATTTCCGACAACCGTTGCCAGCAGCGATCGCAATTTACGATAAAAGGTCTGTCAAGTGATGGTCAGACAACAGGAAAGGACACAATAGGGACTATATTGGGATACCTGACCCAACAGGTACGGCAGAAAAACTTGGAAAATGCGAAAGAAATTCTTAGGACGAAATGCGATGATGGTTTCACTGTCCTGGAGAGTATGAGTCGTTTAACCGGCAATCCAGCCATACGACAGGCGATATGGGAGTTGCTGACGACATTGGTGCGGCACGGACAGAAGGGGCTTGTGCAGGAATACTATTCCTTTGTGCAGGGAGAACTATTTACGGCCCTACCATCGGATGGTCCTGCTAATTGGCGGGCTGGGCTTGAGTTTCTGACAGCAGCATGGCTAGGAGGCAGCCTAGATGATGTTGCCGCAGTAAATGTTTTCCTGGAATCGAATTTGCCCTTTCTACGGAATGTGTTGCTATCTGAGTCTGACCAAGTGAGGTGGGCGGCGGTGGAATTATTGAGGGCATTGGTAAGGAATCCTGTAAAAAAAGATTTTGTAATTGAGGTCCTTGCGTCCAATGTCGACAATCAGGGCTCTGTGCTACAAAATTTTACTGGCAAGTTCAATGGTTGGATGCTCGTTGAATTGCTAATAGCTTTGTACGCCAGCCCATCACCATATCAATATTCGGGAAATCTTATGCCACAACTCGAGGAAGATGTTCGCAATTTCCGCGCAACAAATGGGACAATATGAGAGCAAATGAAAATATTTTATTTACAAATAGCTTTCAGTCTCCTATGAAGCAAAGTTCATATTCGCTGTTGCGATGGGGCAGTGGTCGCGCAAATCGCGGATAAAATTTGAGGACATTGAACCCCATCCCGATGGTGTCCTCAATGGGGCAATGCCGATCCTAGCTCCACGGGACCCGGGAGCAACCGAACCTGTCCTGCAGCCATGGATTTTGGCTTGCATTGGAGGCCATTTCGGATGACCATGGGACCGGTGGTGGTGCGGTTTTTTCAAAAAAACTGGTTTTGGCCGGTACTTTGCATGCTGGCCATCGTACTCTGGCGGATTCTGCCGGTGGCTACCGATGCCGTTGATCGGGCAGCCCACGTGCTGTTCTTTCTTTTTCCCCACGTGCCAGTCAGCAATGCCATGGTCACCGGATGGATCCTGTCATTGGCGACGATCTTTGGCGTGCGAAAAATTGTTGGCCGCAAACCTACCGTCGTACCAACGCGGGGCCAGGCACTTGTGGAAATTTTTGTGGAAAAAATGCAGGCGCTCTTTGAACCGATCGTTGGTCAGCGCACATTGCCCCATGTCCTACCCCTGCTGCTTGTGCTGTTCAGCTTCATTTTGCTGCAAAATTGGTGCGGGCTGCTGCCTGGCATTGGTTCCATAGGCCTGCGCAATGCCGACGGCCAGTGGCATCATCTTCTGCGTCCAACGAATGCTGATCTCAATGCCACGCTCGGCCTTGCACTGGCCGCAACGGTTGGCTGGGCCTACACCGTGCTCCGCCACGCCGGCCCGCGGGTATTTCTCCACGACACATTTGGCAATCGGGCCGACCGCGATGAATTGCCATTTCCTCTTTACCTTGCCATGGGCATCGTATTCATTGGCGTCGGACTGGTTGACCTAGTTTCCATGCTTTTTCGGGTTGTGTCCCTTTCTTTCCGCCTCTACGGCAACGTTTTTGGCGGAGAAAGCCTTATTGCTCGCATGCTGGCACTTTTTGGCTATTTGGTTCCGGTGCCATTCTACTTTCTCGAACTATTGATCGGCCTCATCCAGGCATTGGTCTTTACCCTCCTAACGGCTGTCTACGTTGGCCTGCTCACCAACCAGCACGGAGGAGGAGATCGGTGAGCAACTTTGGGCTGGTCTTTCACGGCGGCAAGGCAGGAGTGCACGAGCTGGCAAAGGAAATCATTGAATTTTTGCGCCGGGCTGGCCACGAACTACGGGTGGCAGAGCTGCATGGCCGGGAAAATTTTTCCGTGGCCGGACTAGATCTGTGCATCACGCTGGGTGGCGACGGGACTCTGCTTGCCATGGCGGCAGAGGCAGCCATGGCCAATGTTCCCATCCTCGGCATCAATGGGGGCCGCCTTGGCTTTCTCACAGCCATTAGCTCGGAAAATTGGCGGAAAGAATTGCCCCGCATGGTTGCAGGGGAAAGGACGGAGCTGCGGACAAGGCTGCTCAGCTGTTCCTGCGGTGGTCACACTTTTCACGCCCTCAACGATGTGGTACTAAAAAGCCGGGGCAGTGTTCGCCTATGTACCATGGCCGTGCGCGTAGATGGGGAAGTATTCAACAGCTACCGGGCCGACGGACTCATATTTTCCACCCCAATCGGCTCCACCGCCTACAATCTTTCCGCCGGTGGCATGGTCGTTGCACCATCCGTCCCGGCCATCGTCATCTCGCCAATCTGTTCCCACACCTTCGCCAACAGAGGCATTATCCTGCCAGCCAATGCGATCTGTTCCGTTGAAACCGGATCAACCATCCCCCACCTCTGCATCGATGGACGGGAGGTGCCGACCGTAGATTCGCCATCTCTGCACATCACAACCGGGACGACCGTTGCAACCCTATGGCGGCGTAAAGATTGTTCCTATTTTTCCATTTTGCGTGAAAAGCTTTTCCGGCAACCATTTTAAAATGATCGAGTTTGTTTCGGAGCGATTTGCATTTTGTATTTGACTTTTTTCCGGTGCGCCGCATTTTTGTCCAATGCAATCGGTATCTTCCCCTGGGGAAATTAAAAAAATACTCCCACCCCTCGAGGTGAGCTGCAGAATTCGCCTGCTGGAAATTGTGCGGACGTTTGTCCTGCGCGTTGGCCATGTCTCCGTTACGTTCGCCCAATTTTTTTGGCGGCTGATCACATGCCCGTGCAGCAGG
The DNA here is from genome assembly GCA_031275345.1 of Puniceicoccales bacterium. Taxonomy (GTDB): domain Bacteria; phylum Verrucomicrobiota; class Verrucomicrobiia; order Opitutales; family JAIRLM01; genus JAISOW01. The sequence goes on from JAISOW010000005.1 coordinate 57,997, forward strand.
CAGTTCGATGAAATTTTTACGCCTTTCCGGGCATTTGCCTTGCGTTGGCACATGTTTGGTACGCGATCCAGCATTCAGAATCGCTTTTACAAAGCACTTCTAGACGTCGTCAACGAGCAGCCCGACAGCAGTAGTGATGTATTGAAAAATCTAGCCAATGCAATTGGCTGCATGCTTGAGCGGAATAGGGAAGATGAAATGTTATACTGCATTGCAGCACTGCTGAGCGCCTTGCCGAAGTGTGAAAGCGACACCGAAGCAGTCAATCTTTTGTGTGATTCCGTGAATAAGTTGCTGTGGCGAATTCACTTATCAAACCATGATGATGTCTGCGACAGTATTCTCAGCTACGTTAGGAAACATGTGAGCGACGCGGCTACCTATCGGTTGTTAGAAAAAGTGAAGAATGGAATGGTCAGACCGAGGTCTTTTATTGAAAAAAATAAATATCCCATGACTCTACCATCGACCATTGTAGCCTGCGAGGGTACCCCAGAATTGCAGGTTATCCTGGCCGAGATTATGCAGAAATGTAGCTTTGGTTTAAAGAGTCGAGAGGCCTTTAGTGAAGTACTATCCATCCTGCCGATTGCCTGCAATGACAAATCGGTAACCGATATCCTGGGCAATGTCGCAGGCAATCTGATGAATATGGCTATGAACGGGACGGAATTTGTGGAAAGTTTCGACGACATCCTGCGTAGCATAGAATACGAATCGAACAACGAAACTGGTTTCCTGTCTCTGGGCGACAAAATGAGGATCGTTGTAGGCGGCAGATCGAACAGCGAAGCTATTGTCCGGTCTCTGATCATTGCTCTGAAGACTGCCGTTATACAAATTCCGCATCGGCTGTCTACTTGTGCAATTTATTATGGAAAATATAAAAGTGATTTATCACTGAAAGTGGATCTAGAATCCCTCAAAAAAAGGGTGCAGGAGTGCATTAAACGTTGTTCAAATAATGCCGAACTAACTTTGGCCCTGGAGAATGTTGTAAAAAAGATTGAAGAATATTGTCATCTCGAGCCAGAGATAGCTGAAAATCCAGCCTGTATCTATGATCCATTTTCCAAACGCTATAATTCCATCTTCCATTTTTCCGATTACCAGATTGTTGACGACGTTTAAGTTATTAATCGAAATCAGTGCCAGGTTTGAAGTTTACGATCGGGAATGTGCCGAGTAACATCCGTGTGCTGCCCCCATGCGGAAATTCTGACCCGCAAAGATGAGGGCAACATTCCCCGTGCGGCCAGAAACCTCGATGGCCTTTACAGGGCGATCGGTGTCAGGGGAACCTTCATATTTTGAATCAGATTTTTCCGGCGTAAATGTGATCATTGTCTTTACCCGTGACGAAGGTCGTTTCATTTTGCGCCGAAAATGTAATCCATCCAGAGCCCTGTACATTTACAGCAAATGTAGACTTGTAACCAACAGCATTATAGCAATGAATTGCCTTCGTAAAGTAATCGCCAGGAGCGGAGATATCATACTCGCCGGCAGACTCTTTGCTCCGCAATGTCCAAGTCCGTAAAAAAGATGCGGACGCCGTCGCTCTCGGCCGTTCCTGAGTTGGAAATGGTGGTCCTTCCACAGGCAGCCGAAACCCAATAGGCTGTGACTGGCAGCAGCGCTAGCAATGCAAATAGGAAAAGATCCGCTAGCCCGGAGGAAATGACTGCCTGTTCATTCGCTAGGCACAGCTGCGGGCATGGGCCACTATGGAGGAAAATTCATTGGCATCGAGGGATGCACCCCCCACCAATCCGCCGTCGATGTCGGGCTGTTGGAACAAATCCATGGCATTGGCTGCCTTGACGGACCCGCCGTACAAAATGCGAATGTGCCGGGCAACTGCATCGCCAAAAAGCCGTTGCAGCAAGCTGCGAATGTGGCCATGCATCTCCTGGGCCAGGGCAGGCGTCGCCGTTTTTCCCGTACCGATTGCCCAGACCGGCTCATAGGCCACCACCAACCGCCTTGCCTGGTCCGTCGCAATGTTTTCCAACGCCGTAATTAGCTGTTGCTCCACCACCCAAAACTGCCGACCATCGTCCCGCTCCTTAGCCGATTCTCCCACGCATAGAATTGGCACAAGACCATTGGCTAGGGCAGCCTGCACCTTCAATGCAATCAAGGGGAGAGTTTCTCCAAAAATGCTGCGCCGCTCGCTATGGCCCAAAATCACGTGGGTGGCGTAGAGATCTCGCAGCATGGCGGGCGAGACTTCGCCGGTAAATGCACCGTCCCGTTCCCAGAACATGTTCTGTGCCCCCAGCTGGATGGAAGATTTTTCCAAAAATGGTGCCGCAATGGCCAGGGATGGGAATGGGGGGCAAACAACAACGGAAACGTGTTGCATGGGAGGAATTTGTTCCAATAATTGGCGCAGAAATGGCCCTGTTTCCGACGGCAATCGGTTCATTTTCCAATTCGCCACGACCAACAGCCTGCCCATGGCGGCGAATGTGGCTAAAAATTTTTCCGTTGCAATGGGAAACCCAGCAAAATTCAGCGAAAAAACGGATAGATGCGGAGCAGCGGCCGTCCTAGGACGGCCGGCAGAGGAATGGGGCCAAAAAAGCGGCTATCGTAGCTGTTGATAGAATTGTCGCCGAGAACGAATGCGTGGTCCGGCGGGACGGTGGCAACGGTCTCCAGCAATCCCATGGGAATGTAGCCCAAAAACGGCGAAATATGGCCGTTGTTTGCGGCCATGGGAGTTGAAAAGTTGGCCGGTTCTCCGTTGGCCCACAGCTGGCCATCGGCAATGGCCAACCGATCCCCTCCCAGCCCCACCAGCCGCTTGATGTAGTAGCGATCGTCGGGGTAAAGCCGCGGCACGGCGCGGGTGGCAAATACCACCGCCTCGCCCCGACGTGGTGGACGGTAGTGGGCCGTGATCCTGTCGACGAGTAGCACATCGCCGTGGATGAGCAGGAAGCGTAGCAGCGGTTCGCCAGCTTTCGCCGTTTCACCGGTTCGCAGCACGGCCTGCCCAGCTTCTCGACCGGATGGATGGTTTTGCAGAATTTGGCTAAGGCGGACAGCCGGAGAATTTGGGAAAAAACGACGCACCAGCAGGCTTTCCACGTCGAAATCTTCCGGCACGGTGATGGCAATGGAAGTTGAACCTACCAGCAGCTGGTAGCGGCGCATGCGCACGGGCCAAATGCCACAGCGGCGTAAAATAACAGGGTCATAGGACAGCAACGAACCCTGGCGCCTAGCCCTTGCTCCACCGTTGAGAGGGATGGAAATTTCTCCGGAATTTGGGCTAACAATGGAATAAAATTTTCCACCGCGCAGCAGCTTTACCGCCAGACTGGGCCACCGTGGTGCCGTCCAAATCTCAGCCCCCATGCCCCTGTGGGTTGGCCACATGGAGTTGGTTGGTATGGAGAATGGTTGGACAAAAAATGTGCGGATGGCAAGTGCGGCGATGGCGGCCACAAGCAGTGCTTCTCCATTTCCCGCAAAAAAGCGCTGGGGCCATAGGGGTCCGCCGTAGGTTGCCAATAGCTCCCTCACCCGCTCCGAGGCAACCACACCCTCCGAAACCGACGGCATGGGGTGGTGCAAAATTTTTTGCATTTCTTCGCAGACCACCGTCGGCAATAGGTCCCTACGCCATCGATACACCTGCCGCAGAGACCGCAGCAAAAGACGGCCCGCCCGCCGCTCTCGCCAGGTACACCAGCGGGCCATCCAGATTCCCATGCGTGCTTAGACTGGTCAAAAATGATTGCGCCACAAGGAGAAAAATTTTTATCATCTTCCGAACCCTGCTGTTCGCATTGAGCAAGCAAAATTTTTTAGGAAAAGGCAAAGTCACTGGAACACAAGAATTTGCGCAACACCAATTCAGCTGAAGTTGCAGAACACCATCCCATTTGCCTTGGACCAAGATTCACGCGAACCATCGCGATGCCAATGGCCGCCAAAGCTGCCTTTCACGGTTGAAAGCGGACAAAAATTTTGGCGATTTTGCGTTTTAATATCCAATGGCAGAACAAACTCTGCATCCGTCGCTACGCCTATGATGAACACGAACCCATCGGCGGTTGAACTTCATGCAAATCGCAAAAATCCTTTCACAAATTTTAGCTCCCATCGGCATCGGGACGGATTTTGGCCCATTCCTGCTAGTCGGGCTCCTGTCAACTGTTGTGCTGTCTGCCGTGCTGTCTGCCGAGCAGTGCCTGCACATTGTTCCCCTGCCAATTGGCGAGCGGTGCCTGAACATTGTTCCCCTGCCGATTGGCGAACTCTGCCTGCCAACCGGCGAACTCTGCCTGCGCCTCGGGCGGAGGGGTTACGATGGATCGACTAGAGTCGGCAGAATTATACCTCACCGCAGCCCAGATGGGGTTTGTGGGATCGGGGTTTCTATCCGACACCGCCCGCAAAATTTTATCTTCCCGCTTTTTCATCGAAGGAACCGTGTATTGGGACATGAACGGCTGCTGATGTGCGGGTGTACTTGGTTCGGAGTGCCTAATAAATTTCTGACCACAATCCATGGGAAGCTTCAGCGAAAAATTTGACCGCGAGTCAAGTAAAAAAAAAGAAAATTTTGTGCACCATCCGCCTAGAAAGAAGAACTTCTGGCCATATTTTTCATTTTTATGGAAAGCTGATCGTCTGCCATCGTCGGGAATGGCCAGGGAAGCGGTCAGCCAGAAGAGGCTGAAATTTTTAGCGCAGGAGTAAATTTTTCGCCGACGCCATCGGCCAAATTTGGGACTCTCCCCGCAAGGGAAAAATTGTTTTTGTTACAAACGACGCCGTTCGCCAATGGAAAAGATTTTTCCGTCTGCCACAATCCAGTGATCCAACAGGCTCACCTCAATGAGCCGCAGACAATGGCCGAGGGCACGGGTCATGCGCTCGTCGTGCTCCGATGGCAATTCGCTGCCATTGGGATGGTTGTGGCAGAGAACAATGGCAAAGCAATTGCGCTGCATCACGCGTTCAATGATTTGTTTGGGCAGCGGAACGACGTGCGTCGCCGTACCGGTGGCAATGCGTTCCACTCCTTCGGGTAGCAGGGAAAGATTACCGTCCAGATAGGCAATTTCCAGACATTCCATGCGCTCGCCGGCAAGTCGTGTCAGCCAAAGTTCCTGCAGTGCCGGCCGCCAATTGTCGCCCGTGTATTTTTCGAAAAAAATTTTTTGTTCCGCATAGAGTTTTGCAATTTTTCTCACCAGACAAAAAAAAGCCGCAGCGCCGCGGTCCATGCCATCAATCTCCTGCAGTTCCTGGAATGGCGCATCCAGCATGGCCCGCAGGGATGCGAAGCGGGCCAGCAACGCATTGGCCATTTTTTTTGGCTCGCGTCGCGGGACGGTGGAAAATGTGAGCAAAAGTTCTACAATTTCATGTGGTGTAAACTCTTCCATGCCAGAGCGTTTTATTCGATTGCGCAGCCGCTCTCGGTAGGCGTTGGCCGGCGTGGGGCCATCGCACGTTTTCCGTCCCATGGCAGTGGGGCATGGCCTAGGACGCCGCCAAGGTTCTTTCCAAAACTTTGCGGATTGCCTCCAGTTGTACGTCCAGGCTGGCGTCCACAATGCCGACCTCCGTTTCGATCAGACAGGTGTTTTTTTCCAATCGACCATCGGCCACCACCTCCACCATGGTTTGTAGATGTCCTCCTCCCTTGGAAAGTTCGGCAATGCTGGCCCTGGCTGCCGGAGCCTGGTCCGGGCAAACCTTGAGCACGGCCTGGCGCTGGTTGCGAATCACCTGCAAGGAGTTGGCCACGATGCGATGGACCAATTCTGTGTCGGAAAATTCTCCAATAATCCGGCGCAGCGCACGCATCACCATGTTGAGAACCACATCGGCATAGGCGGAAAAATTCTGCACATTTCTGGCGCACATTTCCATCATCTGCTCGGCCATTTCCTGCTTACCTTCTGCCAGGCCAACCTCATAGCCTTCCTGCCGCTTGGCATCGAATGCAGCCTGGGTGGAATCCGTAAGCTTCTTGGCTCTGGCGGCGGCCTCTGCTTCCAGATTGGCTGCCTCTTTTTTTGCATTGCCAATCACATTGCTGGCAATGGTTTCGGCATCCCGAATAATTTCTGCCGCACTGCGCAGGGCCAAAAACTCATCGCTCCGCAGGACACGCTTCCCAGGTACGACCTCCCACGTCCTTGTTCTGTCAAGTACCCACACCATGATGTTGCACCCCCTTCTTCGCCGCAACGATGTGCCGCCGCAGCCGCACCAAAAATTGCCAAAGCACATCCGCCTCCTGTTTTCCTGTGCCACGGACAACCGGCCACCGTTCATCCACAGGAAATTTGAGGGGAAATCGTTCCCGTAGGGCAGGTGGCAGGTCAAATAGACAGGCCGCAACGCAGCGCCGTCCCGCCGTAACCGTTCTTTCGGCCAACGATCTGCCATCTTCTCCGAAGGCGAGGGGCATGCTGTGCACACGAAAAAAGAACGCCTTGCGCAGGACAAAATTATAAATATCCTTGCCCAGGCATGCCAGCAGCTCATTCCGCTCCCGCCGCCGAATGACCCGACGAATTTCTTCGGACAGCAGGATTGCTCCTGCGTGGAGTGCCAGCTGCCGCAGGATGGAAAGTGGCTCAAAGAACAGGGAATGGCGCGGTTCCGTAAGAGGGGTCGGCTGGGTCAGTTTCAATCGCAGCCGCTTCCGCACGAACTGGTTGGCCGCAAGCCATGGCCGCCTGCTGCTGCCCAAAATTTCCAAAACTTCATCGGAGGGAAACAGCTCTTCCAGCCGGGAAGGATGGAGGAACGTGATGGGTTCGTAGATGAGGTGCAACATACGCACAACACCCTCCGGATCCTCCCCCAATGCCTGCCGCAGCTGGGCCGTCCCCACCTTTCCCATGGTTTTGTCCGGCCGCTAGTTACCCTCGCCTTCATCCGTTTCAGCCGGCTGCTCCACCTCCTCGGCGGCCACTGTCTGCTCCTTTTCAGCCTGCTTGGATCGTTGCTTTTCCTCCTTTTTTACGGCGAGGTAGTCCACCAGCAGCTTTGCACCGGCAAAGGACAGGCCGGCTGCCGCAGCCATCACCAACAGGATGATGCAAAAAAATGGCAGCAGGGAAGACCGGGTCATGTGGATGGCCAGCACATTGATCAGTTCATTGCCCCGGCTAATTCCATCCGGCGCCAGCGGAGCCGGGAAGAGGGCAACGGAAACATTTTCATAGCTCAATCCCTCAATACTGTTGGTCACCAAATATTTAATGTCACGGACAGCGTCCTCAATGCTGGCCCCTGGCCGGTAGGAAACAAACACGGCCGCCGACGATGGCGAGGTGGTCTCGGTGTAAGGGTTGTCATCCGGCAGAACGATGTTGACCCGCGCCGTGACGACTCCTGCGATGTGGCTGATCATTTCTGCCAAATTTTCGGAAAGCGCGTACATGAACCTGGCACGCTCCTCGGTCGGCGACGAAACAAGACCGGATTTTTGAAAAATCTGGCCAAGGGTGGCAAATTGATCCCGCGGATAGCCGTAATTGCCAAGCAGATCCACAGCACCGGCAAAGTCCGCGTTGGATACCACCACCGACCAGGTAGCCTCTGTCCCCGGAGTTTTAGCCACAGCCATGTTGCGCGACCGAAGAAGAGCAATCATCTCATTGGCTTGCCGCTCTCCAACGTTGGAATAGAGCACCGTTTTTCCACAGCCGGCGCCGAGCAGGGCTAAAACCAACAGCAATCCGCGCCCACACTTCATTCCCATGGCAACCTTGCTTAACAGTGTACTGGCATGGATGCGACTGTCAATGGAAAGTTTTGGCAGTTGCTTTGCCTCCATCTCGGCAACAAAAATGCCACGGCAGGCAGGCCTGTGCTGCTGGCAAAAAAATGAAAAATTTGCAAATTTTGCGACGGTGGCCCACGGTTCCTCGAAATTTAGCGCATTATCAGCGCTGGCCGGGATCAATCCTTCGGCACAGCGTGCAACGTGGAAGCCCGTGGCAAATCAGGCCGGTGTGGCACCATTGCATGGAGTGTGGCCGTTGAGCTTCCATAAACATACCTGCGCCCTTACCGCCAACTGCGCCACATGCACGGCAGCGTCGATTTCATGCTGGGATACTAAAGGCTTCATTATGTCAACGTTTCCATGGGGCACAACCATGATCTCCTCGGTTTGCATAGCCGTTGAAAGTTTGGCACGTTGTTTTCGGAGCAGATTGGCATAGTCCGGAACAAAACCAGCTAATCTCAGGATGAAATCTATGAATCTGGTCGATCGGGAGGCATCATTTTGCGGGTTTTTGGCACGGGCCACCGTATCGCCATCTTTGTCGAATACCAGGCCAAGTGTCCGTACACCAATCTCTTTTTCATAGGCATCAATTGGAAGATTGTTTATTATCCCACCATCTGCGTACAAGCAAGGACGATCTTCATACATTCCGGGTATTGCGACGGTAACAGGCTTGAAGGCCGCCGGCAATGCCATGCTTGCGCGCAGAGCTGTGATCAGGGGAAGATCGGGCGTATTTTCCTCGTTGGCAAAAACAACCTCCCTGTAATCTTTATTGTACAGCGTGACCGTCAGTGGATGAAACATTCTCTTGCCACCGGAAAGTTTGCGCAGCATGGCTAGATCACGGAAGGTGACTAATTTTTTTTCCCGCGACTCGTTGTCCTGAAACGGTTCACTGAGTACTCGTACGCGTTCCTGTTCTTCAGGGGATAGGGCAGAAATTTCGTCTTTGTTTACTTTTTGTAAAAAATCATGAACTGCTCCTGCTATGATTTTATCCATATGTTCCACAAGTTGCATTCCATCAAACATTCCTTTAGGTAGTAGGCTAGTTTTTTTATTGATATTTTTGTGTAATGCCGGATACATGTGCTGATACTTTTTGTTGTTGCTGAATTTTGTGCAGAGGGACATCGCCGTTTGCGTGGCCTTTTTTACTTCGTTGGCGGTTAGCCCGATGGCAGCACAGGCAGCGACCAGGCCGCCAACGGAGGCACCGGAGAAGCGGCAATTTTCCATGTCCACAAGCTCTGCTCCTTTACCCTCGAAGAGTTCATGCCACAAGGCAAGGTAGCCAACCCCCCGCATGCCACCACCGCTGAAGGAGATGTGATTGAACGGCTCACTGGCAGATGGCGATCGGCGGTGGTGCATGGCCTGGGCCGATGCGTCAGCAACCGCCTGGGCAGGCGTGGCGTCGGAGGACGAGTGGGCAAAATTTTGCGGCTTTACCAGCCCATCCAGCTCGGCTTCCACCTCCATGCACGTCAAAAAACATCCCACAGAGATGCAGCACGTTTTGAAATCATAGCCAGGTCCCCGCAATATTTGTATTTCCTTCTCAAATTCGACATTTTTACTTTTGCGAAAATTGTCCCAGGCATTCAAATCGCCATTTTGCACAATAAAGCGGTTCTCTAATTGGTCCATGGTCTGCTGGAAGGCGATCTTCGCCAGCCGCTGCCAATGGCAGGCACAGCCGAGTCGCCTCGGTGCGTCGGAATTGATCACATTGAGCGAAGGGACGTACTCGTTGAAAAATGCACGAACGACATCCGGATCATGTTGCAATCTGTGTAGGGCCAAATTGTGGCGTATCTTTCCCACCACGCAGATGACCAACGCAATTGTCGCACAACCTGCGACTACCAACAAGATTATCGCCACGGTGACGGACGCAGTGCAGATAGCCATTGCGCCCAGGTATTGAAAGGCAAACACCATCGCCGCAGATAGCCAATCGACAATGGTCACAACGAAAAGTCCCACATTTGTGGGCGTGGAAATGGCCAGTCCATCCGTTTTCTCGGACAGTGCAGCGGTTGAACGAAATTCAGAGCTGTTCGCGGAGAAGCTCGAAAGCATTCCTCATGTCTGCACTGAATTTTATGAATTGGCAAGTACAAAACGAATGGAAGGTACCATACTATCCACATGATTCAGATCTTGAAGCTGAACATTTTGGCAACCAGTGAAGAACCTTCTGCGGCATGGCTCACAACGGTTCTGTGGGTTTCGTCAATCGGCGCTCTGGGCATCCTGCCAATCGCAGCTGAAACGTTTTGGATTGCAGCAACAGACGACCCGTACGCCGATTCTGCCAGGCATACCGGTGGACCATCCAGCTTCCCATGCAAATTCAGACCGAATAAAAATGGTTGCGCTACGAGGAAAAAAATTTTCTCACCTCCCGTCGGACTCTACTATCCGCATGGCGCGAATCGCAAAAATCTCGACCCGCAGCCGTGCCTAGCGAATGGACAGGCAGTCATTTCCTCCGGGCCTAGCGGGTCTGTCCATGGACGATGGCCAAGGCGGTGTTTTGGATTGTAGCCTTTCGCCTGGGTTTTTGAGTTTTTTTGTCGCAGACGGATTTTTAAAAAAAAATAAATTTTTTCTTTACACTTCTTCGACAAGGCTGTAACATGCACATCATGGCGGGAGCACGGGAGCACGGGAGCACGGGAGCACGGGAGCACGGGAGCACGGGAGCACGGGAGCACGGGAGCACGGGAGCACGGGAGCACGGGAGCACGGGAGCACGGGA
>JAISOW010000003.1 GCA_031275345.1 Puniceicoccales bacterium
GACATTGTCAAATACAATCGCGCAGCCGATGCGCCGATAGCTAGGCCGCTCGCTGCCCAGCTCCAGCCTCCTTGGCCGATAACCTGAGTTCCGTCCCATCATCCCGGCCCTGAAAAAAAACTGCGCGGATCCGATAGCCCTGGCACCGCATGCCATATTTTTAATTTTTTTACTTGCCGTACAATCGATGCCTCATCAGGAGCGTGGGATGAATATCTCGGGAACACTGCCATCCTATTCTTGCATCGACGCCGACCGACCAGAGTCGCCCTTGCAGTCCACACTTAAAGAAGCCTTGGCCACGGCAGAGGCCGATGGCTGGCATAGGCCCACCAACGACATGTGGTGGAGGGTTAGCGAAATTCCATCCACTGGTCCATCGCAGGAACAGCAGACAGCCAAACGCCATTCTCTTGTCTTACCGCCAGGGCGTCCGTCGCCAACTTTGCAGCCTGTCCAATGCTCCACCCCACCAGCGGAGGCAGTACCCCAGCAGAACCCATTCTTTACACCAGCTCGTCTGGCTCCCAAACAAGTGCTGTACGCTCCAATCCCGGTCATAGCGAGCGGGCTAGTTTTCCAGCGAGATCACCAAAGACCACCCGTAACCACGCCCATTCTAAAACCATCGGTACTGCATCCATTTTCGACGGGTTTGGCTTTTCTGCATCAATCGAATATTCAGCAACCGCCGACACAGCCACTTTTGCAGCGCAATCAAAGCGTTTTTACCGCGCCGGTAGCACAACATCCATCTCCATTGTACCAAAATCACACTTTGCCCTTGCCAAAATCAAAGCAGCAAGATGATCCATATTTCAATCAGCACCAGTACATTGCGACAGCCACCCTTCCTCCACGGATTCCGCCACGCGGGGCGCAAATGGAAAACTTGCTAAGACCAGGGCACCATCAGCCATCTCCATTGCGCCCAAGTCACACTTTCCACTTGCCAGGACAAAGGCACCATCAGCCATCTCCACTGCGGCAAAGTTACACTTTGCCCTTGTCGGAATCAGAGCAGCAAGCTGGTCCATATTTTCATCAGCACCAATACATTGCGCCAGCCACCCTTCCTCCACAAATTCCGCCACGCGGGGCGCAAACAAAAAACATCCCAGCTCCACAGGCGGTAGGAAATCCAGCAGATGAATCACATAAATACCCAGACTGGGATTGGCTGGTGCGTAGAATGGGAAGGCCAGAAAATATCAAATAATGCTCATCGCTAAAAAATTTCAATCCTCTTGCCAGAAATATCCTTGTCAGAGACTTTTATCCTGGCAGGGTTTTTCGGGCGGAAATGGAGGTCCACGAGTTTCAGGCGAAGGAAATTTTGGCTTCCCACGGGGTGCCGCTTGGCCGGCGGGCGGTGGCCACAACGGCCATGGAGATTGGCAGGGCACTGGATGCTCTGGGACGAAATTTAGCCGGCTATGTTGTTAAGGCGCAGGTTCATTCCGGTGGACGGAGCCGTGGCCATTTCACCGATGGATCACCTGGCGGCGGTGTGCGGCGGGTTGCAACGGCCGATGAAGCAGAGATCGTGGCGCAGGCCATGCTGGGCCAGCGGCTGGTAACAGCCCAGAGTGGTCCGCACGGCAAGCCGATTACGGCCATATTGTTTGAAGAGGTAGTTGCGACGGACCGGGAATTTTATTTGGCAATTTTTTTGGATCGGCGGGAACAATTGCCGGTTCTGCTCGCATCGGATAGGGGTGGCGTGGCCGTTGAAGGCGCTGCCCAGAAACATGGAATTTTGCGGGAAAAGCTTTGGCCGACCGTGGGGCCCTGTCCATTCCAACTGCGGCGGACGGCCTTTTCCCTGGGCCTGGAATCGAAGGAGACGGAATTTTGTGGCCTGGTTGCCGGCATGTGGCGAATATTTTGGGAAAAAAATGCCACGCTCGTGGAAATCAATCCGCTGGCACTTGCGGAGCAGGGAAATTTTTATGCCCTGGATGCCAAAATTTCCTTCGATGATAGTGGGCTCACCCGCCATGCGGATATCCGCGCTCTCCGCGATCCATCCCAGGAAGATGGTGCAGAAATTCAGGCAGGCGATCTTGGCCTGAGCTATGTTACGCTCGGCGGCACGGTTGCCTGTCTAACCAATGGGGCGGGGCTCGCCATGGCCACCATGGACCTGCTCCATGCCGCCGGTGTCCGCCCCGTCAATTTTCTAGACCTGGGCGATGGGGCGGAATTGGCCACGGTTGCGCAGGCATTCCGCCTCCTGCTGGCCGAAGATGGGGCCAATTGTTTACTGATCAATGTTTTTGGCGGCAGCATGCGCGGTGACCTGGTTGCTGCCGCCCTTTTACTGGCATTGGCCGGGAAACAACCGCCATTTCCCCTCCTGGTGCGACTGGAGGGACCTGCCGCCGCCGATGGCCGGTCCATGCTACGGGACCATATTTCGGATGTAAAAATTTTGCCAGATCTGCTCGCCGTGGAAGAAGCGGTGCGGCAAATTTGCTAGGAACGTGCCATGGGGATCCTCCTCGATGCCACAACACGGGTGCTGGTGCAGGGCATTACGGGCAAAGCTGCCACATTTCACGTGGACCAGTGCCAGGCCTACGGCACGCAGATCGTGGCCGGCGTGCGACCGGGCAAGGGGGGGCAGTGCTGGGGAAAGAATGTTCCCATCCATAATTCTGTAAAAGATGCGCTGTCGTGCCATGGGGTGGATGCATCGCTGGTGTGCGTGCCGGCCGCCCAGGCGATGGATGCGCTGTTGGAAGCAATTGAAGGAAAAATTTCTCTCATCGTCTGCATCACCGAGGGCATTCCCATCCACGACATGCTGTTGGTGCGGGAAAAGCTTGCCGGGTCGTCGTCGCTGCTCATCGGTCCAAATTGTCCCGGAATTATCACGCCGGGCCAGGCAAAGCTGGGCATCATGCCGGCTGAAATTCATCTTCCCGGCACGGTCGGCGTAATTTCCCGCTCCGGAACATTGACGTTTGAGACCGTTTGGCAACTCACCCGCATGGGCATTGGCCAATCCACATGCATCGGCGTTGGCGGCGACCCAATCCACGGCCTTTCACTGGCCGACGGCATGCGGCTATTTCAGGAAGATCCAGCCACCGAAGGTATCATTCTGGTGGGGGAAATTGGTGGTGAAGAAGAGTTGGATGCGGCGGAATACGTGCGCAGCCATGGGACAAAGCCGGTTGCAGCATTCATTGCCGGAGTTTCGGCACCGGCTGGCCGGCGCATGGGCCACGCCGGTGCAATCGTTTCCGGCGAGCGCAGCGGAGCTGCCCACAAAATTGCCGCACTGGAAGAGGCCGGCATTGCCGTTGCTCGCCATCCCGGCCGCATTGCCCAGACGTTTTTGGAACGCATGGGCCGCTAGATGCTCCGGACACCGGGCATCGAGGCCGGTAAAAGTCTTGCCAAGCTTCGCCGGCAAATTGTGTTGCCAAAAATTTTGCCCACTGCCGCAATATGGACATGGGGCGCATGTTCTATGGTGGTGCGGCGGCATTTTTGGCGGGATGGCTAGCTCTAGGCACGTGGCCGCAGGTGGCGGAGGCACGACTTCGTCCGCTGCCATCCACCCAGCGGCAGGAAAGGATTTTTTTGGAGAAGGAAATCACCCAACGGCAGGAAAAATTTGTTCTAGAGAAGGAAGTTGGCACGGAATTTTTGGATAAAGCGGTTCCATCCCGCCGGGTGGAATTGCGCCAGCTTTGGCGAACCGTTCGGCAGCACAGGGATGGCCCGGAAGCTCCATCGGCACTGCACCGCATCGGACTGATCAATCTGGAACAGCACAGGCTGCAGGCCGCATTCCGCCGCTTTCAGCGAATTTTGGACAACTATCCATCCTATCCCCGCTATGGAGAAGTTTTGGAATTGGAATTTTCCGTGGCAGAACGATTGATGCGGGGTGAGCGCGGCCGTATTTTTGGCACACTTCCCGGCCTACGGGATCGCCATGGGGCCATTGCCCTTTTTCGCAAAATCGTGGAACAAGCTCCCTACGACGAGCTCAGTCCCATGGCGCTGATGAACATTGCCAAGCTTTCCATTGAAGTAAAGGACCCGGCGACGGCCATTGGAGCCCTGGAAACGATTTTGGACAGCTACGGCCACACGGCGGTGGCGGCGGATGCGCTGCTGCTGCTGGCCGAGGTGCACCGCAACCGGGTGATTGGTCCGGACTACGATCAGCGGGCCATGCGGGAGGCAGGCAATGCCTACCAAGAATTTTTGCTGCTCTATCCGAACTCGCCGCGGGTCGATGAGGCGGAGCTTGGCCTGGCAATGGTGAAGGAATTGCAGGCAAAAAGCCTTCTTCGCATGGGAAATTTTTACTACGACGATCGGAATCGGCCGGAAGCTGCCAGGCCGTACTATGCGCAGGCCATTGCGGCAGCTCCCCAGTCAAAAACGGCGGCGCAGGCACGGGCACGGCTCGTGGATGCGGCCGCCGGCAAGCCGGGCTGGGGCACTCCGCTGGACTGGCTCATTGGTCCCCATAGGCCATGACCGCCCACTGGCCACGGGGTGGGACCGGCGACATTCCTCTGCCAGGGCGACGGCAAAAATTATGAAACTTTTGCTGCAAAATAAAAAATGAGCCCTGCGAGGATGGCGAAAAATGGTCGGTTCATGCGGATCGTGCCGCCTCGGCGGGGTGGTAAAAAATTTTTGAAAAACATGCCGTCGCCGAGGAATCTAGGCACGGAAAATGGCACCCAACTTTTTTCCCATGAACATGGATGCGCCGGCTAGGGTGACGGCCAAAAATGCCATGGCCCAGACGCCCAGTGCACAGGCAAGGTAGGGCCCTTCGCCCATCAAATTCATCAGCTCATAGATCGCCTTGGTGATGGGATAGAATTGCTGCTTTTGTGCAATGATGAGGGAGTCGGACACCTCCAGCATGGTTTGGGAAAATACGAGCAGGCAGCCGGCGACCAGGTTGCTAAAAATGAGTGGGATGGTGATGCGGCAGTAGGTGTGCCAGGGGCGGCTGCCAAGGGATGCGGCCGCCTCTTCGTAGGCTGGGCTGGTCTGCTGCAATCCGGCAACCGCGGCCCGCACCATGAACGGCAATTTGCGGATGGCGTAGGCAATGATGAGCAACATCGTAGGATTTTCAATTGGGTTGAGGAAGGAAAAAAGATGGCCGCGCTGGCTGATTACAAGATAGCCAAAGGCAATTATGATGCCGGGGACGGCCAACGGCAACATGGCTAGAACGTCGAGAATCCCCCGCCAGCGGAGTTTGCTGCGCACAACGACGAGGGCAATGAGCGTGCCAAGGATGGAGGCGCCGAACGTGGCACAGCCGGCATAGAATAGGCTGTGGCGGATGGAAGAAACGGTCAGCGGATGGCCCAGCGCAGCGGCATAGTTGTGCAATGTCCAATGGTTGGGCAGCGCAGAATTAAACCAATCACCGGCAAAGGAATAGCCAATTACCACCAGATGGGGGAGCAGGGATAGCCCGGTGACGGTGGCAAAAAATAGCGTGCAGAATAGCTTCTTGCCAAGTCCGATGCGCCGCGGCCCGCCGCCATGGGTTGCCTTTGCCAGCATGGCCACATTGTCCTTGTCGGCAAGGTGACGCTTCCCGATCCAGTAGAATGCGGTGGAAAGAAACAGCACGACCGTGGCAAGGGCATAGGGAAATGGGTTGTTGCCCAATTCTTTCAGCATGCCAAAAATTTGCACCGGCAGCACGCGGTCGTAGTTGAATATGAGCGGCACGCCCAGTTCGGTGAATGACCAGATGAATACGATGGTCACGCCGGCGAACACGCCGGGCCTGGTGAGGGGAAAGGTGATGGCAAAAAAGCGGCGCAGACCAATGCAGCCCATGCCGGCGGCGGCTTCCTCCATGGCCGGATCAACGTTGGCGATGGCCGCAGAGATGTTCAAAAACAGGATGGGATAGAGGTTGAGGGCCTGGAACAGGACGACAGCACCCATCTTGGCATGGCCAAGCCAGTCGATGGGAACGAAGTGGTCAAAAATTCCACAGTGAAAGAGAAGGGCGTTGAGTATGCCGTGGCTGCCAAAAATTTTTAAAACTCCGATGGCTCCCAGGAATGGTGGCAGGATGAGGGGCACGAGAACCAGTGCGGATAGGCAGCGCTTGCCCCAAAATTCATAGCGACAGGAAAAAAATGCCAGCGGAAATGCCAGTAGCAGGGCGGTTGTCGTTGTTAAAAATGCAATGGCCAAAGAATTTGCCAAACATTGCAATTGCAGAGGATTGGCAAAAACTTCCACCAAATAGGCCAGCGTAAATCGGCCATCCACGTCCACAAACCCACCGCGAACGGTTTCCCAAACAGGCAGCAGAAGGAAACAGCCAAATATGAGAAGGGTGGCCATGAAGATGGCAAATGCTGCACGCTTGGGCATTGCCAATTGGCAAAGAAAATTGCCCGCTGCGGCAAACCAAATTTTGCGCGGTGGGAAGCCTGGGTAGGGCAAACTTTGTCATTGACATTCCGTGCATGACAACTTTTAAAATTGTAATGTCCATTCCCCGTGATATTGGCTGCGGCGGTGGGAATCTGGACGTTGGCCGTGGCGATGGGTTTCTTGCCGAAGCCACCGCGGTGGAACAGGGCCAAACAACCCGCTCCGCCGGCCTACCTAGACTTTTTCTAGAAACCTGCCTGGTTTTTATCTGGACCGTTGTCACCCTGCCCCCTCGCATCCTTGTCCTGCTCACGTTGCTATTGTTGCCCGCACGGTTGCAGTGGAAATCGGCCACGTCCTTTGCCAAATGCGGCGCCCTGCGCGACTGCTGTATGGCACTGCAAAGATGCATTGGCCATGCGTCGACAGTCCGGTCGCCCGGCGGGCCCGGTGGGCAGTCCACCGGGCAGCTGGCCAATAAAGGTGGGCCGCCGGCTGCCGACCAATTTTTGCAAATTTCCAAAACGAATGAATGGCAATTGCCCATCCAGCGGTCCGAAAACAGCAGGGTGGACGGGGGACAGGGTGGGGAAATTTTCAAAACGAACGAAGAACAATTGTCCATGCCATTGGCTGAAGGTGACGAAGGGAAAGGGTGGCAGGACGGAGAAATTTCCCAAGATTTGAAAAATGCCTTGGCGCAGTCGATCGACACCACAATTGCAGGCAACCTGCTTGACGTTCCGTCCGGCGTGGATATAAATCTTTATGAGCCATTTAAATGTGCAATTTCCGGCCTGGTGAAGAACCTGACAGTTTCCCAGTACCGTGGCACAATGCCGCTGGAACATCGCATCAAGCTATACAACTGCCTGGTGCATTGCCGCCAACTTGGCAGCGCCATGGGGCAGGGTGGCATGTGGCAGAAATTGGCCGAGCTGGTGCTCATACTGGCAGAACACGCCGATTCCTGTGCAGATGCAATGGCAATTGGCATTGGTGAGGTCGAGGCGCGGCTGGCCATATTGGACCTTGAACGTTCAGCTGAGGGCCAAGCTCAATCCCTGCGACAGAAGGTGGAAATCGTGTGCGAAATTTGCTACGGGGACATCATAAAAAATGTCGTTGCCGATGCGCAGAGGGTGGCCGACAAGAAATCAACGATTGTCAGCAACGAGGGCATAGCCCTGCAATCTTTTTTAATTTTTCTTTTAGCCAACGTACTTCTTCCGGGAAACCTGCAACCTAAACCTCTGCACTATAAGAATGTGGTGATCAGTGCCCTGACGAAGTTGTCGCAAAAATGTCCCTCACTGGGCGCAATTGCTGATTCACCGCCGCAGGACAAGCCCTGGCTCCACGGGGAACCGCTTGGACAAAACGATGGAGTGGATCCGTCGATGGAAGCGCACCTGCGCCAGGTTTGCGAAATTGGAGAAATTTTTATTGGCAAACACCCGGCGGCATTCCGCGCGCTGCGCGCACTACTTCGCGGATGTTTTGCACAGATTGCGAGAAATCAGCTACGGAAGCGCATCGTCGCCCTTCCTGGCAGCGCCGCCATACTGCTTCCAAAGGGGGGAAACGCCTACAAGGATGTCAAGATTTGCGATCTTCCGGAAGAAATTTTACAAGCTCTTCTATGCGATACATTTCAAAAACCCACCGCGCCAATTTCGGGTAACATGCCGATCCAGAATGTACAAAAAGAATGCGTCAATCTTACGATTGACGAACTGGTGGATCAGCTGATTGACTCAAATTGCTCTGCGGAAATAACCTTTCTAACTGACCACCTTGCATCGGAACAGGCTCGGTATGCCATAAATTCATGGCTCGTTGAGAAGGCGTTGGAACGGGAAAACCTGCCAAACACCGTTGAGCCATTTGCCATGCGCCAAGCAATCCGGCCGCTGCCCCACGTCGAAGGAATTCCCGTGCTAGGGATTCCGGGCAGCGCAACACCCGACGAGTTGCTGCTAAAATTGCGCAGCGCTTCGCTCAGCAAAGATGATATGGCAGCACTGCGCACGCAGCGCATTTTTGCACAGAAGAAAAAATTTCTAGCGTTAGAAACCAACGAAGGACGCAGGGAATTTTTGTCCCAGGAATCGCGGTGTGGCATCTATTCAGTCGCGCTCGACATTCTCAAGGATGCCAATGTGCAAAAAACTCTGCAGCAAGAAGTTTTCCGTGACGATGATACACTGGCATCGCTGTTGCTGGCCTGCATGGGTAATCCGCCGGGCGGCATGCAGCTTGCATCCCTTGACCTGGCAATTTTTTCTCTAGCCTGCTCCCGCCTTGAAGATCCTCCCAGCCTTGCCATGCGCAGTGATGATTTTTTTCCGTTTGGCGCAAAGCCCTACACGGACGAGTGCGCAGAAATGGCAAAAAAGGCTGCGATCGACAACGGCATGGTGCGGCGGGAGATGGCCAGGCTGCTCATTGCCGTCCACCACCAACTTTCTGAAAATTTGGCAGAAGAATTTTTTTTCAATCCGCGGCAGGACTCTTTTACCAACCCAACCAACGGGGAATGCAGCTTTCCCATGTCGGCTGCTGCCCATTGTCTGCAGCATGCCCCGGATATTTTTTTAAAAAAATATGCCGATCACCTTTCGGACGAAGAATTTACCAAACTGCTACAAAGGCCCGGTCTATGCTTTGGTAGAAATAACAAGCTTACGGCTCCATTGCTGGCACTGTTTTTGACCGCAAACCAATCCGATGCAACGTTCCCCATCCCATCCATCGTCGGCGCCGGGAAACCTCTTGGCGCGACAAATCGGCCGGCCCATGGGACATTTCCGTTCCCACTCACCCAGCAACGGCAGCTCCCCGAAGGGTTGCACGGTGGCAATGAAGAAATTTTGCTGATGGAACGCCTGGAAAAAATGGCGAACAATCCCACAACCATGCCGATGGTACGGAGTCTTTTGCGGTCATTGCTGCACACCACACAGCTAACAATTTCCAATGGAACGGCAAAAACTGGCTCTGCAATGAGTGTATGGTTGCTGCTTGGACGAGAATTTTACCAAAGCGGCGATACCTGCATCCTTTCCAGCAACACCGAACCAAAGACAAAAGTTGGCAGCGATTTTGTGCACACCGCGTCCATTACGCCGCACGCCGGTGAACGTTTGCAACAACTGCTGCAGTCAACCAAATTGTTGGATAAGAACGGAGTCGATGGGAATGGCAATCGGTGGATTTTTGTCCCAATGGCATCAGCGCACCTCATGCGCGACGGCTTCTATGTCGATCCACGGTCCATCGTCGGCCATTTCCCTTCCCCGGACGGAGAAAAGCGAATTGTCATATTTTTAGACAATCAGCCGGACCGCATCGCCGGCGACAAATTCACCTAACAATTGACTGATATCTCCGAATCGTGACCAGGACACGGTTTTTTACTTGCCATGGAAACTTTTGACCACTTTTGTGGCCGGGTCGGGCTCAGGTGGTGGAATCGGTAGACACACACGTTTGAGGGGCGTGTGCCGTGAGGCGTATGGGTTCGAGTCCCATCTTGAGCACCGGGCAATTGCAAAAATTTTTATTTTGTCCCATTCCGGGCTTGTCTTTGAACGGCGACATCCAAAATGTGGCTCCATGGCAGATTCATCCACTCCCTCCTCGGCAAAGGATCATGCCTCTACCGTTGTGCGGGTGTCGCGGGAGGCGCTTGGTGCCGTGCGTGCCCAGCGGCAGGCGGCAACCGGAAAAGATTTGCCAACCGGTGCGGAAAGCGACATCCAGGGACGCATCCGTGACCTAATATCCCTGGCCAAAAGCCAGGGTTTCGTGTCATTTGACGATGTCAATGCATCGCTCGGCGAAGACGAGGAAATTTCCGAGACAGAAATTGAAAACATTATCAACATTTTAGGATCTTTGCAGGTCGAGGTGCTGGACGCCGATGAGGTGGTGAGGCGCGAACGGGAGGGCAAGGAACGTCTAGAACAGCGGGTCTATGAGGACCAGATCGAAACGGCCAATGAGGATCCGGTGCGCACCTATCTGCGGCAGATGGGCAAGGTGCCACTGCTCACGCGGGAACAGGAGGTGAGTGTTTCCAAGCGCATCGAATCGGCCGAACAGCGGGCACAGGACGAAATGCTATCCATCCGCATTGCGGCGGACTACCTGCTGCGACTGGCCAAGCGCCTGTTGGCCCGGGAGGAACGCTTTGATCAAATCGTTCTGGATAAAAAAATTGAAAGCCGAGAGGCCTACTACGAAATGCTGCCCCGGTTGATCCAGGACAGTGAAACGTTGCTGCAGCGGTTGGACGAAATCGTCGAGGCTGGTTTGAAGGAGTCGGACGCGGCTGTTCGGCAGCGCCTGCAGCTGCGCGTAAAAAACTATGAAACCCAGCTCAAGCAGGTGTTGAAGCGCTTTTGCTTCAAAATGAAGCTATTTGAGGACTTTTTGACGGGAAAGGGTGCACTTCTACGCCGCATTAAGCGGGGTGTTGACATGCTGGCCCTGGACAAGCGTCGACCATTGCGGCCCCAGGAAGTGCAGCAGATTGAGCAGGAATTGGCAGATTTTCGCCGCGAGTATCGCACGGATCCGCACATACTTTTTGACGTATTGAAGCGCTTTCGCCGCCACATGCGGGCCTATCACCAGGCAAAGATGGAAATGGTGGAGGCAAATTTGCGGCTGGTGATTAGCATTGCAAAAAAATACACCAACCGCGGCCTATCCTTTCTTGACCTGATCCAGGAGGGCAACATGGGCCTTATCAAGGCCGTGGAAAAGTTTGAATACCGGCGCGGCTATAAATTTTCCACCTATGCAACCTGGTGGATTCGCCAGGCCATTACCCGATCCATCGCCGACCAGGCGCGCACAATCCGCATCCCGGTGCACATGATTGAAATACTCAACCGGGTCGTGCAGGTTCAAAAGCAGCTGCTGCAGGAGCTAGGCCATGAGCCATCCCCCGAGGAGGTTGCCAACGAACTGGACCTGTCATTGGAGCGGGTGCAGAGCATTATGAAAATGGCACAGCAGCCAATTTCTCTCCAAACACCGGTTGGCGATGGCGAAGATTCCTGCTTTGGCGATTTTATTGAGGATAAGAGCGTCGATGATCCCCACGACACGGCAGCGTGCAGCCTTTTGCGGGAAAAAATGCGGGAAATTTTGATCACTCTATCCGAGCGGGAGCAGAAGGTTTTGACTCTTCGCTTCGGTTTGGAAGACGGCTATGGTCGTACGCTGGAAGAGGTTGGCCAGCAATTCAACGTGACACGGGAACGCATCCGGCAGATTGAGGCAAAGGCATTGCGCAAAATGCGCCATCCCACAAGACTGCGCCAATTGAATGGATTTTTGGTTGGCGATGTCAAGCTGGCCGGCGATGGTGTGGATAGTTTCAAAAAACAGGGACGGGTACACCGCTAGCAAATTTCGCTGGCTGTGGCAAAGGGGCGGCATGGTATCAATAATGATCTTGTTGGTGTTGGGAGTTTTGGCGCCCACTGTTTTTTGTAGTGTTTTAAAAAAAAGGGTCCTAAAACGCCAGACAGCGCATCTTGGGATGGAGGCCGAATGGGCCAACGTGTTCCATGACACAATTATCGGTTCGGATTGGTACAAACCCTGCGCCATTTCTCCCGGTAGGGGTGCGGTGGGCTACAACGCACTCTACGTCATCTACCGCGTCCTCAATGAATTGCGGCCGCAGTGCATTTTAGAATGCGGCTCGGGCGAATCGACCAAACTGTTTCTGCAGTACGCAGAATTTTTTGGAGCCAACTTGGACGTGGTGGAGCATAGCCCATTTTGGCTCAATCTTTTTCTGACAAACAACCCGTTGGGAAAAAAATACTGCACGGCCGTTAAAGAAACGTACACATCCGTCATGGCCTGCGCCCCAAAATCACGCAGCTATGATTGGCAAGAGTTTTTGAAAAAAAAAGGGAGGCGCTATGAATTCGTTTTTGTAGACGGGCCAAATGGATCACCATCCTATTCCAGGCCACAGGTTTTGGACCTAATTCCCCACCTGGCAGACAACTTTGCCATTGTGATGGACGACTACGAGCGGCCGGGGGAGCAGGAAACCATCGCCGAATTGGGCCGGCGCCTGCTGGAATCTGGCCGAGACTACGTCGAGACGGTTTACTACTCCAAAAAGCAGGTTATTCTTCTCCGCAGTCCCAGCCTCGGCATCCTGGCATCGATCTAGGTCACGGCCCTAATGGCCATTTTTTAAAATTATCGTTTACTTTTTGGCAGCATTTATTTGCTATAATTTTTTTGCATTTTCGAATCGTTTCGATTGAACCTGTCTCATAACTACTAAAAAATGAGGCTCTTGCCTAGCACCTCGCTAGTCAGGAGGCTTAAAGCCGTGAAGTACGACCGTTTCAACCGGCAAAACATCAACCAAATTATTTCGGTGTTCTGCAAAGATGGCACAAACACCATTAATGCTTACTATCATGAAATCCGTCGAAAAATTTCAAACCATTGCCTGGCTAGAGAAAAGTCAGCATTTAATGAATTTGAGTTGAACAAAACCAATTTTCCAGCATACTATCGTAACGATGGTGGGCGAAGATTTACCGCGTCTAGCGGATTTCAATCCATGTGCCAGCTATGAGAAAGTCTCTCTAAAGATTTTTGAACCTGAGGCTGTCCGTGAATTGGATACGGCGCGGGATGGAAAGGAAAGAGAACTTCCGTCGACTTTTTTGCTCAATCAGTCGAATGAGCGGTACTATATGGATGAATCGTGTGCCACTGTCCGCAGGAAATGCCTTTTTCTTGTTTTGTCCACCCCAACCGTTTTACTGGCAACGCCGGTTTTGATGGCAATGGCCGCATATCGCCTGTTGACGGCGCGGTCGTGCAAGGAAGTTCTCATCGGGTTGATACGGCTGTTGTTGAGTCCCATATCGTCGGTGCTTTTGCTCGCCTCGGCAAGCTATGGCGTCGTACGTCCCCTGCAAGGACGTGGCCTTTTTTCGGCTTTTCAACACCTTTTTTTTGGTCCGATCGATGGCCCAGCCAACTGTTTCAGGCATTTTCGCTATGATCAACGGGCAGTATCCGCCGTGGCAAATGCATTGCATCTGGCATATGATTGCCGTGCAAAAAACACCAATCTAACTGATGCGGAGGGCACAAATTCTTCCATGGAAATTGCAAAGCTAGTTGATAATATCACGGCGGTTGCCACCGAAGAGCTGAAGCGACTTGGTCTGAAATAGGGATCGCGTTCACAAACTGCTACCTGCCAGAAGAAGGCTGGCTTTTCCCATTGAAAAATTTTTGAATCCAGCGGCGGTGGGGCCCGGAAAAGGCCACGATCTGCCATTGGTCGACGGTGGGGCAGTTGCGACCATCGTAGATAATTTCGCGGTAGATGACGGATTCGATTGTACTCGTTCCTTGCAGCAGCACGGAGTTGCTCCGACGGTTGATCGCCGTGGACGGGATTTTTGGAAGTTCAAAAATATGTCGCAGGCGGCCGCCCATCGACCGTTGCAGCCACAGTACGGCGCCATCGAAAATTCAAATGCAATGGATGATTCCCCTCCGCTTTGGGTGGGCCGAAACCGGGGAAAGCATTTTTTCAATGGTCGGCAGGCCAACTGGCACCACGGCTGCATGGGACAGACGCAACTATCGCGGATCGCCGTTGATTCCTGTTTTCCCCAGGAAGAATCTTCACCTCCTATACGCTTGCTGGATGGGGCACCCGCGACAGCGAAACTGTATTTTCGTCGGAAATTAATGGCAATGGTGCGGTGGCTGCAGAACTAGGACCAACAACCAAAAGCGGCATGCGCACAAGCATATCTCCCTGCTCCTCCTTCAACGAACCCGAAGGGCTTACCACAAATTGCACCTTGGCAAAAATGCATGTATTCTCATCATCTATCGCCACATATTTGTCATTTTTTTTGTCTTCGGTCCGACAATACGTAATCGTAGAGAATGACCCTGCACGCCGCTTGCGCTCCTCCTTGCACCAAGGTCCTACAAAGATTGAAAAAAAACGAACAGAACCATCCGACAGCGGTGTTATTTTTATCAAAAATCCACCCGCATTCTCAATCACATTAACGACAGCATTTACCATATTTCCTAAAGGAGCAAACTCAGTAAAGTCTTTTAGCTGCATACTTAGCTTTTCTGCTAATTGATATCGAGTTGCCTTGAGTATGGCTGGAGCACCACCTTGGCAATGCTCAAATGCGCACAAAATTCGCATTACTCCACGCACTGCCCTAGGTCCACCTACTCGCCACGCCGCCCGACCAAGCGCGTTCACCCAACACTCCTGCGACTTGCCAGTTAGAGAAGCACGCTTCTCTCCCTCAATCTCAAACCAACCACGTCGCACATCTTTAATGATGATTGAGCTTGTATCACAACCACGCTCTTCCAAAACTTTATGGAAATTATAGGTCGCAAGATTTTCCTTACTAACATCGTTAAAAAGCGTGCCATGAATTCCAGCACAGGCTCGTTCGTTCCAACTTTTTTTGGAATCGCTGTAGTAGTAGTCCCTCAATGCGCGTGCCCCCTCGTCTCCTCGCAGGACAAGGATGGGGGGCTCTGTAGAACGAATGCCTTTCTCAAAATCTCGTAGTTTAGCTTCCTTTTCAGACCTGTCATTCAAGATGTCGCTAGAAGAAGGACTCCACCACGAGTACGTCAATCCGGGTTCACCAAATTCCTCTCTAAACCTGATCACATATTCCAGAGCCTGATCCACTTCCTGCACACACTCATTCAACCATTGCTCGTCCACTGTCGATGGAAGGTAGCGTCGATTGTTCACGGCAGAGGAAAGGAAGAGCCATAGTGGCAACCCGTGCCCCTTCCCGCGAACAACCACGGCCACAACGATAAAAATGCTAACGGGCAATGTGGCCACAAGCAGTACAATGTCAGCCGCCAGTGCAAGACCTATCCTGAAATGTCCCACGCCCAATTTTAATCCGCGTCGAATCAACGCCGCCGGAGAAATTTTATCAAAACACTTGCCGACTATCGTTTGCTTCTTGCACACACAACAACTGGTCAGCGCACCAGTCACTTGGTCAAAATTTTTGCACTTTGCAGAATGATCAATCATTGCGGGTGCAATGGAAACTTTTCGGACAAAAGACAATAATATTATCGCGACGACAAAAACTCTTCAACCGCCATCCGCAGGAGGTCGCGACGGCTAAGATGTAGCCCATTTTTGAGCCCTGTTCGGCCTCGTCGAAATTTGCAGGGCCTAATTTTTAGGAGATAGTTCGCTTTCTCGTTCGAGAATGGTCCGAATCCAGCGACGGTGGGGCCCGGAAATGGGGATGGAATTCAGCTCGGGAATGGCCACGGCCTGCCATTGATCCATGGTGGGCCAGTTTTGGCCATCGTAGATAATTTCGCGGTAGATGACGGATCCGATTGTGCGCATTCCTTGCAGCAGCACGGAGTTGCTCCGACGGTTGATCGCCGTAGACGGGATTTCGGGAAGTTCAAAAACATGTCGCAGGCGGCCGCTCATCGGCCGCTGCAGCCACAGTACAGCGCCATCGCAAATCCAGACGCGGTGGATGATTTCCCGCCGCCTTGGGCGGATTGGCAATGGGGCAGGCATTTCCTTCGGCCGACCGGCCAACTGGCACCACGGCCGGATGGGACAGATTTCGCAGCGAGGCTTGGCGGGTAGGCAAATGGAAGATCCCAGGTCCATAAGCGCCTCGCCCACGGCGCCACAGCGGCCGGGAATGCGCAAAAGATCTGCCATTGGCCGCAAAGAACGTTCCAGCGCTGACCGGTTGGCAAAAGATCCTTGGGCTGCCACCAGCCGGGCAAGAATGCGCAAACCATTGCCATCCAATGGAATGGCATCCATCAGGCCGGCCAATGAAAGGATGGCCGTCGCGGTGTACGGGCCAACGCCTGGAAAGCGCTGCCACACAGCCGGTTCCACTGGAATCGTAGGCAAGGAAGCCAAAACCTGGCAAAGATGATGCAGGTTGCGGGCGCGGGCATAGTAGCCAAGGCCGGACCAGAGCAGCAAAATCGTGGAAGGTTCGGCGGCAGCGGCGGCGGAAAGGGTGGGCAGCCGTTCCATCCAGCGGTGAAAGTAGGGAATGGCCATGGCTACCCGCGTCTGTTGCAGCATAAATTCTGACACTACTGTGGAATAAAGCGTTCTGGAAGTTCGCCATGGCAACGGACGTGCGGCATCTTTCCACCAATCCAGCAGTGCGGTTGCCGCCAAGAAAAACGCTTGCCTTTTTTCTTCCATGCGCAATCAAGCGGCCATGGGTGGCTCGCCGCTAATGCTTTACACCTGCCTTCTCGACGGAGTGCAATGCAAAAATTTGCAGGCCATCTGCGTAGCCCGTGGCTGGGAGCCCAATTCCGTTGCCTACTCCTCCTTTGCCTATCGGGGCAGCAATGTGCACGTGGTTGCCTATCCTTCCGGCAAGGTCGTTATCACCGGCAAGGGGACCGAGGACTTTGTCCGCTTCACGGTCGAGGCCGAAATCACTGGCCAGTACCGTCTTGGCTACAACGAAGTGCACCATGAAGATTGGTTCGAGGACCACGGTGGCATGGACGAATCCGGCAAGGGCGATCTTTTTGGGCCGCTCGTTTCTGCCTGTGTTTTGGGCGGCAAGGAACAGGTGCGGCACTGGCTGGATGCCGGGGTGAGAGATAGCAAGGCCATCGCAACCGGGCGCGAAGTACGGCGGCTGGCTAGCCTGATCTACAAAACGGATGGAGCTGTGGTGGAGGTATTTACCCTTGGCATGCGCAAGTACAATGAACTCTACGGCGGCTTTGGATCCAATTTGAATAAACTTCTTGCCTGGTACCATTCAAAAAGTTTGGCCAATGCGCTGCAACGTCGATCCGTTGGCCGGGTATTGCTGGACCAGTTCACGCACCAGCCTTTGGTGCAAACGTTCTACCGTGGACCGGCCGCCACCATCGCCATGCGTCCTCGGGCAGAAGACGATCCGGTCGTTGCTGCTGCTTCGATCGTGGCGCGGGCCGAATACCTGCGGTCCATGGAACAACTGTCTCAGACGGCTGGAGAAACACTGCTGCGCGGAGCTGGCGATGCCGTGCTGGAGCAGGCAAAGGGTCTTGTCCACCGCCTCGGCCCGTCGGCCCTGGGAGAATTTGCCAAGCTGCACTTTACCACCGCCCAGCGGGCACTTTTTTCCTAAAATTGGCCTTGCCCCATTGGCCAATAAAATTTCCACTTGGGGTTTTGCCATGGCCCATGTGTTTAAAAAAAATAGGGCGCGACCGTCCCCATTGCTGGGTGCAGCGCTGCTCATCGCTGGAATTGCCATCGGGGCCGGGGAACTCGGCCTGCCGGCGGCCATGGCGGCGGCGGGCTACTGGCCGGCAATTCTGGGAACGGTGCTTATTTTCATCGGCACCCTGGCCTCCGGCATGCTGACGGCGCGCCTTTTTCTGGAATCCAGTGCCCGTGACCTGCCATCCCTTTTCCGCCAGCACCTGGGGCGGACAGGTGCCGCCATATTTAATGTCAGCTATTTTACATTGGCCTTTTGCCTCCTCGTAGCCTATTGGAATGGACTGCTGGGCCTGGTTGGCCACGGGAAATGGGGTATTTTTACCGTCGCAATCTGCGGCAATGTGCTATTTCTTGGCCTACGCGGAGATAGAAGATCCTTTCTAGGTCGCTGCAACGGTGTGCTGTTTCTGGGTGTCGTGCTAAGCTTTCTTTTGCTTACCATTGCCGGCTGCCTCCACGGAGGCACTCCACCGCCGCCCGTTCGTTCATCTTGGCTTCGAATGCCGCTCGGCTTACCGGTACTTCTGTGCAGTTTTGGCTACCATCAAGTGATTCCCATTGTCTGCGAACGGCTGCACCGCGATCGTCGTCGCGTCTATGCGGCTCTCATGGGCGGCACCCTGCTACCATTGCTCTTTGCCATCGTAATTTTTACCATAGCCTTTCGCCTGTTTTCCCAGGAAGAGCTTTGCCATGCTGCCCGCACCGGCCTGCCCCTTTTTTCCCTGCTGCAGGACCGGGCCACTCCGGAGTTTGTGTTTCTTGCCGGCCGCTGCTTTTCTTTCCTTGCCATTGCCACCTCCATCATCTCCCTGTCACTAGCCTTGCATGGAGCCATCGGCGATATCTTCACCGCAAAACGCAGGCTGTTCGCCGCCAGGGAGCTGTTGATCTTGGCATCCTTGCCGATTGCCCTTCTCCTGCCGCACCTCTTTCTCGTCGTCCTTGGCCTGTGTGGCGGAATTTTTGGCAACCTCATCGCAGGGATTATTCCCATCACACCCTTTTTGGGAAAAAGCTACTTTCGCCTGCGCTATCTGATTCTATGGTTATTTTTTGCGGCAATCTTTGCCATCGAGCTATTTCAGCTTTTGGACCGCCGTCCATGAAAAATTTTTTGCCATACTTCCCTAAATTTCCGCTTCTTTTAAAAAGTGGCTGGCAATTCTGCGGTTGACAGGATAGAATACGGCGCGGCCTGTTCAACGATCCCGATCGTTCCCAATTTCATTCTGCCAATTCATTGGCGCAGCAGCTTGATAAAAGCATCCTGGGGAATGGCTACCTTTCCAATCGTTTTCATGCGCTTTTTCCCCTCCTTTTGCTTTTCCAACAGCTTGCGCTTGCGGGTGACATCCCCTCCATAGCACTTAGCCGTGACATCCTTGCGGAGGGCACCGATGGTTTCGCGGGCGACGACATCGCCGCCGATAGCAGCCTGGATGGCAATTTTAAAAAGTTGGCGGGGAAGCAAATTTTTTAATTTTTCACACAATCGCCGGCCGGTAGCCACCGCCTTGCTGCGGTGAGCAATGGAGGAAAATGCGTCAACCGCCTCTCCGTTGACAAGAATGTCCAACTTGACCAGGTCCGCCTTCTGATAGCCAGCCGGTTCATAGTCCAGCGAACCATAGCCGCGGGTAACGCTCTTGAGCCGGTCATTGAAATCTATGAGAATTTCGTTGAGCGGCAGTTGGCAGCTCAGCATTAAGCGCTGTGCGTCAACCGTTTCCGTCCGTGTGCAAATCCCCCGCTTTTCATTCACAAGTGCCAGCACATCGCCCAGTGCACTCGCCGGCGAATGAATTGTGGCCAAAATGGTTGGCTCTTCGATGGCAGCTATGCGGGAAGGATCTGGCCAAAATTGCGGATTGTCGATCTCCTGCACCGATCCATCGGTCCGCAGGACATGGTAGAGCACGCCGGGATAGGTGGCAATTAGGTCCAGATTGTATTCCCGTCGAATGCGTTCCTGGACAATTTCCATGTGCAGCAGTCCGAGAAAGCCGCAGCGGAAGCCAAAGCCGAGGGCAATGGAACTTTCTGGAGTAAACGTGAGGGCAGAGTCGTTGAGCCTGAGCCGGCCCATGCTAGCCTTAAGCTTTTCAAAGTCCGCCGTGTCCAGCGGATAGATGCCACTGAACACCATGGGCCGCACCTCACGATAGCCGCGGAGCGGCTCATCGGCTGGCATGGCGGCCGATGTGACCGTGTCGCCGATCTGAACTTCGGCCGTGCTGCGGATGCTGGTAACCAAATAGCCAACCTGTCCCGAAGAAAGCTCTCCGGTGGAGGTCATGGCTGGAGTGAATCGTCCCAATTCCTTAATCTGCGTCCTTCTATCCGCATGCATTAGCAGAATTTCCTGACCTGGCCGCAGGGTACCGCCAAAGAGACGTACATGGCAAATGACCCCGCGAAAGCTGTCGAAGACAGAGTCGAAAATGAGGGCCTTTGCTTTGCCACAGTCCGTCGGTGCTGGGATGCGGCGCACGATGGCATCCAACAAATCTTCAATGCCGACTCCGGTCTTGCCACTTGCCAAAATGGCCTCATCGCCGGGAATTGCCAAAATCTCTTCCAGCTGGCGCCGCACACCCGGAACATCCGCATTGGGCAGGTCCACCTTGTTGATGACGGGAACAATTTGCAGACCCTGGCCGACGGCAAGATGCGCATTGGCAACCGTTTGCGCTTCAATTCCCTGGGCGGCATCCACCAGCAACACAGCACCTTCGCAGGCCGCCAAGCTGCGGGACACTTCGTAGGAAAAATCCACGTGCCCGGGAGTATCCATCAAATTGAGCAAAAAATCGCCCAGTTCCGGATGCCGATAGCGCAGGGAAACCGGATGGCTCTTAATGGTGATGCCCCGCTCTCGCTCCAGGTCCATGGAATCCAGCAGCTGATCCTGCATGGACCGCGCCGCAACCGTCTGCGTTGCCTCCAGCAGCCTGTCGGAAATGGTCGTCTTTCCATGGTCAATGTGGGCAATGATGCAAAAATTTCGAATATGCCCCAGGTCCACGGCCGTACCATTTGCTAAAAAGTGGCCGGAGGAGTGCAAGGAAATTTGCCCAGCCACCGCCAATCTGGCCGTTCCCTGCGGCACAGTGCGCCGGCAAATTGCGGCACGGGCAGGCGGCCGCACGGGTGCCGGCGGTTCATGCATCCTTGCTGTTCAATGCGGCAACGCCCGGCAGAACCTTACCTTCCAGGAATTCCAAGCTGGCACCGCCACCGGTGCTGATGAAGGTAATGTCTTCCACCCGTCCGCTTTGGTGAATGGCACGCACCGAATCTCCACCGCCGATGATGGATGTCGCATCCGCGTCCGCCACATGGCCGGCAATAGCAAACGTTCCCTTGGAGCAGGATTCGATCTCAAAAATTCCCATTGGCCCATTCCAAAAAATCGTTTTGGCCGCCGCGATTGCCCGGGCATAGCGTTCGACGGTGAGCTGGCCGATGTCCACCCCAATCCAACCATCCTCCACTATGGAGCCCGTCCATTGGCGCAATTCTCCAACCGTGCCAGCTGCCAGGTCCAAGCGATCCGTGCAAAGCGTGTCAACGGGCAGCAGCAGCTCCACACCAAGCTTTTTGGCCTTTTCCATGGCGTGGACCACGTCCTCCAGACGATCCTTTTCCACCGGACTTTTCCCCACATCCATGCCCATGGCCTTCAAAAATGTAAAAGCCATGGCACCGCCGATGAGCATGCAATCGCAGCGGTCCAAAAGTGCGTCGATTACGCCGATCTTATCTCCGACCTTCAGACCGCCCAGGATTACGGTAAACGGTCGCTCCGGCTGGGCAGTTTTTGCCCCTAAAAAGTCCAACTCCTTCTGCATTAAAAACCCAGCAACCTTAATAGGCAGCAGGGCTGGCACGCCGACCGTTGAGGCATGGGCACGATGGGCCGATCCAAATGCATCGTTCACGTAGGCATCGCCATAGGAGGCAAGCTGGGCGGCAAATGCCGGATCGTTTGCCTCCTCACCGCCATGGAAACGCAAATTTTCCAAAAGGATGACCGATCCTTCATCCAGCTCCTCCAACTTTTGACCAACGTCCGCACCAATGCAATTTTCGATGAAAAGAACGGGGCGGCTGAGCAGCTTGGACAGTTCGCGGGCAACGGGGCGCAGGGAGTAGCGCAGATCGACCTGGCCATCTGGCCGGCCAAGATGGCTCATTAAAATCACCTTCGCCGATCGTTTGAGCAAATGGCGGATGGTTGGCAGGGCTTCCCGAATCCGCGTATCATCCATTACCTGCCCATCCTTCAGAGGCACGTTAAAATCCACCCGAAGCAGCACACTTCGCTCTGCCAGATTGACATCCGTCACCGTCTGAATCGCTCTCATTTCCCCTCCCTGAAAATCTTCATCGACCATCGGCGGCCTGTCAAGAGGCTTTCCCAGCGGCCATGGAAAAAGCATTGTCCGACCCAACAAAAGCCGGTAGCCATTGGCAATGGGCTGGTTGGGTTTGCTGTGCCGTGCCGCATCCATCCTGCTGGCACTGTCCTTGCCATCGCCCGCTGCCGGTGACAACGCATGTCCTGTCCAAATTTCCCTCGCCAATGGCAAATTCTTGCGAGCAGAGCGCATGTCCCTTTCCAATCACCGTCTCACATTGACAGGTGGCGTACTGTTCGACTGGAAAGATGGCCTGCTTTTGGCAGAACTTTTGGAAATTTCTCCCAACGGCCGGACCTTGCACGGCCGTGAAGTACGCTGTGGCACTAAATTTTATCGCATGCGAGCCGCGGCCGTGGACCAGGATGGCGGTGACGACATTGTTCTCCAAAACAGCGACCTATTTTTTGGCGAACCCGGCCCGCTGACCTTCCATCTGGCCGCCGACCGCGTGACCATCACGGCCGACCATCGCATCATTTTGACCAAACCATCCCTTTTTGTAGGCCGGCTGCGACTTTTGCGAATGGCTCATTGCACACTGCCACTGCACAAAAGTCCGGTCTACGTAAAAGTACATGGCGGTCAGCGGCGAGATTTGGGCCTATTTGCCGGCGGAGAATTTTCCATCTTTCCAAGCGACCGGCTGTGCATTGGCTGTGCGCTGGATGGCTATGCCAGCCGCGGCCTCATGCTGGGCCCAATTTTTCATTGGCGCAGCGTGGCAACCGCCAAAGATTTTTGCGAGCTGTCGCTGCGGGGCGGTTTCATCCGCGACGCGGGCGATGCCGGTAGGGATGTGCTGGGCCGGTCCATCGGACCAAACCGCTTCTGGGGACAAACCTCCATCGGGGCGCGGCATGGCAGCTGGCAATTTTGGGGAGAGTGGCAGCCACTGAGCGATTCGGAGGTATGGCGCCATTTTCGCAGCGCAATTTTTTCTGAAAATCAAAACCCTGACACCGTTTTTGCCCTACGCCGCCACGGCGCCGCAACAATTTTTACGGCACTGCTGCGGCCCAGCTGCGGAGATTTTCAAAATGTTGTCCAAAGGCTTCCCGAACTATGCCTTTCCATTCCTCCAAAGCGTACCGCCATCCCCGGCATCATCGCAGGAGGTCGCTGCGAACTTGCTCTGCTGCGGCAACCTGACAACTCCAAAACAGACTGGCCACGAGGAATTTGTATCGTGGAGCTGGCCACCCATCCACTGCATTTGTCGTCGTCGGCTGCGCCGCCGTTGACATTGCTGCCGCACCTAACCCTGCGGGCCATGGGCCATGGCCGTTCCCTGGAGGGTGGTTCCACACTGCGAGCTGCGGGAGAAATTGGCCTGGACCTATGCGGCGAATTTTTTGGCACGATCCGGTCGGCGAAGAAAACTTTTTTTTTCCACCGCTGCAGTCCCGTCCTGCACTACCGCCGCATGGTACAGGGCAAGGGTAAGGCCGTTGCACAGCTGGCTGGCTGCGTTGACCAGGGAAATTACCTGCCCGCCATCGACCTGGCCGATCCGCGCAGCGACGATGTTTTGGAAAATTGTCACGTGCTGCGCATAGGGCTGCAAAATTCCTTTTTTGGCCAATCCCGCGAATGGGGTCGCTGTGCTCTATGGCAGGATATTGCCCTCCCATCCAACGATGGGCCAAGTTCACCGGCTGGATTCCACGCCGACGCCACATTCCACCCATCCCCCTGCCTTGCCCTGGCGATCCGTGGACACTTTGGCCATGGTTGGCGAGAAACATTTGCCTCCGTACAATTTGGCGAAGGAATTTTTTGGAACATTTCCCTGGAGAGCATGCATCGCCACGGCGAAAATGGCCAGCTGCGCCTGTGCCACCATTGGCGAGCCAACTCCCTGCTGCGGCTGGATACATTTTTTTCCTACGACGTGCACCGCCACCGGCCCATCGAACAGCGGCATTGTCTAGTCCGCCGGCTGGCCAACCGCTGGCTATGGGAAGGATCCGTCGCAATCCGCGCCCGTTCCACGGAAGAATGTCGCGTCCAGCTCGGGAGCAGTCTGGCAACCGCATTTTAGAAAAATGACAAAGAATGATCGCATTTCGGCCAAAAATTTCATTCAAGAAATGAAATCGGCACGCCGGGATTGTCCTACTGTCAATGAGTATTAGCACCTTGTGCCAGCCATGTGCAATTCTCTGCGCGACGGGAATGCCATCCAAGATGTGGTGCAAAAGTTTACTAGGCAGGTACGTTCTAAACGTGCTTATGAATTCAAAATTGGGCAAGATGCT
The DNA here is from genome assembly GCA_031275345.1 of Puniceicoccales bacterium. Taxonomy (GTDB): domain Bacteria; phylum Verrucomicrobiota; class Verrucomicrobiia; order Opitutales; family JAIRLM01; genus JAISOW01. The sequence continues at coordinate 24,393 of JAISOW010000003.1, forward strand.
TTCACTATGAAAATGCAAATTGTCAATGACCTTCATTGGACCATTAGGGCCTGCAGGGGAAACCTGGAAGCCCAGACAATGTTGATTGACACTCTGAAAAATGTTCTAAAGAAATGTAACGTTGATAGAAAAGATTCGCGCATAGCTTGCATGCTTGTCTGGTCAATCTATGCCTGCAAAGGCAACGAGACAGCACAGCGCGCTTTGCTAGAGCTTATTTCCATCAAGCCATTTGATATTCTTATTCGTGTACGCAAGAGTACAATGCAGCGTTTAATGCGTCCGTGGCCGCATTTGAGGAGTACGATAATCTGTATGGAGGGATTCAGATGCAAACACCAGAAACTTGCCAAGAAGCCAGGCGCGCGGTGATGGAGGAACTATTGCGCAGTTGCAAGGAAAACGCAGACACACTCTCCTAAAAATCGTTTTTTCTACAAACCATGACACAAAAATAAATTGATTACATCGATGAGATAGATTGTCTTGTCCATTTTTTGTTCGATTTAGGAAATGCAACGATTTTTTCGGCCTCGAATGCGCTTTTTTAACTTTGTAGGATGGGCGCGTCCTTCTACGAGGCGTATCTACGGATTTAGGTGTCACACTGCCGCCGATGAGGCCGAAAAAATCGTTGCATTTTGCTTCACCAATGGATCGCTGCACGATTAAAAATGCTCCTTCGCTGCCAAAATCCACAGGTGTCGACGTTTTCTCTTGCCAATTGTTGCCGAACGTCGCCCAGTGGAAATCTGGTCCGGATGGCGGAATGGTAGACGTAGGGGACTTAAAATCCCCTGACCTTTGGGTCGTGTGGGTTCGAGTCCCACTCCGGACACCAGTCTCTACCGATTGGCTGAACTAGCCCGCGAACTCGCCATTAAGACCTATCGCTCCGATGAGCATCGCTTCCACGTAATCGAAGCCATTCAGAACTCTCTAGACCGTTATATCGAAGAGGAGGATGTGGTCGTTAACGAGGTTTTACCATAGTTCGGAATTCGTTTTATTTCACACTCGCTATCCATCCTCCTGATCATACGGGCTACCTCGCTGCGCTTTTCTATGGGAAGAAATTCTATAATTTGCACAAGTTTGTCAACCTGTGCCTGCGGCGCGTAATCACTTGGTTTGAGAGCTGCCCAAGCGTCATAAGGCCTTTCTTGTTTTGCTTTGTCGGATACCAGCACCACGGGCATAGCGTAGACATCATCTTCTTCATCAACCGTTAAGAATTCTTGGGTGCGGAACAAGACCCAGTAGAGTCCAGAAAGAGTTGACCTATTAAAAACTCGACCCATCATCAGAGATTTCATCCATGCGAAACGATCGGATTCAGGTATACCTTCAATCACTAAGAGGAGCGCGAAAATTTGTAGTTCGCTGATAACTTCTTCTTGATAAAGTTCGTATCGATCTTTTTGTGAAATTCCTTGGGTTTGCCAATCAGCAAATTTTTGCCCAAGTTTTACGAATTCCTCCACCAGTACTTCTGGCATCAAGGAAGTTGCATTTTTCGCATTTACTGGCAAATTTTTGAACATTTTACATATGCCTGTGCGGGCAGTAACAATCTGCGAGTTCAATTTCGCGCGTGTTCCAATATAATACTCATTGAAATACAATTCGTATTTGGCTAGACGATCGGGACCCCCCAACGTTAATAGAGATTTTAAATTATGTTTTAGCACAAATTTCTCGACATAGAGTACTGCCATCATATTCTCCCATAGGATCTTCTTAATCCGCACACCAGCTTCTTTACGTTTACTTTCAGGCAGATTCTTTGATATGATTTGAAAATAATTGTCTAGCCCAACCTGCACATCCCACAAGTAGGGAATGAATGGATCGTATCCGTATTTTCTCACGTCGTCAATAGCTTTGGGCAAAACTTGCTTAAGCTGCAGGAGTAAATTCCTCTCGTGGATTTCAAAATAATAAGATAAACTAAATGCACTTTCGGCCGCACCACCGGGACATACTTCATCTAGCAGATATTCTGAATCAAATTCTGAATCACATATCCCTGCATAGGATATCGCTCTATTATAACGATATAGAAACTCCTCGATCTGCGCATCAGCTTTTATGCGAATAGCTTTAGGCGGATTCTCTGACATGATGTGAATATAATCGTCTATCACACCATACAGCGCACACGACATGTCCACGATCTCGGAGCATCCGTATTTTTCCGCGTAGTCCATAGTTTTGGGCAAAGCTTGTCTAAGTCGCAGGAGTGCGTGCGGGAGCCGGATATAGGGCATTGCTACTGCCAAGGAGGACATATAAATGTTGCCGGAGATGTTTTTGAAGAGATCCTTCCAAGGAATGGCATGCAACCTGAGAGACGACTGCGTAACAGGTGCGACGGACATGTTGGTCTGGACATCACACGAAGTTTGCGTGACGGTTCCAGTGGTTGGTTCTTTTTTCGGTTGGCTCACCGGGTGCCGCCCATAATCTGTTATTTTTGCAGTGTTACTAGACAATTGATCCATAGGGCCGTCACTGGTAGTGCTGGGAGGCTTTGTCAAGGGAAAATAATCCGTGCAAAAATTTCCGAATGTCGATGGGAGAAAAATTTTGGCAAAAGTAAGTTAAAACCAAGACAAGAAGACGATACAAGGTGGGAGTAGATTACCTCGCAAGTCGCTCTGTTGGCTGGGGTGGTAGACGGGACTCGAACCCGCGACCCTCGGAACCACAATCCGATTAAGGGTAAAAAACATCGTTTCTACGTGTTGCGCGATTAGGCTATGAATCCGCATTCCATGCTGATGGCAAGGTTTTTTAAGAAAAAAATGCTACACCAGGAAAAATAGGCATTTAGGGAAGGATTTTGTAGCCACATCCATGGACACATTTTGCCCGAAAGGTCGGTGCGCAATTGCCATCGATTAAGCAAGAATGCCTTTAAAACGCTCCAGGAGGGCCCAGGATTGATTGATGCCCTCGAAGAAGGCGGGTGGGTGTTACGGGAAGGGCGATCGTGCGTTCTAGGGGTTTTTTACGCGTTTTTTTGCCTGGGCCATGATGGGTGGGTGAAGCACTGCTACCCCGTGATGGTTTTGTTGGACTTTTATACACCCGCTTCCGATTGACTTTCGTACACTCCCTATACGACAAAATTGATAAAATCCGACAGAATTCGGGAGGGCGCACTACAAGCGGCGTAGGTGGCGATTTTAAAATCGACAAAATGTCGACAAAATTTCCGACAAAATTCGGGTTTACCCAGGTCGGCGGAGGGGTATTTTTATGGAACTTCCGTGCGACGATGACTGTGACAATGCGTGTCGCAGCCTGATTTTTAACATTACCGCTCGCGCCACTTCCATGCAGAAGTTTTCCGAATG
>JAISOW010000001.1 GCA_031275345.1 Puniceicoccales bacterium
GGAATTCGCCGTCTTTTCATCATAACAACCTATTACTGGATCTCATTTCCGCTTTATAAGAGAAAAACCACGATAGCGGCAGATTCTGGCATAACCTCTAGTGCGAATTCTGCATTTTATCTATGGTGGAAAAAATGCCTCTCACATCCTCTCATAGGGCAGTCGGGGAGGAATAGCATTAATTCAGCCATTTTTGTCCCTCCCGTACGCTCTGGAGCCGCATTCAGGGAGATTCGTCATAAAAATCGGCCAACGGGCCGTCTGCCCCGCAGCTCGCTCCCAGAGCGCGCGGGAGGGACGGAAGGAACGGACTTTTTGAGGTCCTCCCTCCCCGCAAGCCTTTCCTGATGCGGGCGGGAGGAACGGGAGGAACGCCGGGAGGGAGAAAAACCCTGGGGAAATTTGTTTCCCTTGCCAGGGTTCGTTATTTACCCTATGACAGTTCATTGACGCCCCCACTTTCGGCAGCATTTTTTTCACGGCAAATCCTCTCCTTTTAACCTTATGGTATAGGTCGGTTTTCCTGCGCCGTGTCTTCTGCTTAGAGTAAATTCATCGGCATATATTTTGCATAATTTTGATAACAGCACTCCAAGTTGATTGACACAGTAGTACACATATTTCATGCCATTCTCTCCACATTCGCCCAAAATGCGATTATGCAAATCGGTACTATGCCCAGTAAATTCTTGATTGCCCAAAATCTCCCAGAGGAGGGCTTTTAACTTTCCCTCCTGCGTGTTGGCCCGATTTAGCTTCTCGATTTTTGGATGAATGAACTCCTTACAGTGAAATGATGGGGCCACCAAGTCTGCGGCCGGCTCAAACTCGTAGAGAAGGTGGTGAACGAGCGCCGGAAGTTCGTCTTGAATTCTACGCTGGAGTTTTCTCTTCTGCTCATCGGTTACATTCGCGGCGAACTCAGACCAAAGCTCCGGATTGGCGTAGAGGGCCAGGATGCGCTGCCGCAGCCCGTCAACGCCGTCGACCAGCCGCGGAAAAAGTTTGAGAGAATTCGGGTCGCTGTTCGTTGTGCTCACGTAGAAGTGCAGCAGGTGGGCATGGAATGGCTCCTTGAACTTGGCATTAATGCGTGTCATCTCATTGGAATGCAGCTGTTTAATCATTTGCGCATAGTCCCCTTGATCCCGCTCGCTGGAAAAGCCGACGCTATCGTCGCAGGTCTGGAGAATCGCCCTTGCCGTGTCTTCGTTGAACTCCGTCTTGCCGGACATGAGGGAGAACGGCTTACCGATTACGCCTCCTAAAATAGGCTGAAAAATCTGCTGCACAATGAAGGACTTACCCAGCTGGGGATCGCCGACCAGGAAAAGATGCAGGAAGGTGTGCGGCTCATTGGCCAGGGAAGCCTGTCCACCATAGACGCGGTGGGTCAATTGCAACACGCCCCGCAAGAGGCATTTTAAACGAGCGTATTGGCGGTGCTGGTCGAAGTCCAGGAAGTGCCTAAAAAGGGCGTCGATGGTGGCAAATGCTCCCTTCTTAGGAGCTATGAGCTCGAGCTCCTTTAGGACAAGAAGCCGCCCTAGGTCAATTGGATGAATTCCCGCCCGATAGCCGGCCAGACTTGGCACAACCCGGTTAACGGCATTGCAGCGCTCGATGTAGAGCATCGCGCAGTCAAAGTCACTCAGGTCTTCCAGCTTTTTATCTTCGCCGGCGAGGTAGCGGGGACGGACGGAAATCTTATAGCTCGGTGCCAGTCGCAACATGCAGGACAGCTGCCTCTTGGAAGCTATACTCCAGATTTTTTTCGAATCTTGGACATAGTACGCGTTCTCGGCCGGTGAGTAGGCAATGCAGTTGGAAATTTTGGCCAGCTTGTCGCCCAACCTTGCCTGGATGGCCCCCATAGTCTCCTCCCACATACAGGAGAAGCCACCATCCCCGGATGGCTGTGGTTTGGCCCCGTCTTCAGCTGGTGGCAATTGGGCGAACCCTACCTGCTCCCGGGCGCCAGCCCAAAAATTTTCTCCACCGTTTTCTTGACTTTTCTCCCGCCCCATGCGGAGAATGTTCCCGTTTGGGGGAAAGTTTTCTGTTTTCATAACTAATCTCCAGCCGTGCAGGCCACCGAACCCTGCACGGTCTCTTTTTTTCTGTTGGTCAAATTTCTGGCCTGGCAAGTTCCGTTTTCGACAATGCCCACCAAATCTGTCAGCCTGTAGCGTACCGTTCTGGTCCCCAGGCGAACGGGAAGGACCAATCTCCGCCGTTCCATGCGATAGAAAGTGGACCGGCTAATCCCCAGCAATATGCAAGCTTCCTTGGGCCTCAGCAGTGCTGTCTTTATTTCCATGGCCCATTGCATAAAAACCCGAGTTGAAGTAAACTGTTTTTTTGACCTTTTTTGATCTTCCCTGAATTCATGCGGTGTAATTTTTGTGTTGACGTCTGTCATTGCACAAGATGCCATATGCTGGCATATGATGTCAGATGATGCAAAAAAGGGCACCCATGGGGGCGCCATGTCCGAACTGAATGCACTGCGCGGGGCCATGTGTGGTAAGCGGGTATCCCAGCCAAAATTCGCCAAACTTCTAGGCCTCAGCCGCGATATCATCGCCGGCATCGAAATTGGAATTAGGCGACTAACCCCGAACATCGCCCGCCGCATCCGCTCCTGCACCGGTTGCATGATTTTCAGCGCGGAGGAAAAGGGACGGGCATCTGGCTGGGAAAATTTACCCCTGCGGGATTTCATCGGACGTCCCTACTCGCCAACGTCCTACCGGGAATGGTGTGCCTGGAAAGCGCTCCTGGACGTCCGCGGAACCGTCTACCGGAGCCACTTTCTGGGAGAAGCCATTGGCATTTTTTCCACGGCCCTGCGCCAAATAGACTGGGAAGTCCCGACAGAACTGCGGAACAACGGGTTGCTCAACTTTTGGAATCGGATCGCTGACGTGCTGCTAGATCTTCTCAATGAGCCGGCCGTGGCAAAGGAGGTAGAACGGATGTTAGCGCAAATGTTTGGCGAAGGGGGCCAGGAAAATTTCTTCACCTTTCTTCACTGCCTCCACGGAGTTGCCCTGCCCGTGGAAGGGGAATTTGCCGCCTTTTGCGAATCGGACGGAGGGGAAAATCCCCATGACTCGCACGCGGCCAGCGCTACGATTCACGCCATCATCCGCAGCATGTGCACCTTCCGCAGGTGGCGGGCGGCCGAATTTGGAACCAACTGTGTCGAAGTGGAACGCGCCGGGAGCGACCTAGAGACCATGATGGCAGCTCTGCGCGACGAGTACGAGCGGGGGAACATTTCCGAGGAAACTTTTGCGAAACTTACGGCCAATGACAGCCCCAAAACTCGTCACTCCCACATGGTCCAAAATCCGGCGAAAACACACCCGATTCCTGGAAAAGCAGACCAAAAGTAGACCAATTCTTTCAGACCTCTCCCATAATCGAAAACGACACCGGCCTGGGAGACAGCTCCTAGAGCAGCGTTTCGGCCTGGTGGGCCCTGGTGGATTCGAACCGCCGACCAAGGGATTATGAGTCCCCTGCTCTTACCGCTGAGCTAAGGGCCCACACCACCACCATGCACTGGAATGTGTGAATGACAAGTTCCAAATTCATTGACCGTTGCCAATCGGCGGCAAGGCCCGTCTCTCCTTGCCGCAGGAACTTCACTGAAAAATGAAACCCTGCTGGAATTGGGATGAAGGTCGCTCCACATTCCCCTTGACACTGCCTCGCCGTCACTGTGATGTCCTGCCGGATGTCCGTGGCTATTGGAGGGGATGCGGGCAAGGTTGCCGGTCGGCGGGACAATCGCTCGGCTGCGATGCAGTTGCTCTATCTTCACGATCTATATCCATTTGTTCCGGTTGCAGGGCACTGGCAAAATTTGCAAAATATGCTCGGGTTGCCGGATGCGGGCTATGAATTTTGTCTGGACCTGGCTGCCGGTACGATTGCCAATTTGAAGGAAATCAACGGTCACATGCAACGCCTTCTCGTCAACTGGTCTCCGGAAAGGGTGGAGAGAGTACCGGTGGCCATTCTCCGCCTGGCGCTCTACGAATTGATCCATCGCAGGGATATGCCCGTTGCCGTTGTCATCAACGAGGCGGTTGAGCTGGGAAAACGCTTCGCCGGACCGGCCGCTGCCCGATTCATCAACGGCCTATTGGACCAATTCCACCGGGATAGGGAGGCGGCACAGCGTGAGCCATGCAATGATCTGTCGTTGGGAGATTGAGACCTAAGACGGAACACCGATTGACCGGTAGCGCGCCTGTCGCCGAGTGGGATCGCCCACCGCACCGAGCTCGGCCAGATGGCGCAGCAGGGCATCCTTTACCGTTGCCACCGCCGCCATTGGGTCCTGGTGCGCCCCGCCCAGCGGCTCGGCAAGAATTTCGTCCACTATGCCAAATTCTAGCAATTTGTGCGGATTCAGTTGCAGAGCCCTGGCCGCCTCGGGTGCCTTTGTCCCATCTTTCCAGAGGATCGAGGCACAGCCTTCCGGAGAAATCACCGAAAAATAGGCATTTTCCAGCAGCAGCAGTCGGTCGACAACGGCAATGCCCAGGGCACCTCCGGAGCCACCTTCTCCGATCACAACCCCCACGGATGGCACCCGCAGCGTGCTCATTTCCAGCAAATTGGTCGCAATTGCCCCGCCCACGTGCCGTTCTTCGGAACCGATTCCAGGATAGGCACCTGGCGTGTCGATGAACGTGACAATTGCCAGGGAAAACTTATTGGCCAAACGCATGGCACGCAATGCCTTGTGATATCCTTCCGGCTGAGGACAGCCAAAGTTACGAAAAATATTTTCCTTCACATTGCGACCTTTTTGCTGGCCAATTACAACGATCGGTCGGCCATCCAAGGCCGCGAGACCGCAAACAATGGAAGGATCGTCGCCAAAAAGTCGATCGCCGTGGATTTCTTCAAAATCGGAAAAAATGTGGCCAATGTAGTCCAGTGAATAGGGCCGTCCGGGGTGACGGGCCAATTGAACCCGCTCCCAAATGCCCAGATTGGCATAGATTTCTTGGCGCATGGCCCGAACCTTTGCCTCGATGGCTTCGATCTCCACGGAAACATCCACCCGCACGGCGGCGGATTGGCCCCGCAATTGGCGTAGCTGCTCCTCCAATCGTCGCAGGGATTGGCTGCCATCTTCCCGGTCTTCTTCCACGCCTAGTCCAATCGGAAAAATTGCCGCTTTCCAACCTGCAAAACCTGTCCCGCAGCTCCACGGATTGAAATTTTTTGGCCTAATTCGATCCGGACACCGTCCAAGCGCACCGCTCCCTGTTCCAGCAGGCGTCGCACCTCGTTGCGGCTTGAAAAGGCGGCGGACGATGCCAACAAATCCAGCACATCCACAAATTCTTCGGCTGCAAAAGTATCCAATGGGATGTGTGCCAATGTTTCCGGCAATTCACCCCTGGAAAATACTTTTTCGAATTCATCCCGTGCGCGGGCTGCCATTTCTTCGCCGTGGAACTGGGCAGTCAGCGCAACGGCTAGCCGCTTCTTTGCCTCCATGGGGTGGAGCTTGGCAACGGCCGTCCAATCCGCATCGCCATGGCCCAGCAGTAGGCGGTGGTAAGTTTCCAAAATTTCATCCGGAATGGACATGATTTTGCCAAACATTTGCTGGGCCGAGTCGTTGAATGCAATGTAGTTGCCATAGCTTTTCGACATTTTCCTCGTGCCGTCCAATCCGACCAGCAGCGGCATGCAGAGCACCACCTGCTCCTCCTGGCGACGGTTTTTTTGCATGGTGCGCCCCACCAGCATGTTGAACAGTTGGTCATTGCCTCCCAATTCCAGGTCCGCCTCCAACATGACCGAATCATAGCCCTGGATGAGGGGATAGAGAAATTCGACAACGGCAATGGGAACACCTTCCCTGTGACGTTTGGCAAAATCTTCCCGTTCAATGAGCTGGGCAACCGTCATTTCCCTGGCCAGTGCCAGCATGTCCGCCAGCGACATTTTGGAAAACCATTCACCGTTGCGACGCACGACCGTTTTTTTTGCATCCAGGATGCGGAATGCCTGTTCAAGGTAGGTTTTTGCATTTTCTTCGATCTGCTCCGGAGTGAGCACGGGCCGGGTTTCCGACCGGCCGGATGGATCGCCGATGGTGGTGGTAAAGTCGCCGATGAGAAAGATCGCCTCGTGGCCAAGATCTTGCAATTGGCGCAGCTTGCGAAATACAACCAGGTGGCCGAAGGTTAGGTCCGGTCTGGTCGGATCCACACCGAATTTGATGCGCAGTGGATGGCCTTTTTCCAATTTATGCCGCAGATCGTCCAATCCGGCAACGTGCTGCGCATTGGAACAAATTTGTCGCACCATTTCTTCCCGATCCATAATTCTTTTCCCTATTGAATTGCCCTGTGACGATGCCGTGCCCGGCCCGTTCCTTCCCACGCCCCACGTCGCCCCCCATGGCAAAGGTAGAACAAGGGACTTGCGATGAAAATGGAAGAAAATGTTCCCGTAAAAATTCCCAGCAAAAATACCAGGGAAAAGTCTACGATCACACCGGCGGCGAAGATGTGGAGGGAAGCGGCTGCGAGAAGCGTCGTTAGGCTGGTAAGCAGGGTGCGGCCGAGGGTCGCATTGATGGACAGGTTGATGCATTCGCCCAGGGCAATTTTTCCATTGGCCCGCAATTCTTCCCGAATCCGGTCAAAGATGACGATGGTGTCATTGATTGAGTAGCCGACGACCATTAAAATTGCCGCCACCATGGGTCCGCTCAGCCGATGGCCCAGTAAAAAAAACAATCCGGTGGTGACCAGGACGTCGTGGGCAGTGGAAACGATGGCCCCGATGGCAAAGCCAAGTTCAAAGCGGACGGCTACGTAGAGCAAAATTCCCAGCATGGCCAGGCCAAGGGAAATAAGGGCACTGCGGCGCATTTCTTCGCCCACGCTGCCACCGATGTGGATTTTTTGCAGCTGGCGCAAGTGGCTGTCCGGCAGATTTTTATCGACTGCCGCCAGGAAGGCATCGCCCTGGCCAGCCGCCGTCTGTATCCTGAGCTGCTCCGAACCTCCCTCCAGGGAACGCTGGAAAGAAAATTGTACCTCACCGATGCCGCAATGCTCTGCCACGGCGCGCAAATCCTGCAATTCCGGCTTGCTTTGAAAGCTGAGCAGCATCTCGTCGCCTCCCGTAAAATCCATGCCGTAGATAGCAGGGCCGCGCACGGCAACGGCCAGCAAGCCAGCGGCGATGGCAACGCCGGAGAGAAGGAAGGCCAGGCGGCGGCGGCCGAGGAAGTCAAAGCTGGGGACCCGGCGAAAGAATTGGGGAAAAAGCTTTCCGGTTGGCCAAAAATGGACCACAAGTTCCAGCAGGCCGCGGAAAAACACAAGGGAACAGAAGAGCGTTGTGAGAATTCCAACGGCAAGTACGACACCAAAGCCGCGGACAATGCCGGACCCATGGAAAAATAGTATGGCCGCCACCAGCAATGTGGTAAGGTTGGCGTCCAGAATTGTGGCGAGGGAGCGGCTAAAGCCATCGGCAAGGGCAAGACGCAGATCCTTTCCCAGCCGCTGTTCCTCGGCCATCCGCGAAAACATAATGATGTTAGCATCGACCGCCATGCCGATGGTGAGAACCAGTGCTGCCAGTGACGGCAGGGTGATGGTGGCCCCGAACGTTGCCAGGGTTCCCAGAATGAGCAGCACATTCAATGCGACGGCCAGCATGGCCATCACCCCCCCCAGGGTGTAGTAGCCAACCATGAACAGCACCACAAGGGTTGCTCCGACGCCAACCGCACGTAGGGAGGCGGTGCGCACATCTTCCGCCAGCGATGGGCCAAGCTCCTGCGCCTCCACCACCCTCAGTTCGAATTCCAGTGGATTGTTTAAAACACTGGCCAGGTGAATCGCCTCTTCGCGGGTAAAACGACCGCTGATCGACGCCCGGCCATTGGGAATGGCGCTGCGGATGACCGGTGCCGAGTGGATCTTGCCGTCCAGTACGATGGCCAATGACCGACCAATGTTTTGGCCGGTAATTTGCTCAAAACGCCGCGCCCCATCGGCCGTCAACTCCAAATCCACCTCGTTGGCACCGTAGGCGTTGACAGTTGGCACGGCCCGCCGAATCGACCGGCCTGTCAGTTCTGGGATGCGTTTGAGCAGCAAGCGATCCGGCTGGCCATTTCCCGCTCCACCCGATTCATTCCATGCAACCCACCCATAGCCGGCGGGAACTTCTCCGGCAGCTCCGCCGGGATGAACCAGACGAAATTCCAACTTTGCCGGCTTTTTGATCGCCTCCAATAGCTTGGGATTGTCCCTGCCCACCACTCCGGCCAGTTGAATTTCGATCTGCGCATCACCCTTTGTGCGGATGATCGGCTCCGCCACGCCGAGCGCATCGATTCGCCTGGCCATCACTTCACGAGCCTGGGCCAACTGTTGAGCACGGCCGTCTTCATCCTTGGACAGCGCCTCCTGGGCAATTTCCAGCGTAACCGCCAGACCACCGGACAGGTCCAAGCCGGGGCGTAGCGGCGTCTGGACCAGGACAGCCGCGGCCCACACACCTAGCAAAAGTGACAGACCTAGCCGCCAACCAATTCTATGACGCAGGCCGGCCATGCCATTCCCTATTTTGCTGGCCGGCTGCGTGGTCTGCGCCGTACCGGTTTACCACCTTGCTGCCGTTGGCCGTCTTCGCCATCCTCGTCCGGGGCGGCATCTTTTTCGGAACCATCACCATCCCCTTCACCTGCTTGCTCGTCGTCCGCCATCTGCCGCTGCACGTAGCTGCGCAGCACTTCAACCCGCACCCCGCTGGCAATTTCCACCGATAGCCGGCTCTCTTTTGCCCGCAAAATTTTTCCAAAAATTCCAGATGCGAGCAGGACACGGTCACCCGGCCTGAGGGCGGCCAGCATGCGTTGATGCGCCTTTTGCCGCCTGCGATTTGGGGCGATGAGCAAAAACCACATGCCCACAAATATGAGCCCAAAAATCAACAGTTGGTTTCCACCTCCCGCAGCCCGAGCCGCCACATCGCCCACCACCAACGGATAATCCATGCCCGCCATGGATAGGCCGGACGGAGGCGAACACAAGCCCATATCTCCCACGAAAGATAAAATTTCTAGATTTTTCCCTTGCTCCGCAGCGCCAGTGCCCGGTCCATTTCTCGCCGTTCCACGGCCGTGCGCAGATCCTGCCGCCTATCCCGCAATTTCTTTCCGCGGCAAATGGCCACCGTCACCTTGACCAGACCATGGGCCATGTGCATGCGGGCCGGCACAAGTGCCATGCCCTTCCGTTCCACGGCCGTGCGCAATTGCAAAATTTCTTTTCTGTGCAGTAGCAATTTTCGCGGACGCACCGGGTCGTGGTTTGCGTCGGTGCCATGGGAATAGGCATCGATGTGGGCGTGAATCAAAAATACCTCACCCGCACGGTCCAGGTGCACGTGCGCTTCGGAGATCTGGGCCAAACCGTTGCGAAAGGATTTTACCTCCGTACCCCGTAGCACCAACCCTGCATCCAGCCGGTCCAATACCTCGTAGCGGTGGCCAAGTTTGCGATTTACAACCTCAACCGAGCCGCCACCATTCCTGGTCCCATTTTCAGCCAATTTTGGGCTTGCCATGCCACCCTTCGTTCCGCTCTTCGCCGTCGAGTGCATAGGTAAGCTTGCCTTCTATGATTTCCCGCAAAGCAACGTCCTCCAGCTCCAGCCGTTCCAACGACTCCACCCTGCTGTCATTGCACCGGCGCAGCTGCTTTACCCGACGGGAAACGATGTTAATGAGGATGTTGGGATTTGGAATCACCAGCAGCGCCTGTCGTAGATAGTCATCCCGCATAGTAGTCATCTCTCCTGGCCATCCACCCCTTTAGAAAAATTAGGCGGAGAATCAACGATGCATTTTGTCGGCACGCCAAAAATTTTTTCCACCGTCTGCAGCGTGCAGTCCCCCAGCTGCACGGCTCCATCGCAATCCCGCACCAGTGCCTTGCGCCGCAGCGCCGGATCCAGCAAAGCTTTTTGCCAGTGGAGCAGCTGTACCGATGCGACCCGATCCACTCCTTTTCCAGGAAAACTGGTCCATGACTTGGGAAAACCGTGGCAGTCCCATTCCACAGCAAAGCCGGCAATGTTTTTTCTATCCGCTTCCATGCGATTGGTCCACAGCGTTGGGTAGCGAAGCAGCAGGGGGGGAACCTGGCCAATGAAAATTTTTGTAACAAATGCCGTGGGCAGGGTGCGAAGGTGGTCGGCCAGCGGCAAAGTTTTTCCCTGCAAGATTGGCAGCGGATCAATGAATGCCATGTTGAGCGCATTCCAAATGCCGTGGTGATTGGGGTCGCCATAGCCCTGGAGTGCGTACCAGCGGATGAAGGCATTCCCATCGCCCAGGCGCAGGCCAAGGCCAAAATGCAGGTGGGCCTGCTCTTTAGGAATGGCGTAGCAGCCATTGCCGCTGCGCCCCATTGTTCCCACTGCTTCACCGGTTGCCATGTTCATGCCGGGAGCAATGTCCGGCCGCACGGTTGCCAGGTGGGCGTAGAGAGTTGTGGCCGGCAGGGATAGTTCGTCGTGTTCAATGAGCACGTAGATGCCGAAATCGCTATGGTCCGCCACGCGGTTCACATAGACAACCCGGCCGGCCGCCACTGAAAATATGGGGTCCACCGGCTCTCCATCCGGAGAAGTTGCAACCGGTCGGATGTCAATGCCCGCATGAAACCGTGTCCCACCCTCGCGCACAAGGCCAAAGCCGCCATTGGCCATGCCGGGCGCGGTTGGCTGCAAATAGATTGCCGGCTCCGCCACCGCAGCATTGGGCGTTGGCAGAAAAAATTTCTCCGCACGGGCCACGGATGGCAAAGAAGCCAAGATGACGATGGGGGCAAGCAAGCTTTTTGTTAACTTTTTTTTCAGCCATGCCACGGTCGACACCATGGTGGGATACGGGCGGCAATGGCCAGATAAAAACGGCCACTTTTTCACAGCCTGGTACCTTTCCCGATCTGGACAAAAAGTGGGATTGGAAAGAAAAAATTTAGGCAATGCGCTCCACGATGAGATCCCCGATGCTGGGCCGCTTGGGGGCCAGCCGATACGCGCTGCGCAGATACTCCAGGCCTGCTTCCAAATTGCGTTCATCGTTGTAGTGAATCATCATAAGCGGTTCGCCCTGCTTGACCTGTACCCCAACTTTCATAATTTTGGAAATTCCCACGGCCGGATCCAGAGTGCCATCGGGCCGTTCGGCTAGGAGCCGTGCACCGCGGGCAATCATTCCGGCATTGATCGTGTGGATGTAGCCCCGCTTGGGAGCCGGCAGCTTTCGAATGAATCGTGCCTTGGGCAATTTTTCCGTATCGTCCAATACGGACGTATCGCCACCTTGGGAGGCAACGATTTCCTTAAATTTGGCAAAGGCAGCTCCCGACGTCAAGCTGCGCTGGACCATCTGCTTGGCAGACAGGGTCGATCCGGCCACGCCGGCCAGGCGCACGACCTCCATGCCCATGCGCAGCACCAGCTGACGAAAGTCTTCGGAACCTTCTTCGGTCTTTAAAAATCGCACCGCCTCTTCGATTTCCACGGCTGTCCCAACCGCATCTCCCAGCGGCTGGTTGATGTCGGTTACCAACACCACACTTTTGCGGTGAAAGGCGTCGCAGGTCCTGGCAATGGAGCGGGCTAAAATTTTTGCCTGTTCCAGATCTTTGATAAAGGAACCATTGCCCCATTTCACATCCACCACAAAACTTTCCGCTCCCTCGGCCGATTTGCGAGCCAAAATGCTGGCAACCACAAGGGGTAGACAGGGAATTGCGCCAATTTCTCGGCGCATGGCATAGAGTTTGCCGTCAACCGGGGCGATGGCAGCCTGCTTGCGGGCATAGGCCAGGCCATGGGTGCGCAGCCGCCGGGAAAACTCTTTTAAATCTCCCTCCGCACAGAATCCGGGAATTGCTTCAAGCTTGTCCAATGTCCCCAGGATAAAGTCCTCATCCTGGCCAATCATTGATGGCATGACCACGCCACAGGATGCGGCAATGGCCGGCAGCACGAGCGGCACCTTGTCCCCGACGCCACCTGTTGCATAGCTTGCCACCTTTGGCAGTGGCAAATCGGATAGCTCCAGAACTTCACCGGATAGCATCAACTCCTCCGCCAGCGTTGCCATTTCGGCCACCGATAGGCCGCGAAAATAGATGGCCATCAACAACCCAGCCTGCTGGTGGGCGGGCATGGAACCGTCGAGCAGTGCATCGACGATGCCCTTCATTTCCCCCGTGCTAAATTCCCCACCGTCCCTCTTTTTCTCAATGAGAAAGGAAAACGGTGGCAATGCATCACTCCTTGTTTTTGTGCCCATCGTAGAACTCACCGGACCGCATGGAAATGCGGACCCCTCACTCCCGATCTTCACATAAAAAAAGATGAGCAGCTCGTCGAGCAAAATCTAACCAATGACAGATAAGTATTCCCATGTCAATGCTTTATGTTTCTTCCACTCCGCCGAGGAAACCTACCCCGGCCCGGTCCACGCGCACGGAAACCATTTTCCCCAGCAATCGACCATGGGCAGGAAAAAACACTTTTTTGCCATGAAAGCTGTGGCCGATGGCAATGCGTGGGTTTTTGGGAGAAAACTGCTCGACTAAAACCGGCAATGTGCGGTTCAAAAAAAGGCGATTGCGCCGCAGCGAAGTTTCCGCCAGCTTTTGGAGAAGAATTTGCTGCCGTTCGGCGGCCGTGCCGTGGGAAATTTGGTTTTCCATTGCCGCCGCCGGCGTGCCGGAGCGCGAACTATAGCGAAAAATGTAGGCCATGTCGAAGTCAATTTCGGAAAATAGCTGTTCCGTTTCCCTAAAATCCGCATCCTCTTCGCCGGGAAATCCAACGATCAGGTCGGTGGAAAGGGACATTTCCGGATAATCTTCCCGCAGGCGGTGCAGCAGGGACAGCGCCATCTCCTTCGTGTAGCCACGGCGCATGGACCGCAAAATGCGGTTGGAACCGCTTTGCAAGGGGAGGTGGACGGCGTGGCAGAGTTTGGGTAAATCGCGAAAGCAGCGGAGAAGATCTTCGCGAAACCCGCAGGGATGGGGCGATAGGAAGCGGATGCGCTCGATGCCGGCGACGGAATGAATGCGCTCCAATAGCTGCACAAATGGACTTTTCCCGCCAATTGTTGGCAGCTGGCGCAGGCCGTAGAAGTTGACAATTTGCCCCAGCAAAACCACCTCCCGCGTACCTCCTTCAGCCAGCAGCTTCACCTCGCCAACGACGTCGTCCATGGGACGGCAGGCACCCCGGCCGCGGGTTTGGGGAACGATGCAGTAGGTGCAAGCCATGGGACAGCCTGTGGAGATGGCCACCTCGGCGGACGGCCGGCCGTGGCGGCGGCGCATTTTTGGCAAAAAATTTCGCGGTTCTGCGCAGACAATTTGCCGTTCACCGGCCTCCAAACGATGCAGCACGGCGGCAATGCGATCCAGCTGTCCCGTGCCAAGAACAAAGTCCAGGCCCGGCACCAGGGAAAATAGGACGGCACCAAGCCGCTGGGCCATGCAGCCGGCCACGCCGACGAGCAGACCGCACCGCCGCCGCTTTTGTCCAACCAGCTGCCGCAGCCGGCCAAGGGCCCGCGTTTCCGCACCTTCCCGCACGCTGCACGTGTTCACCACGACCAGGTCAGCCTCCGCCTCATCATCGACGATGCGATGCCCATCGTTCTCCAGTGCGGCGGCCATTGCCTCCGAATCCCGCCCATTCATCTGGCAGCCAAAGGTGATGATGTGCACCCGCCTTCCCACGGCCGTGGATGTGTCGTAAAAAATCGGTGTGGCAATGGAAATTTCCTGGCCTGTCAGGGAAAAGAATTGAAAGCGTCGACCGGATTGGCACGGTGGCGGCTGTGCTTCCGTCCTGCCTGCTATTTTTGTCGGGCCTTGCGTTTTGTCCAAAAATACCGGACGGCCGACGGTGGACGTTTTTTGCCCTACCGCTGCTATTTTGCGGTGCAGTGCCATGCCATCGGTCGGTGGCCGATCTAGTGTTTTCTGCCATTGGCCTGGTCTGGTTGCTGTGCGGCTGGACCGATCCCGTCCCCAGGGTCGGGCGGCTATTGGCTTTTTTTTTGCAGCTCATTGCCGCAATTGGCCTCCTGTACGCCCCATTTTCTCCGCCTCTGCTGTGCCTGCACACCATTGGTCTGCTCGGCATGGCCGGACTTTTTCCGTTTTGTCTCTGCGAGCACACTCCATCTATGAGCCCGGGCCGCTTGGCTCTCCGTGCCTGGTTTTCCCTATCCTTCGCCGCCCTATGGCTGCAGATTTTGCCAGCCCATGACCTAAAAATATTTTTTACCATGGTGGCGATGACCACCGTCCATGCGGGGCTGCTGGTCCACCGCGAAGTTTACCTTTGGCGGGCGGTGGAGGCCTTGCTGCTCCAGGCGCTGGCCCTTCTTCTGGTGCTGGGCCGGCTATTGCCCAACCCTTCGCCCGTGCCACCCCTACTGGCCACGCTGGCCACCGTGGCACTGGCCCTGCTGATGGCGGGGCGGGATGCCAAGCTAACCGGCCGTGACCTACGGAGCTGGCCAGCCGGACGGGCATTTCCCCTGGCCGTTGCCTTGCTGCTTCTTGGCACCATGCCATCCGCCGTTTTGATCCTCGCCCTACTGCCACTGCTGCACCACTTTCCGTCTCTGGCTGTCGGATTTTTTGCCGTCTTTTGTACGATTGCCACCGCCACATTCCGCTGGGCTATCGAGCCCTGGCGCGGCAGAGACGGTGATGAACGGGCGGTTGGGACAAGCTCCAGCTGTCTACCCCTCATATTTTTAGGAATCATCTGCCCCATCTGGTTATTTTATTTTGCAAAATTTTTCCCGCGATGGACGTGAAGCCCGACAAAAGTTTGACGCCGATGGCAAGTCAGTACGAGCAGGTGCGGGCAGGCCTGCCCGAAGGGACGTTGCTACTTTTTCGACTGGGAGATTTTTACGAACTATTCAATGCCGATGCCAAAATTGCGGCCCAATTACTTGGCCTGACTCTTACCCAGCGCCAGGGCATGCCCATGGCCGGCATTCCCCACCACGCGGTCAATTCCTATCTGCGCCGGCTCATCGACGGCGGTTGGAAGGTGGCAATCTGTGACCAGCTGGAACCTCCCAGGCCGGGCAAGCTGGTCAAGCGGGCCCTGACCCGCATCTACACGCCCGGCACAATGATTGAAGATGGGCAGATGGAGGCGGGGGAAAGCTATTACCTGCTCGCCTTTACGGTGCGGGGAGATTTTGTCCACGCCGCGTGGCTGGAGGCTTCGACGGGCGAACTGCACATCGTGTCGTCCAAGGACCGGGAGGAAACGTTGGCAACGCTGTCCGCGCTGAACCCGCGGGAAATTCTTCTCAGCGAAGGAGAAATGGAAACCTGGTCCGACCGGCGGGAAGGTTGGCTGGAGGCATTCCAATTGCTATCCTCCCGGCGGCTCACGACGGAGTTGCCGGCATCCCATTTTGACAGAACCAATGGACTGGCCACGGTTTTGAAGACCTTGGCCGTGGCATCGTTGGATGGTTTTGGCGTTGCGGAGACTCATCCCGCACTCGGTCCCGCCGGAGCACTGCTCTACTACGCATCGCGCAATTTGGGAGGCCAGCTGCGCAATGTTTACAAAATTAGCGAAGTTCTTCCGGGCAATATCTTGGCACTGGATGCCCGCACCGTGGCAAATTTGGAAATTTTTCGCTCCGTGCGCGGCACGCGGGAAGGCAGCCTATTCCAGGCCATTGATCGGACACGGACGGCGGCGGGAGCACGGCTTTTGGGGGAATACCTGGCAAGACCGTTGCAAAATTTGGACGAAATTGTTCGGCGCCAAAGCTGCGTCGGTGAACTTGTGGCCCATCCCGCCGCGCTCAAACGGCTGCGGGAATTGCTGGGCGGGGTGCGTGATCTGCTGCGCATGCTGGGACGGCTGCAAAATCGGCTGCGGCTGCCGCGGGAGGTGGGTGGAATTTTGGCAACATTGGACCGGGTTCCCGCCATCGCCGAAACATTGCTTGCCATCGGTCCACATCTTGCCGCCCTTGCCAGCGGCTGGAATGATTTTTCCGAACTGTGCCACTATCTGCGCCGCGCATTGGCCGACAGCCTTCCCCAGGACACGCGGGAGGGAGGATTTCTCCGCGACGGCTTCCATGGCCATCTTGACCATCTTCGCCAGCTGCTGCGTTCGGGAACGTCATGGATTGCAGAATTGGAGGCGGCGGAACAGGCCCGCACAGGAATCCGCAACCTGCGCATCCGCCGCAATGGAACATTTGGCTACTACATTGAGATCACCAAGGCGAATTTGCATGCTGTGCCGGCCCACTACGTGCGCCGCCAGTCAACGGTTGGCGGAGAGCGCTACATAACGGAGGAATTGCGGACCAAGGAACGGGAAATTTGCGAAGCCCAGGGCCATGCCCTTGCGTTGGAGCAGGAACTTTTTGAAGAAGTGGCCGGCAGGGTCATTGCCGAGGGCGGACGCATCGCAGCCGTTGCCCATGCCCTTGCGGAGATTGACCTATTTACAGGCTGGGCCCAGTTGGCATTGGAATGGAACTATGTTCGTCCGACGGTTGATGCTGGCAAGGACATTGCCATTGAAGGTGGTCGCCATCCCGTTGTGGAGCAGATGGAGGTGCACCGCGGCGGCGGCCGAGAACCTTTTGTGGCCAATGACACGCATTTGACGGCAGATGGGCGCCAGATCATTCTGCTCACCGGGCCAAACATGGGAGGCAAGTCCACCCACATCCGCCAGGTTGCATTGATCGTTCTTCTAGCCCAGTGCGGTTGCTGGGTCCCGGCCACGGCCGCCCACATCGGCCGGGTGGACCAAATTTTTTCCCGAATCGGTGCCGGCGATGACCTATCCCGCGGCCAGTCCACGTTTTTGGTGGAAATGTGGGAAACAGCCGCCATCCTGCACCGTGCCACGGCATCCAGCCTGGTAATTTTGGACGAGGTTGGCCGTGGCACCAGCACCTACGACGGATTGAGCATCGCGTGGGCGGTTTTGGAGCACCTCCACGGGCAGAGGGTACGCACACTTTTCGCGACCCACTACCAGGAATTGACCAGGCTGGCCGGCGTCCTGCCGCGGGTGTACAACTGCCACGTGGCGGTGCGGGAACGGGACGATGAAATTTTATTTCTTCGCAAAATTGTCGATGGTCCAGCGGACCGTTCCTATGGCATTCATGTGGCCAAGTTGGCCGGGTTTCCGGACACCGTGATTGCCAGAGCGCGGGCCATCCTGCAAAGCCTGGAGAAGGAAAGGTCGGCGTTGCAGGTAAATTTACGCAGCGAATCATAGACGAAGTAAAATTTAGCCGTAGGAACGGCATTGCCACGACGGTTGGGATGTGTCCAATGGGAAAATGGCGGAACGGGATGGCATACTTTCCCTGGCCGAGGAACGGCGCATGCTGAAACTGGTTCGGACGGGTGACCGCATCTCCCGGGAAAAAATTTTTTTGGCAAACCGTCCCCTTGTCTACCGCCTGGCCCACCGCTACAGGCATTTTGGCATTTCCATGGACGACCTGGTCCACGAAGGATTTTTGGGGCTACTCCATGCCATTGACCGCTTTCGGCCGCAGCGAACCACCCGTCTGGCAACCTATGCCACCTGGTGGATTCGATTTACAATTCGCCGAGCCATCGCCACCATGCGCGGTCCCATCTGTCTGCCGACGCCACTGCTTGGATCATTGCACGGTCTTGAGCAGTCGCGGCAGCAGCTTATGGCCAGTCTGGGCCGCGAACCTACGCGCCAGGAATTGGCGGCCCACATGCACTGTCCCGTCACGCGCGTACGCACATTGGAACACGTTTCAGGAGGAACAATTTCTCCGCCGGAGGAGTGGGCTGCCGGCCAGCCAACGCCGCTGGACCTGGCAACAAAAACTTCCCTGCACCATGCCCTGGCGGATGGCATTTGCCAACTAACGCCGCTGGAATCTCGCATTCTTCGCCTACGCTACGGCTTGGACGGAGCAGATCCTTTGCCTCTGGATGCCATTGCCCACCGCTGCCGAGTTGGAAAGCACAGGGTTCAGCTTCTGGCCGCCGGTGCTCTAAAAAAGCTGCGGGCCGTTCTGTAGGGTGGGCCGTCCATATCCCATTTGACATTTTTTTCCGTGAAACCAGCCTGCATCGGCGATGAATGCGCGAACAGATCTGGCAAATTTGAAAAAAAAATGCCAAAATGCGACGAAGACCGGCGGCTGCCATGGCATGGGCTATAAATTTGCCTCCGTCGAAGAGAGGCGGCGGCAGTTTCAAAAAAAATTTCCCGACCGATCCATTTTGGATTTTGGCATAGGACGGCCGCAGGAAGCGCCGCCAAGCGGTGCGATGGATGGACTTGTGCGGGCACTGGCCCGGCCCAATTGTCATGGCTACGCGGAATGTGGCTGCCGCGATTTTCTCGAAACGGTGGCCCGCTATTTGGAGCGAAATTTTTTTTTGCAACTGGAGCCGGAGGAGGAAATTTTGCCATCCATGGGCATCAAAAATGCGCTCACCTACCTAGCATTGGAATTTTTGCGGCCGGGGGATGTGCTACTGGCCACCGTGCCCGGCTACCCGGTTCTGCCAACCCATGCAGCCCTGCGTGGTGTCGAAGTAGTTTCCCTGCCCCTGTTGAAAAAAAACTTTTTTTTACCAGATTTTTCCTCCGTTCCACCAGCCATTTTGCACCGGGCTAAATTGCTTTTGCTCAACTACCCCAACAATCCAACCGGGGCGTTGGCAGGTGCCGATTTTTTCCAAAAAGCCGTTGCCTTTGCCCAAGAACACGGCCTTATCGTGGCCCACGATGCCGCCTATGCCGGACTTCACGGCCCTGCGGCATTTTCCATTTTGCAAATTCCTGGAGCTAAGGATATTTGCCTCGAGCTGTATTCCTGCTCCAAGGCACACAACATGACCGGCTGGCGCATTGGCTGGGTTTGCGGAGGAAGGTTGCCCATCGCCGCCTACCGCCGTGCCAAGGAATGCAGCGATTCTGGACAGTTTCTTCCCATCCAGTACGGCGCCATGGCAGCCCTAGACGACGATGACTTTTGTGCCCGATCATTGGCATTATTGGACCGCAGGTGTAGGGCGGTGGAACGTCTACTATGCGGCGAAGGTGGTGCTGGCTTTGCAGAACAGCCACCGCACCATCCATTCTACCTATACCTGCCGGCCCCAACGGCTGTTGACGAAATTGCACTGGCCACGGCCGCAGAGTTCAGCGACTGGCTGCTGGCCGAAGAAGGAATTTTAACCATTCCATGGGATGAGGTTGGCCACTACGTGCGGTTTTCCATGACCATTCCGCTGGAACCCGACGAGCTGGAGCAACAGCTAGCTGAACGATTGGCGCGGCACAGGTTCTGCCACGGCCGGGCCGGCGGCTAGGGCCGGAAAATGCGCTGAAAAAAACCTTCCTTTGGCGTCTGGGAATCTCCCATGCTTGCGGCGAATGCCATGAGCTTTTCCCGCTGAGCTTTGTTCAATTTTTCCGGTACCAAAACCTGCACCCGCACAAATTGATCCCCTCTGCCGTGGCTGCCATGGATGGATGGCATGCCCTTGCCCCGCAAACGAAAGGAAGTTTCCGGCTGCGTGCCGGCTGGAATTTTCAGCATGCCGTGGCCATCGATGGTGCGGACCTCGAGTTCCCCTCCCAGGGCCATGGTGTGGAATGGGACGGCGATGGATGTCAGCAGATCGTTTCCATCCCGCTGAAAAATTTCATCCGGCTTCACCCGAATTACGACGTAGAGATCGCCCTGGGCGCCACCACCCCGTCCTCCCTCGCCACCACCCCTGGAGCAGAGCCGTGTCCCTGTGTCCACGCCAGGTGGGATGTGGACCTGCACCTTGTGGGATGCCACCACCAGGCCACGGCCGCCGCACTTTGCACAGGGATTGGATGAAATCTGCCGTGCACCTCCGCAGCGGGGACACGGCTGGGACATTTGGAAAAAGCCGCGCTGCATGGTAACCATGCCCTGGCCGTGGCAGGTGGGGCAGCTAATCTTCTTAGATCCAGGCGTGTCGCCCGATCCGCCGCAGTCACCGCAGGTACTGTGCCGCTGGTATTGGAGCGTTTTTTCAATTCCGTTAAATGCCTCCAATAGCGTAATTTCCAGATCATAGCGCAGGTCATTTCCGTCCGCACGGCCGGAGGAATGGCCGGAGGAGGACATGCCATGCCCTCCGAAAAGACTTTCACCAAATCCTTCGCCAAAAACCTCATTAAATATGTCAAACGGATTCTGGGACTGGCTAAAATGCATGCCATGACCGGAAAAATTTCCGCCACCCGGCTGGAATGCCTCCGAACCAAAGCGGTCATAGGCGGCCCGTTTCTTATCGTCACTCAACACCTCGTAGGCCCGGGAGACCTGCTTAAACTTTTCCTCAGCCGTTTGATTGCCGGGATTTTTGTCGGGATGGTACTGGACGGCCTTTTTGCGGTAGGCTTTTTTGATTTCTTCGGCGGATGCACCCCGCTCCACACCGAGCAATGCATAGTAATCGTCGGCCATGGCCTACTCCTTTGGCAGATCGGCCCCGGCGGGCATTCCTGTCGACACAATGACCAATGCCGGCCGCAGCAATTTTTTCCCCAGGCGATAGCCCGTTCGCACCACCTGTGCTACGCAGTCCACCGGCACGGTTCCGTCCGGTACGGCTGCAATGGCATCGGCGAAGTTGGGATCAAACCGTTCTCCTACCTTGCCAACCTCCTCCACTCCACGATTTTTCAGCAGCCGGTCCAGCTGGTCAAAGATGAGGCTAAAACCTTCAACGGCACGGCTAACTTCCTGGTCGCGCGCGGCCCGCAGGCCAAGGGTAAAATTATCCATCACGGGAAACAATTCCATCAACAGGGATTCGCCGGCCTGCGCTTCCCGTGCCGCCCACTCTGCCTCCATGCGCTTGCGATAGTTGTCATGGTCTGCCAATGCCCGTAGCAGGCGGTCCTGCAAATCTGCCACGCTGTCCTGCAGTCGACAAATCTCGGCAAAATTGTCACATTTTTCCGATTCCGCTACGGCATCATCTTTTTCCATCCCCCCTTCCTGCACCGGAGCCGTCGCCCCGTCTGTCTCCAAACTTTTGCGCGCTTTTCCCATCGTCCTCGGCAAGTGCTACCAATGGTCCGGTGGAAGACAAGCCAAAAAGTGGTCACCAGTGCCAACCCTGGGCGGATCGCCATGGCCTATCCGTCGGCGAGAAGATAGCCAACGCCGTGGACGGTTTGCAGGCAATTGCCACAGCCGCAGCGGTGCAAAAGTTTGCGGATGCGGACAATGTACTGATCCAGGGATCGGCCGTAGGGATTGGTAAGAAATCCCCAAACCCCCAAAATTAGATCCCGGCGCGGGACAATTTGATGGCGCCGCATGGCCAGCATGGCCAACAGGCCAAGTTCCTTATGTCCAATTGGAAACACCGTGCCATCCGGTAGAACAATCTCCTGGCGCTGGGCCAGGACCTGGCCGCGGCCAATGGTAAAATTTTCCAATTGAAGTTTTTGCAAAAAAAGAGGTTGTGGCACGGAACGGCGCAGAACGGATCGGATGCGGATGTGCAGTTCGGCACAGGACAGCGGCTTTTCCAAAACATCGTCGCCGATGGTCAATGCCCGGATTTTGTCCTGCAGCTGGCCGCGGTTGACGAGGAAGATGGCGGGAATATTTTCACCACTCTGCCGCCGAGTTTTTATAAAATTTAGACCACAGCCATCCGGCAGAGCCACATTTAGAATGAGCAGTGCACCACTTTGTTCCTCCAAAATTTTTTCCACGTTCCGCAGGCTGTCCGCCGCCACGGCCCGCATGGACCAGCTGGCCATCTGGGAAACCAAGACCCCAGTCAATGCTCTATCTCCGTCCGCCACCACAACCAAAGGTTTTTTGCTTTCATTCCCCATTGTGGCTCTGCCCTAGTTGGGTCGGGATGGTGTGAAACGAATTTTTTGCAGCACATTGCCGCATTTTTTCAGCCAATCGGTTGATAATTTTGCGCAAATATATGCCAGTCAAGTAATTGACAATGATGCAATGGCATCTGCCAATGGAAAAATTTTTTGCCCCACATCAACCACGGTTGTCAGTGCCCGGCGGACATTAAAAGTGCGCGATGCCCGTAAAAGCCGCACGGTGGCCATGGGAACCGTGTGACGGCCGTGGACCTTGCTGGGATTTGAGCTCCCAAGTGCTGGGATAAAGCTGCGTGGCGTCCCGTAGGGGATTCGAACCCCTGTTGCCGGAATGAAAATCCGGTGTCCTGGGCCGGACTAGACGAACGGGACCCCGGCGGTGAACCTGTCATGTCCACGTCGACTGGCAAGTTATTTTTCAAAAAAACCGGCGGCTGCCACCTTTGCGCATGCTTCCTGCCACCGGATTTTTTGCCGACGTGCCCAGTAAAACTTGGGCCAATGGCCGGTGGACAAAGCCGGCATTTCGCGTAAGGGTCAAAATGTCGTCCAGGCAGTCCGCCGTCAATGTGCATAGATGCAGCAGCAAGATTTCCTGTCGTTTTCCATTCCGCGCCTTGGCCAATTCCTCTGCCAGGTGGGCAAGAAATTGACGCCGAACTTCGGCCGCTTCAGCTGCTCTGCCATTTTCCCTAAAAAGCCTCTGACGGGCATTAAACTCCCAGTCGCGGGGGTCGATGGTGATGGGGGCAATGGTGTAGCCACGGTGTTCTAAAAATTTTCGCACCTGCTGGCGCAATTCTCCCTGGCCTTCGTCGAGGCCGGGAAAGCGAAAAAATCGCATGCGCGTGCCATTTTTGGCCAATAGTAGGCCATTGGCCGTCTGTTCCCCCGCCACCACATCCCGGCAAAATGCTTCCAATCCGACCGCGGAAAGATTTTTATGGGATGCGGTGTGGTTACCAATCTCGTGGCCGGCGTCGATCCAATTCTGTAAAATGGCAATCCTGGACCGCTGCTCTCCCCGCCAAAAAAATTTGCTTTCGTTGACAAACGCCGTTGCCGGAACCTTCCATCGTCGCAGGCAGCCAAGAATTTTTTTGTTCATTTGTCGCACCTGCGCGAGGCTTGCATAGCTTTCCAAGCATGGCACGTCGTCGAAGGTGATGGCCATCCATCGCATATCTGCCTGTGCCACAGAGATACGGACGAAAGATAGCGGCAGAAAAAAAAGGAAAAGACGCCACACGGCGGCATGTTGAAATTTTTTAGAAAAAAGTCAACGGGCTGCGGGACGGCCAATTTTCCAGAATCTCCGTTGACCTTTCGGAAAAATTGCGCTCTTTGGCCGGCGGGAGAGGTGACAGAGTGGCCGATTGTGCGGCACTGGAAATGCCGTGTACCTAGCGGTACCGGGGGTTCGAATCCCCCCCTCTCCGCCATCAAGATGGCAAGGCATTTTGCCATGGCCACCCACGCCAGCATCGGTAAAGCGGATATGGATACAATCGGCCTCATTTTTGGCCCCGTTCCCTCCACCCGTATACGCCAATCCCAAGCATGTGCCGGCTTCGATGTCTTCTCACAGGAACCACAGAGTACGGTCCCTGTGAGCATTGGATCGGAAGTTCCCCGCGGCCGGCAATGCTAGCAATATAAACAGGCCAAGGAACCGACATAAGTGCCTCCATGCGATTGCCAGTCGAAGCTCTGGGACCAGAGAGTTTTTTCGCCAGAATACTTTTTGCATGCCACATCACGGTTGCCATGGCGGGCCGTATTCCTAGGGAAGGTTCATGGATTATTCGGTGGATCAGCTGGTTGCACTGCTGCAACCCAGGGCAGTGCGGGGAAATTTTTTTGGAAAAATTCGAGGCATTGCGTCCCTGGAACAGGCAAAGGAGGGCGATCTGTCATTTTTGGACAATCCGCGCTACGTGGCCCACGTGGCCAACAGCCAGGCATCGGTGCTGCTGCTGCCGGAATCCTATGACGGGAAGCCGCAACCCAATGCCGCACACCTCATTGTTGCCAATCCATCTCTGGCACTTGGCCAGCTATGCAAGGAGGTGGAACGGGAGCGCAGCCGGCCGGCCGTGGCCGGAATTCATCCAACGGCCCTGGTCGATGCCACGGCCAGCGTCCACGCAACGGCTTCCATTGGGCCCTACTGCGTCGTCGAAGCCGATGTGCTGATAGCTGCCCATGCCGTTGTCTTGGCCCACTGCACCGTTGGTCCCCGCTGCCGCGTCGGCGAATCTTCCCTGCTCCACCCGAAGGTGTGTCTTTACCAGGATACGGAAATTGGAGCCGGCTGCATCATCCACGGCGGTGCGGTGATCGGCTGCGACGGCTATGGCTATGCCACCACGGAGAACGGAATGCACCACAAATTGGCCCACATCGGTCGGGTGGTGCTGGAAGACGGCGTGGAGGTGGGAGCCAACTGCACCATCGACCGGGCCCGCTTTGCCGAAACCCGCATCGGTGCCGGCACAAAGATCGATAATTTGGTGCAAATTGGCCACAATGTCATGGTCGGCAAAAGCTGCCTAATCGTGGCACAGGTTGGAATTGCCGGAAGTACGCGGCTGGGAGATGGGGTTGTGCTGGCTGGACAGGTCGGAGTTGCAGGGCACATTTCCATCGGAGCCGGGAGCCAGGTCGCGGCACAGGGAGGCGTGGCAAGCAATTTGCCACCGAATAGCATCGTTCGGGGAACGCCCGCCATGCCACTGGCACTCGCCAACCGCTACTTTGTTCTGCGAAAACGCATTCCGGAGCTCTTTCGACGCGTAGAAAATTTGGAACGGGAAATGGCGTCGGATGGGCATTGACCGAATGGTTCAATTTGCATAAAATTTATTTTGATGGCACCTCCACTCAATGCAACTGCGAACCTTGCAGCCGCAAGCGGTTTAATTCAACAGCAATTCGGTGTTGACAAAGGCAGTCAAGCAGATGGCGGAATTGCCGCTGGGCCGGTGCACACGCCAACGACCCTGGCCAGTAGCTCGGTGGTGACACAATTGTCCGGATTGCCAAACCTGGGCTATTTGCCCAGCGCAACGACCGCATCCAATGATGTGCGCAGCGCGTTGGGCAAAACTTCACTGAGGCCGCCGGCATTCGCACATTTGCAAAAGCCAAAGAGTGCGGGTGGCGGTGTTGGAGGAGCGGCGCCAATGATGTCATCGACACCCCCTCCACCCAGAATGGCACCGGCTCCTCCTCCACCCAGATATGCGAACCTCTTCGATACGATAACCTTTCAAGGCGCCACCGGCGGCACGGTCGTGTGGTCACAGGACAAGGAAAAGTGTAGAGCCATATTAGCCCAGCCGCTTCTCAACCCTGGCCCTGGACGGATGGAGCAGTTGCAGACCATGGAACGAGCGGCCCATGTGCTTGGTTTGCAAGGTTCTTCCAGCGTTGAGTTGCCAACCGAACCCAAAAAAATTGTCGGAGAAAAATTAGAAAATGTGAGGGGAATTGGCGTGATAGATGGAGGTAAAATGAGCGCTATGCTCGATCGTATAACCCATGAGGTGGGTTCAAAAACAGTCCACGGCGTGGTGAAAACGCTTTCCTCTGAAGCGTCCATATCAAACAAATCGATGAATGAAGTCAATAGTACATTGCAGCAGAAAGGGATGGCTGTAAAAGCCAATGCATCCAATGAAGAGATATTCACGGACCTTATATCGCGCAATTGCACGGTCGGCAGTGTGGCGAAGACGGTTAGTTTGCTGTCCGGTGTCCCGGATGCAGCGACGCTGATCGTCCAGAGCAAGGCCATCGATAGGGGCAATAATGTGCCAGATCTCTGTATGGAGTACGCCGAAGGGCAAACACTGCTCAAGCAAATGAAATCGGGCAATTTGCGTTCGTGTAAACACGAACAGAGGGGTCAACTTTTGCACCAACTAGTATCTTTGCAAACATTGTATATTCTAATCGGTGCACAGGACTGCCATGAGTCCAATATCATGGTCGATTTAAAGGGGAATAGGTGTGTGGTGAAGGGCGTTGACAATGACATTGTTCTTTCAGAGCAAGTTAACCTTAACAAAGCCAATGCTCCTCCAGAGTTACACGCCATTACCCACGTAGGCCGAGATATGTACAATGGAATTATGGCGCTACGACCCCATCATCTGGCGCGTTCCTTTCTCGAAAACGGCCGAAGCGTGAACACCGCAGAGTTTACCGCCATATGCACGCGGCTTGCCATTTTGCAAAAGCACTTTTCCGGCCTGGAAGCTGAGGGAAAGGTCATAGATACAAACGAGCAATGGCAGTCGCCGGATGTTGCCAAAAGTTTATCCAATGGCAACAAGATGATCAAAAATCTCATGCTGGAGTAGCCGACATAGGTACCAGGTCAATTTTTGCGGCCCTTGTCCAGATGGATGGAGCGTTGAAAAATTTTTAAAATTCGTCCCCAAGATAGAATTGGCGGCTAAGTGGATCGGCAAGTAACGTTTCCCGGTCGCCTTCGACCAGCACCTTGCCTCCGTGCATCAGATAGGCACGGTCGACTATGGCCAGCGTTTCCCGCACGCTGTGGTCCGTGATGAGAATGCCGAGCCCCGTTCGTTTGAGCTGGCGCAGGATGCGCTGCACCTCTTGAACGTTGATGGGATCTACGCCACTGAATGGTTCATCGAGGAGTAGAAAGCGAGGTCGACCCAACAGTGCACGGGCAATTTCCAACCGTCGCCGTTCCCCCCCGCTCACGGTGGGGGCTGGCTGCCCCGCCAAATGGGCAAGGGAAAACTCTTCCAACAGCTGTTCCACCCTATTCCGCCGATCGCTGCCAGGAATTGGCAACACTTCGGCAACGGCCCACAAGTTTTGGCGCACTGTCAACCCGCGAAAAATGGATGGTTCTTGGGGAAGGTAGCCAATGCCCTTGCCGGCTCTTCGGTGCATGGGCAGGCGGGTGATATCATCGCCATCGAGCACGATCCGTCCAGCACTTGGCCGCACCAGGCCCACCACCATGTGAAATGTGGTCGATTTTCCGGCTCCATTGGGTCCCAACAGTCCAACCACCTCCCCCGGCACAATTTCCAGGGAAACGGACTGGACGACTGACCGATGGCCATAGAATTTTTGCAAAGCGCATGCCCCTAGCATGATAATAAAAATTCTTCCTCCGCAAATACCTTGCGCAATAGCTCTGCCCGCAGTGATTCGTGCAGCTCCGGAGCAACCCATTCGCCGTGCAACAGCTGCAGGTGGCAGGGACAAATTTCCACCAGCAAACGGTCGATGCGGCTGACAGCCGCATTTGGTAACATTCCGTAGCAGGCAGCCAGGCGAATCTGGACCAGCAATTCAACAGCTTCCTGGAGTGGCATGAGCTGGGCATGGGTCAAAATCGCCAGTATGCGGGCAAAGCGGTCGCGCAATTGGGGCGCAGACTTTTCCCACAGTTCAGTCCGCGCCTGTAGTTCTTTTTTTTGCAAAATTTCGCCAATTTCGTGCACGCGGCCAAGCAAAGTTTTTTCACTTTCGCCCAGGGTGCAGCGGTTAAAGACCTGAAAAAAAAAGCCATCAGGCGAAGATCCCATCCCATTGGCACCGGTGATGGCACAGCCGGCTTTCCGAACCACATCGACCAGCTGGGTCGCATTGCCTTCGAGGACAATGGCGGGCAGAAAAAGCAACAGTGAGGCGCGAAGCCCCGTTCCTACATTGCCCGGATCCGCCGTAAGATACCCCAGCTCGCTGTCAAAGGCAATGGGCAGTTGGCTGGACAGTGCATCGTCCATGCCATCCACCAGGGCGTAGGCATCTTCCAGGCAGAGACCCGGCAAGGTGCAGGAAATTTTGATATGGTCCTCGACATTCCAACGAAGTTGGATCGGCCGTGTGCGCAGCAGGGCTATGCCCAATCCGACCCTTGCTGGCAGTGAGCGCCTATGGAGGAGTCGTCTTTCACAAAAAAATTGCTGCATTTCGGGCGCAAGGACGCCGATGGGAATGGCACGAAAGTCATTTTCTACGCAGGAAAGGGCGGCGGTTAGGCGATCGCCGATGGCGGCGGCCACCTCGTCCGAAACATTGTCCGAAAAGGAAACATCCGCCAAATTGCGGGCCAAACGAACCCGCGATGCAACTACGACCGGGCCTCCAACCTCCGCGACCCAGTTGATGGGCATGGCGGCTAATTCGCGGAAAAGATGGAACACGGCGTGCAACGCAATCATTCCGGGAAAATTTTTGCAACGGGAAAATGGCTGGCCGTCATCGTTTCCACCGGCTGCCGTCCCTTAATCTTGACATGCGTTTTTTTTTTTTCTATCAAATGCCGTTCCAATGATAAAGTCCCCGCCCCTATCAATCGCTACATTAAAGACGGCTACGATCTCCAAAGGTATGGCGATAAAATCTGCATGGGTAGCGTATGAAAAACATACGAACACAGTGCAACTTGCAAGCGCCCTCACGGAGCTGGTCAAATCCATCACTTCTAATTTTTTTGCAACCATGGCCGTATGCTCCATTGAATTTCAATGCCTGGGTGTGCCATTTGCCGGCCTGCGATCCTGCTTGCGAGCTCTTTGCATATGTTTTTTCAGCACCACCGTAAAGCAAGCCTTTGAATCGCGCCTGGGAAAAATTCTGCTGCCCCGGCAAGGGGAAATAGGGGTAGCTTTTGCGGGAAGTCACGACAAAAAATCTGCGCAGGAGGTGGAAGAAGGTCCGGATCAGTCACGCAATAACCCTAGTCCCGATGGGGAAGATGATCTGGATCGGTCACGCATCGACCGGAATAGCCCTACCCTCGAGGAGGAAGATGATCTGGATCGGTCACGCATCGACCGAAATAACCCTAGCCTCGAGGAGGAAGATGATCTGGATCGGTCACGCATCGACCGAAATCGCCCTAACCCAAACCTACCGGTGGCAGGGGAACGGGATGGTTTCCCAAAAAATGAAGATGCAAACAGTGATGGCAGCCCGCGGATGGGCCATGATGGTGCGGGGAACATAGTGCCCTGCGAGAAGGACAAGGTTGTGCCACAACTGACGTTCGATGAAGTTTGTAATTTTGCACTCGACAACTACTACAACGTGCCCTATCCATCCTATGAAAACATCGAAGTCTGGGACGATACGTCACAGAAGCGGGTTCGGTGGGCAACCCTTTCTCCCGACAAAAAACTGAAATTGTTTCGCCAAGGAGGCGTTGGCTCCAGTGAACGACAGACCATCCAAAGGATCGATGTCGGCATACAAACTGGTTATGCGGTCGAAAGCCAAGAGATTCAGTTGGCCATACGGCAACACATTGTGGCCCGGCCAGGCGATGTGTCGACGGTGCATGGCATGGGCCATGCCGTTCGGGCTGCCATTTACGTGAAGGGCGTTGCTGCCCTGTACAAGGAATTGTTCCCTGCTTTTGCGACATTGTCCGATGACGAAATCTCCGATGCGACAATCGCTGCCATGTTTCACGATTCAGGACGTCAGGCGGACGGGGTTGACGTTTTCGACGAATTGAGCGCCCAAAACGCGGAAAACTATCTTCGGAGAAAAGGTTATCCAGAAGCACGCTGCAAGCGTGTGGGCGATGCCATTCGCAACAAAGATTCCTCTGATCCCAATAAGGACCTGCTTGCCGTGCTTGTCCACGAATGCGACTGCCTAGAATATATGAGACTCGGCAGAGAAAATTTTGACCCAAAATTTCTTGATGTGTGTTCGCGCAAATTTCCGTTGAGTGCGGGATATGATCAAAATACAATGCAACATTGTGTGCAACAACTCTGTGCCAGAGTCGCAGATTGTATCGTTCGTACGGCACGGTCAAATATCACGGATATCGCACCGTTCCACAAAGCAGTGTCAGATGTCGGCCTCACTCCCGAGGCCATGCGAAAGCTCGCCAATGACATGGCAGAGGCATTTCCGTCGCAGCAAGCGGCTAGGGAAATGCAGAGCACTCGCGGCGCCGTAATTGGGCAATCTTTTGCCAAAAATAGGGAGGCCATGCGAGCAATGCTACAGAACGGGCAGTGTGACCAACTACTGGCGACCATGGAGACGGGCATTCATTCGGTGTACGCCAGCAGGACCTTGGGACTGTCCAGGCAGCAGCTTGTGCAAATGTTGTCAACCTATGAGGGTACACGAAGACTGCCAAAGTCCATACCCGTTTTGCCCGGCAGAGATGCATTCGACGGCTATGGGTCAGGAGTTTTCGGAGCCATTCTTCTTACTTTAAGCTCCATGGGTTTTTCCGAAGACGAAGTTAGGGGTATGCTGACCTCAATGGGATTTAAGAAAAATGAGGTTGATCTTGGCATGCAACTCATTGCAAGCGCATCTAGAATGGATCTACTGGGCGATATGACCGGCAAGACGGTAGATCAAATGGTCGACCTGCTCACTGCGTATGCACAGACGACGGGGGTAGATATTGGAGTCATCCATGGGATTTGGGAGGCAATGTTCGCTGCTAAGGCTAACGTATCTGCCACCGATCTAAATTCTTTTGGAGTGAAACTGGAAAGCGGACGCATTGTAAAGCACAGTAAGTTGATCGAGATAGAAAATGCGATCGCAATTCGGACACTGGCAGTGCAGGATATTGAAAAGTTGCCCGGTGATCAAAAGCAATTTATTTACGCCTGCGTCGTCCAGCGGATAAAGGATGGCGAAAAAATTTCCTGGGCGTGGACCATTGCATCGCATATGGCCTTTTTTTACTCGCAAAATCTTCATAAGATAATAAATCCAAACAAAATATTCAACGAACAGACCGAAAAGAAGCCGTGGGTTGAATTCTCTGACGTGTTTTTGGAAAAAGAAGAGTTCATTCGGTGGCGGATGAGTATGGAGGAAAGTTTGAACCTACTCATGCACAGCCGTGGAGGATCTCTGAAGTGGATCCACGACTGGCACAGAGGACAGTCGAGCGATTCCTTTAGTCAAATTTCCTGTGCCGCAAAATCGATTTTTTTTAGGAATCGCGTAGATGGAACGAACCAAGACGGCCGCTATTACCTGAGAAGCTACACACCGCAAATGTTAAACTTGCAGCTAAGTATGCTCATTAATTCATACAATATGATGAACATTCCTATTACAGATAAAGTCATAGAAACATCGCTTGCCCTATATCTGGCATTTACCAGCATTGCCCTACATGAGATAGCTCACCCACAAATCAATGGCATGGTCTGCACGGTCACCAGAGGCATGCAGCGCGGTTCTTTACCGATAACAATGCAGGCAGCCCAACCGGGTTCAACGATTACGCTTCCTTCCAATGGAATTTCGGACTCTGTCTCGCTTGAACGAGAGCCACCGCCCCCTTTTGGAGACGAAACGTGTGGTTATACTACCATGGAAATACAAGTACCCATCACCCGCATTTCTTCCGCCTATTTTCTGTCAACAGAATTCGCGGATAGGAATGTATATCGTTATCAGCGTGAAATGCTTGCCGATCTTTCCCGTCTCCCTGCCACGGTAAAAAAGCAAGGTTGGCCCAATCCTTCACGGTTTGTTGGCGCTCAGGCCATTCCTCCAGGGATGCATTTTCTGAGATTAGACAAATCCTTAAGCGTGCCCATGCCGGTCCCTGCCCAGCTTCCTTTTTACTAGATTCCAAAAAATGAGATGAGTACTTGCGGGATTTTTACCCATTCCCCTGCAAAAAAAAAGATATTGACACTCCGATTATCGGCAACAGAAAGAATGCATGGGCAATGACTTCAACATTGCGGAAAAGCGCGTGATAATCAGAAAAGTCTATGAGGATCACATTGATCTGGACATTGGGGGTATTATGGCCAGCGTCTGGCCCCCCACAAGTCCAGCCGCTTTAAACGGATACGGAACACCGATGGCCTATCTCACAACGGTTGATTTCGAAAAAGGCAACTGGGAGAAGTTGGTTTCCGTAAAAAAGGGAGTCGACGATGGGAGTGTGGTTAACGTCTACAACGGATTTACGAGCGACCCGCGTATTGTTACCCTTGCTCGCTACGCCCTTTTGTATCGGTTTTCTGAGTTGTCACCTGGTGAGTTTCACTTGAAGAAGGCCGATCCCGACCTTCTCGATGACAAAGTAGAAAATTCCGAACCCGAGCTGGAAACGAATTAGTTTGGCGTCGAAAAGGGGCCTGAATTTTCCGGCAGCCATTCTGGTCCACTCGTTACCCTGCTGCGCAAATGTGCCCACACATGGGTCACTTTTGCGGCGAAGCAACGTGGCAATCTTGCCTTCGGCAGCCATGGATCCGATGATGTCATCGTAGGAAATTTTGCCAATAAATTTGATCGTTCCATTTTCCATCAAAAACTTCATAGCAGCAACAACCGCCGTTCGTTTGCTCCCGTCCGCTAAGGGATGGTTGTTTACAATTCCAAACAGGAAGGAGGCCGCGAGCTGTGAAAAATCGGAAACAGGATGGTACAAATGAAGATTTGGTGGCCGCGCGATGACACCACGGTTCTGCTAGGTAGGTCGTCACCGGAACTCCCCTCATGGGGGTGTGCATTCACCGCGAATAATGCCCCGCCCGTCAACGAAAACCGCAGCCATTCCATTTTGTCATAGAAGAGTAGGGTCGGACGGTCTCAAAGAGAGCTCAATCGCTTTTTTTAAAGTTTGTTCCGTGCCTAGAAGCCAAATGGGGCGATGGTTGCCTCCATTCGCTTGAAAAGATCGAACTTTGTGGCCAAGCTTTCCGCGCTAAAAATGGTCGATGATGCTCTTTGACGTTGAGTAAGAAAGTTCTCCGACCTTGTCCAGCAGGGCAAAAAAACGGCTAATTGTCCCATCAATGTTCTGCACCGCGGCATCCTCCCGCTGGGCAGTGGTCGTTGCGGTGGATGATAGTGCCTGAAAAGTATGGGCATCTGCCTGCAGCATGGCCGACCTTTCCGCGCCCGCTGCCGATCCAAGATTTCCACTCTCTTTCACAACGCGGGCAACGCCGCTTGCCACCTGTTGAAGGGGTTGACCAAGTGCCCGCAGCGGTGTCATGGAAAGTACCGTTCCTCCGACCACTCCTCCAATGTCCACACCGCCGCTGGCAATGCCGGATTTTGCCTGTGTCGTCGTCGCCCCCCGCTGGGCCGATGCCGCTTCTTTTTCACTGGCTGTCCCTCGAAGAGCCAGCTCTTCGCCTAGCCTGGTATCCTTCGATGCCGCCATTGCAAACAACGTCCGCATTTCCTGGACTCTTTGCAGCATGCTGCTCACGACCATTATCAGCCGCTTTTGCACATCGGCCGTTCCATGTCCCCGCCTGGTAGCAGATCCGACATCATCAACTTCTTGATTGTTAGCAACTTTTTGAACCTTTTCCCTCAAAAATTCAGCCAGCTCCACCACCGAGCCATTCGGAGCTACGGGAGGTGCCAACAATTTTGTTTCATCGCCGAAAAAAATTGCCAGCGATGGCTGCACCGCTGGGACGGCAATCGCCGTTTTTTTCGGCTGTTCCGCGGAAACGGCCGGCCGACTGCCATCTACTTCGGAACAAATCTCCACCACACGGCTTGCTGACCGCACAGTTTGCGCCGCCGATTCTTTCATCGTATTTGCCATGACTTCTCCTCTAGACGGAGATGTTGCGAGCGATGGTCGTCGACGTATCGCCCAGCGTGCGAATGAGCGTTGCCTGCGACGAAACCATTTTTTCCACATACTCCCATAAATTTTTTAAACCTTCCTGCACATGCTTCACAATTGAACCAAAGTACTTGGATTGGGCCTCCCATTCCGTAATTCTTGCCTTCTCAATGCTGTGCAACTCTATGAGTGGAGCCATGGCAAGCTGGTACATGCCTTCCGCGATCGTAAGTACCCCTTCCAAAATGCCGGCAGCGCCTCCCGCCGTACTGCCGGCCCCGCTGGCCGCAGTTCCGACGTGGATTGAGTTTTCCTCCTGCTTTGTCAGTGCAGGTTGATTATCCTCGGCCCGCTGCTCATTCATTTTATTGATCCGATCATAGGAACCACCTGGACCCTTGATTGCCATATAGCCGGCCACCATGCTGCCGATTGCCGTAGCAACTACGGCAGCAACAACCAGCCCAGCGGTCGTTCCAACCATGGCACGAAGATCCTCGAACGCCTCTTCGATCGCCGGATCCAGGCCGGTTTCTGTTCGAAATTTATCCTCCAAATCCTGCAAATCACTGTTGAGAATCCCGGCCGCTGAACCGAAGAGAGCGGCTGCTGCAATGACTACAAGCACTGCAATTATAATTGCGGCAAGAAAAAATCCGGTGGCAAGGCCTCCGGTAAAAAATGTTGCGGCAGCCATTAGTAGCATGATGACGGCGGCGAAAACGATGAAGAAGATGGCGCATGCAGGAGAATTCATCATTTTGAAGAAGAATGAATCGTGAATTTTATCAACCATCTCCTGAACCTGTTGTGCCACCTGGGCTGTCTTTTGCGACTGGTTGAGCATGGCCCGCTGGGCTCCAAGTTGCGCACTGTGAATGGCTTCAATCAGGGTCGCCATGCAGTCAACAAACGGCATCACGGATTCTACACAGCTGAACAGAACCATGGCCAATGGATCTTCGAGAATCGCCTGCATTTCTGCACTATTTCGGGGAATGATCAGCTTTGAAGTCCCGCACTGCGGCGATAGGGATGGATTTACGATCATGTTGTCCTGGAACAAAGCGCACAGGACCAGGCCACTCTCGGTCAGGTCGGCCGGTGTGTAAAACAGTTGACCTGCACCATAGCTCGACGAGGCGTTGAAATTGCGGTAAACGATGAGGGCAGCGCCACTGGCATCAATCGATTCGAAGGACGATCCATTGTACTTGAAAAGCATCCAGCCCTCATCCGGGACGTAGATGACGTAGCGATTGCCATTTACCGGTGTAAGTGCCATTCTTCTAACCTCACTTTGTCGGAGCCGGAGCGGGTGTCGAAGTTTGTTCTGACGAGGGTTCATCGCCAACCGCCTTATCCTTTGTTACACTTTTTTTTGCTCTACTTTTTTTCATGCTACCCTTGAGACCTTCCAGCATGGCGGAAATTATTTCCAGGCAATGGTCATTGTTAGGGGTGCTGGGATAGCGCTTCGCGTCCACGATGCTGCGCAGCACGTAATAGGCCTGCTCCCCTCCTCCCAATTCTATCATGCAGCGGGCGGAGAACATGGCCATTGACAAATCTTCCTGGTGAAAAAAGTAGGTCATTAGGTACTGGATCGCCGCATCGCCCAAGTTTCCCTGCATTTGCAACGTGACGGCGATCGCCTTGGAATAGTCGGCATTGAGCGGATCAAGGACGTACAATGCCTCAAAAATGATCATGGCATTGTCGTATTTTTTCTGCTGAAAAAATTGGTATCCTAGTCCGTATGCCTGCTGTTTTTCCGCATCGGTTATGCCAACGCTATCCCCCATCGAGCCCATTTCCTCAATCTCTTTCTTGATGCCATCGACCCTCGCCATGAGGGCTTCCATGTTGGTTTTCCAGGTTTCTTCCGCATTTTCTGCCATGCCCCATCTCCTTTCTAGCGAATGTTAGCGACCGGATCATCGCGCAGCTTTTCCACGGTAGCCATGAAACTGTTTGCCTCGGCAACCGCCTCCTGGGATTTGGTCATGGCAAGGTTGATCGCCGAGGAACGCCAGCTACTGTCGCTGGAAATCTGTTCTACGTAGATGCGTAGCGCATCCCGCCACACCGACACCTTGTTCTGGTTCATTTCAATAAGCTGTGCTGTTTTTCGCAGCGGAACGATGAGCGCGTCCACTTCTCCACCGCCGAGAATAGTACTATCGACAAGGGGAAGTGGCCAAAAATCTACTCGATTGGTGCATTCCGGTCCCAGCACACTACTTTTTATTGCAGCAGTTGTCGTACTGCCGGAGATAGATGTGGCGTTAAAAGTGATGTTTTTAGTGTTGGAAGCATTGTCCGGATCGGGTCCGGAGCCGAAGAATTGGCTCACATGGAAGCTCCCATCCCCAATCCAGCTCAGTTGAATTTCTGGGTCCGGCTGTGGCGGTATCTCCGTCCCAGACCCGGTCGCCGGCGGATTTGCTCCGATCAAAGCCTTGAAATCTGAGGAAAAACTGCTGACCGTGCCACTATTGAAGCAAGCTTGCGGCAAAAAACTGTGTTCAGTACTCGACGACCCGTAGATTTTTCGCAACCTTGCCGCCATGCCCGTCTCAAGTTCGACCTGACTCTTGGGCGGCGTTGGGCCAAACCAGCGCACGCTGTAATCCGGATAGGTTAGAGTCTCCGGCGCCTCACTCTTCGATTGCTCTCCTTTTGGATTTACGTAGTCTGAGGCATTTTCCGGCAAATAATCCTCCTTCAATGTTACCGGTCCAAAGCCCGGAAAATAGGCGGGGGAATTGTCGTCCTCGGCATCCGTGGTCGTGCCGTCCCAAACATCGCCGCTGCGATTCAAAATTGTTCCACTGGAATCGCGCTGCCGTGGATCGAATACCCAGTGGTCCTCCCCCCCCATGATGCCGGCAAAGGGAAGATCCTTAATTTCCGATGCCTGGAACCAGTACATGGAGCTGTACATGTCAACAATCGCATTTGGAACGCCCGTCACCTTCTTTGCGCCACCTGCCCGTGCAATGGCATAGCTGATTTTGCTGCTCAGACCGCTGGCCATCACATCATCCAACGATGGTAGCCGGTCGAATGCTCTGAGAGTTTGCAACGCTTGGCCTAAATTTGAAAAATCTTCGGCAGACCTGTTGTAGGCCGTTAGAATGGCCGTTTTAATTTTTGTGATAAAGTCCTCGAGTTCCTTTGCTATGGCCGCAATACCGCCAGCCTCCAGCGTTGCAAGTTCATTATAAATGGCAGTCTTCCAACTATTCATATGCGTTTTTAGTGATTCGGTAAGCGCAGTGGCACCATAGGCGCTTGCCGGATTCGCCAAAACATTTTCCTGCATCTGCCACGACTCAGTGCCAGTATTCATAATCTTGTGCGCAATGTCACGCGCAAATATGTTTGCCAAACTTTCGGATAATCCACTCCCTCGCGCAATGTAATCGAAGCGGGCGAAGATGACAAATTCCTCGGCATTTTCCTTAACCGCTTGCAGGGCCGCGTTTGGAAAAAAGTCCTTGATTGCTTGCTCTAAAAATGTCTTAGACAATCCACTAATTGCCTGTATTACTTTCGGTTGGTCCAACTGAAAGATGTTTGTGGACGTGCACTCCTTGATCAGATCTTCAACCGTACTGTCTGTCCCAGGGGACCAGTCGCCCGTTTCTGAATTGTACGTGTCCTTGGTCCCGACAATTTCATCTCTAATTTTATCCAACAAGTCGTAGTGAGCATTGCCATCGGTCGTCGTACTAAGCACGTTGTCGCACCTTGCTTGTAGGAATGCATCCACATTGCTTGCGTCCTTGCCACCAGCGCTCCCCTGTTGCATCAGACTATTGACCCACGTGGCGGACTTCGCCCAATCCATTCTCGCGGCCAGGTAAAGCTTCTCCAATTCCAAAAATAAAGTTGGAGAAATTGGAGCACTATTCAAGACGCCGTACGTTGTGTTGTCAGTGCCCGTCGACTTGCATAGGTCCCAAACCTTCCTGACCAGATCAGTCCAGCTTGTTGAACCGTTCCCAAGAATTTGGAAAAGAGTGGTGTCGACGGCCTTCATTTTTGGAAGCAAATCGGCATGATCTGCCCGTGGCCACGTGGAACCACCGCCGGCTATTGCACTCCAGGCAGCAATGGCGTCGGAAT
Organism: Puniceicoccales bacterium; assembly: GCA_031275345.1. Lineage (GTDB taxonomy): Bacteria > Verrucomicrobiota > Verrucomicrobiia > Opitutales > JAIRLM01 > JAISOW01. The sequence goes on from JAISOW010000001.1 coordinate 37,751, forward strand.
TCTGAAAACTCTGGTCTGCGGCGACCCATGTGGGATTTTCCGAATCTGTTTGGTCATCAAGCCAAACCGCAACTTCGTAGCCGGTGGTTGTCGACTGTGGCACAGCTGGAGTTTCGGGATTTTCGTCATCATCAACTTCTTCTGTGACGGTCACAGTCACCGGCAACAAATACAGATCGTGCCCGCCATCATCCACTACCTGCACCATTGTTGGCAAAGTTGCATCGGTGACCTGCCCTTGGACAATGGAATTAATTTGATTGAACATCGCGTTGGCTAGGCTATCTTTCAACCCTGTGGACAGACTGGCTTGCATTTTGCCTTTTATGTAATTTTTTATGATTGTTTCCTGCGCACTTTTCCAGCTTTCAAAGGTGTCATTTCCCCTAAATTTACCGATTTCGCCGGCAAAGCCGGATGCATCGCTCAGACTGATCGACATGGCCCATCCAAGGGCGGATGTTGCATCATTGGGCACATACGCATCGGCAAGTGAACCAGCTTCAGAGACTTCCTCGCCCGCAGTTTTACTAATACGCTCAATTGCTTGAATATTTTTGTCGATGAAGGCCTGAATTGCATTTGAAAGTCTTGTCTTTTGCGCTGAAGTTAGGCTGAGCGCGACGTACATCGTATTTCTCAAACCATTTTGGACAAGCGTATCCACTTCGTCGTGGGACAACTCCGTGACAGCGTTTGAAATGTTTTGGGTAATTGCTTCCCAAAATTTGTCAAAATCCTCCTCTGTTTTTGGACCATTACTCAGTTTCGTTGGATCTGTTGTCCAGTCCACAGGATTTGGCACGGAACCGACAAGGCTGCCTTCGGCTCCTACAAGATTGCCTTCTCCATCTTCTTTTGTCTTAGTAGCCTTGCCTCCCAACACTGAATTAAATATTTGCATCGCGGATATGGAAAGCTGATCAGTGTACTTGGCCCAGATCGTTTCAAGTGCGCCTTCGATTGTACCAGGATTACCAGTGGCTGGATTTCCAGCCGTAAAAAGCGCTCCCGTATCCCGATCGCCCGTCATTTGCTCCATGGCTACGGCCCTATGGTCATCCGCGTCGTACCGCCACATGTCAATCTTGTTACCGGCCATGTCCACGATGGCATTTTGCAGCGCCAAACTTATGGAGGGAACAAAATTATCCTGTAGCACAAACTCATCGCTGGCATGATATTCAGTTCTGCAAAACGTCTCTATTGCAGACTTAAGCGTGGCAAGGGCCTCCTCCATTTTAGTAACGATGCTTCCCCATTGCGTTGTTTCTAGATTAATGTTCGATAGCAGACTAATCAGTGCATTTTTGAATGTATTGATCGGTTCGCCAACGCTCTGAATATCCGTTGTTGCCTGGATAAGCGGATTCAGTACTATCTCGAGCGTCGCTTGAATGTCATTTTGAATCTTTTCCTGAATTATTTCAATTGTCCCATCCAATTTGGCGCCAAGGGATCCTTCCGCTGGGACCGCGCCCTCTTCCGGCTGTTTGGTGGATACGGGCAGCGCTTCATGCAAATTCATGATGGCCTGCTTTATTGAATCCTGTGCGGCAAGGTCCACGCTGATGGTCGTGCCCAAAAGAAAGAAAGATCCGTGGTTCATGAGCGCGTGGAGCTGGGTCCAGTCCTGAAACGATGCAATTGCACCAATGTTTCGCTTGCCAGAGGTTGCATCGGCGATGCGTCCAGCTAAAATTTCCCGTAAATTATCCACCACATCTTGCGTGACAACGCCGGTTGCTGCACTGATTGAGACGAGGTCTCGCTGAATAAAAAATGCCAAAATTTCTGCCAAAATCGTGGCAGTGCTCTCGTTTTGTTCCTGTCCATCCAGGCTAATTAGGTCATTTTCCAACTGCTGCAGCTGGGCCATGACGCGATTCATGAGTTTTTGTTCGGCAACGCTGGCGTTTAAATCCTCAATGTGCAGCATGAACATGCGCCGTTCCAGGCAGGAAATGGAGTAAATTAGTGCTGCAATGCGAATGGCGGTATCCTGGAATATCTTTTGATTGTTGGAAACCTTTTTAAAATCTATGTGGATCAGGCCATAGATGGAAACGAATTCTACGGGGGATGATGATGTTTTTTTCAAAAACAATTCCGTCGTCGAGGCAACGAGTGTGTCGGGGTTATCGATGGCGACGTAGGACACATTGCCATCCTTATCCGATGTGCGGATGTAGAGAGTAAATGCCCCACCACTATTTTCATAGGTGCTTTTGGCAATTGATTCCGTTGCAATGGTCGTGTCATAGGAATAAATTTCGCCACCCAGCGTGTCCTCCACAGCAATCATGGACAATATTGCCCCGTAGTCGACCGCATTGCGGGAACGAAAAATGTCGGGGAATACCTGGCGCAGAGAAATGATTTCCAATGTCATGGCTGTCCAGTCCTTTACTAGCGAATGTTCCCGACCACGGTTGTAAGTGTCCTGCCACGAGATTGCAGCGCGCTGTTTGCGAATGTCGAGGCTTGCGAAGATGTGTTGGAATTTGCCTGCATGTTCGACGACACCATGCTGACCAGTCCATTGCACTGTTCATAGTAAATGCGCAGAGAATCGATCCAAAAGGATATCTTATTCGCATTTAACTTGCTGTTGTCCCCAGCAAATTCGCTCTTTGATTTACCTCCCATCAATTCCTTATCCAGGAGATGGCGATTATAAAGAAAATCAACAACCGTTACTGTCCCCTCGGCGAGTGTGACACTCACCGTATCCATTTGCTTCGTGTTTAAATTTTTAATGTCGTTCACAATGACGTCCCTGGATGCCAGATCATCCCGAACGGCGGTCAGCACTGCCATTACCTTGTTGACGCGCTCCAATTCATCATTTAGCTGGACCAAATTTTCCACATTTAGGTCCATTTGCTTCAACTGGACACAGGACATGGCATAGCCAATTGCGGCTGCGACGTAGAATGCCGTCGTCGTCTGTAGCAGTTTGTTTATATCCAAACTGATTAGATCGTAGATGCATATGTAGCGATCGGAGGTCTTGATGTGCAGATAAACTTCACTTGCATCAACGATCGCTTCGGTTGGCGATGTGAAGGGCGCCCAGCACTGCGTACCTTCCGCTAGACTGCCGCCTTTGTAGTAGAGCACATAGCCGTCATTGGCGGATTCATAGCGACTATTAATCGTGTCTGAGGCAATGCTGGAGTCGAACGTGTAGCACGCGCCATCCATGGAATTGTATCCGGCAAGATCGATCATCTGTCGAATGGAAGCATTGGTAAATTTAGTCGCCGTGCTGGCATTGGGAAAAATATCCGGAAAGACCTTGGCGAGTGTGACATGGGGCACGTTTGGCATGGCAATTTTTCCTAGTGGTTATTCTGGACTGTGTCCATCTGGATATTTTGAATGGATTTTAGCAAATTTGTGGCGACGGAAATGCATGTTTGGCCCTGCTGCTGCGTACTTTGCAGCCGATTGCTGCGCACCGTGCCGTCGTTGTTCACCTGTTCCATGTAAATGCGCAACGCCTCTGCCAGATTGGAAACTTGGACACTGCTCATTTCGACCGTCGATGTCTTGGTTTCAATGGGACCGGATAGTATTGCATCGTAGGCGTTGGATCCAATGGTGCCGCCGGCGGTGACGTAGGGCCATGGACCGGCGGCCGCATCCTTGATGCTTGCCCGGGTGGTGTTGGCGGTTGGCGTTTCCGTGCCGGTGCTCATCGCGGAGACCAAAATCTTGTTTTCATCGGAAATGTTGGCGGTAATGTGGGATTTTGCGCCGTCTTCTGTCAGCCACGTTTTGAACTTATCCGTCAACTCGCAGTAGCCGCCTTCTTCATTGAGATAACCTTCTGGTAGGAAGGATTCGGTGCCGTTGCTCGTCGTCACAATTTGTCGCATGCTCGCTGCCATGCCGCGGAGATGGTCGGTATGGTCTGTGGGTGGCGAAGAATGGAACCAGACGAGAGAGTAGTCGGGAGTTTCGCTCCCCGCAGCGCCGGTGGAAAAGCCATTAAAATAGATGCACTTATCCTGATTAACCCCGTCCCAAACCACTACACTGCTGGGAGATCCATCACGGGCCAGCAGCTCACCATCCGCATTGCGCAGTCTAGGATCAAAGACCCAATGCTCGCCGGCGATGAGGGCCGAATTTTCATTGCCTTCCATGTCGGTGGCAGTTTGCCAATACATGGGGTCGTACATGTTCGTTACGGCACCCGATGCCGTCACCTCAGTTGTTAACATGTTTGCACTAATCGGACCATTCAGCAGCATCGGATGCCGAATTAGCGCCACAAGCTGGGTCCAGGCGATGAAAGATTCTTTGTGAGAAATTTCCACCTTTTTACCATTTGCGTCGATGCCATCCAAGAACTGGTCCATCTCCTGCACAAATTCTTGTGTAAAAACTCCGGTTTCGTTAATTCTGCTAAAAAGTCCTCGGCGCAGAAAAAATGCGAGCAGTTCCGGTGGCAGCTTTGCCCTGTTTGGGTTGGATGCATCCGTGATGTTGGCATCCAGTGCGGTGAGCGAGGTAATTAGATCCGTCATTGAATTGCCCATCACGCCCATGAGCCGCTGTTCATCGCTGATGACAGTAATGTCCCGCGTGTACTGCTCCAAAAGCTTTTTTTGGCGGCAGGCCATCGAGTATACGGTGGCAGTAACCCGCACGGCCGTATCGCCATAGCTGAAAACAGAGTTGCGGGCGGATGGGGCAAGGACGGCATTGATATCGAGGCTGTACAGGGAATAGACGTCGACGTAGGTTTCCGTATTTGCTCCCTTGACTTTGATAAACAGGGAAACGCTGGATGGAATGAAGCTGTCCAGACTGGGAATGGCCATGTAGGATTGATTACCACTTTCATCAGTTCCGTACACGTAGAGCTGCAGGCCGCCGTCGTCCGCCGTCTCGTAGCGAAAGCCGTCCAACGCCATGTCCACGCCTTCGGCGATGGATGGGTCATATTTGTACATGCTTTCATCGTTGTAGTCGTCTTGGAAGTGGATCATTTGCCGCAGAGCTGCTAGGTCGATGCTGTTGTTGGCGGAAAGGACATCGCCGAAGGCGGAGCGGAGTGTAATGAGTTCAATTGGCATGGCAACAATTCCCTTTGTTGGCTAGAGACGCATCCGTTTCACGCAGCGTTTTTGGGGAGACAGCTCCCTGGCCCTGGCTTCGTTGTAGGCCCGCTGGCTTTCTTCCATTGCCTGCTTGAGGGTTGCAGGCCGTTGCCCGTCTTCACCCGGCAGAATCCGCAAGGTTGCAAGATATTGTTGGTAACGCTCTTCGTACTCCGCATCCAGCTTTGCCACAATCTCTTCAACCTGCTTCCGTCCTTCGGGAGAAAGCTCCTTGGACCGGAGAAAAACATTATCCCCCGAGTCGAGGTCTGCCCCCATCGAGCGGAACAGTGCCCGCATTTTTTCGATCGTCTGCCTCGCTTCCGCGATGAGTTCGCCATTTTTTTTGATCCTGGCCTCAATTTCTTCCCCAAGGTTGTCCATAAATTTTTCCTCCATGCTAGCGCATGTTGCGCTCCGTCGTCAGCAGGCGATCACGGTAGCTTTGCATCACCGTGGATGCCAGCGTCAAGCAGGTCTGCTGTTCCTCCTGCGACCGCGAATAGTACTGGTTAACCAGCTCCAACCGACTATTGACATTTTGAATTTCTGAGCGCAGCAGATCCATGTAGCTGTGCAGGTTGCTAAGCGACATAAATGCCATCGGCACCGAATCACCGTCCCGCAGATTGGTCGCGCTATTCACAAAGTCCTGCACAGTCGATGTTTTTACAAAATCATAGGGATTAAATCCGAATTTGCGGCTGGCTTTCTTATCGTCCGCAGCGTCGTCATCGCCGTCACCCAGGTCCGAACCCTCCTTTAGCATGACAACATTGTTCCCAAGTGTGTCCTTCGGATCCTTCGTTATATTGCGGGGATTGTCCCCATCATTTATCCCAAGCTCTTTGAGGGTTTTCCAAGTTTCCCCGTTCATTAAGGCAGGCGTAGAGCTCTTGCCAACCATGATGCGGTACGGTCCTTCCAGGTGTCCTTGGAATTTGTTCTTAATGGCTAGTGTCCCAAAATTAGCCTTCATCTCCGTTGGACCATAGGAAAGATAGTCCACCATGGCCTGCACGCCTCCAGGTTGGCTCAAATCTGGAACGCAAAATCCGGAAGTTTGGGAGAAGTTCTTCACAAATGCGGCTAAAAAAGGTAACTCAGCATTATAATTATATGCGGTTACCTTAATCGCTGTTTCCGGGGAATAATAGTAATCCTCAAATAATGAAGGAGAAAATCTGACAAGGGGAGGGAAGACTTCCTTATTCAAAATATCTGTTAAATAATTTAGAATCATCTCGTGTCCAGCATTCGTTCCCCGCACGCCGTCCTGCATTTCGCCGGGAATGTCCACCAGAAACACCTTGTATTTTTCAGGACAGTTCGCGTCGCTCAATGAATTGTAGACATATCCTGTGTTTACACTGTAAGACTTTGCGGTAGATAGCCAAGCTACCAGCTCCGACAGCAGTTCGTCCGTCACATTTATGTCAAGTCTTTTGCATAGGCCTTTGATAAGTCCATTATATACGAGCGAAGCAAATGCCTCTGCCGAGCTCGCGCAGTTCAATGTACTACCGTCGGTCATCAGTGCGTACTCGCCCGATGTCCACCACTGCGTATCGTCGTTGCAATCGGCCAGATCCACCTTGCCGCTGGCGTAGATCCGCACATCTTCGACCCCAGTAATAACCTCACTTTCGTTCGCCAACAGACCAACCTTGTTCATGGCGGAGATGAAATTGGCATCGATCGCCACGGCGGAAGAAAGATTGGTCGCGTCCATGTTGGTTTGCAAAATTGTGCACATTTTGTACACATCTTGCAACTCACGCAGCTTGGCTCCTCCCCGTTCCAGCTCGTCCAAAAATGCCGACATCTGGTAGGTAAGAACCTGATTTGCCTGCATCGCCACCGCCATTATCTTGATGGCGATGCTAATTATCGCTGTAACCGCAGCAATTGGCACGTAGAGTTGGGAAATGTGAACGTAGGACACGACACCGCCAACCGTGCGCTTCAAATATTCGCCATTTGACACCGCCTCATAGCCGCCACCGATCTGGGGAGCGTACAGATTATTTCGATCGTATTCCGAGGCATTTCCGACAAGCTGAAATAGATCCTGCACTCTGGTCTTGCCACCGGCCGTGAGGTAGCGCTGCCTGTCCCTGGCGTCGTTAATGATGGCATAGTAGGGAGATTGCACTACGTAATCCGATAGCTGCACCATCGCAATCGGAGTTTGCCCAGGACAACGGTCCGAGTCAAAGCGAAATTTTTAGACCGATGCACGGTGCCCGGCTAATTGCTTCGGCCATAATCCTTCCCGATTGGCTGGCCGGGCCCGGCGAAGGACGGCTGACATCGGGCACGCACCGAATAAGTTTTTAATTTTTTTTACCGCAGTCAGATGCCATTCACCCCAACGGCCGTCCCGGCAAGTTGCTGCACCAGGTAGACGGCAAGGTTTTGCCCTGCCGATTGCGCATTTTTTCCGCCGCGTGGATATTGAGCATGCGGCAAAGAGTTTCTTCGGCCGTCCCGGATGGAATGGCGTAGTCGTAGCAGTCCGCCAGTTCGATCTCGCAGTGGGCAGAGCGCATACGCCGTTCCAGTTCACCTTCGTCCAACGGTCCACGGCACAAAATTCTGCTGCACAGTTCTTCGTCGGCCGGCGGCAGGAGAAAAATCGTCACCACGCGGCCATTTAGGTAGCCGGTTGCATCATCCATTGCCAGTCGCTGCAATTTTGCAGCACCCTGCACGTCCACGGTTAGGAGAATGTCCACGCCACGCTCGATGTGGCGCCGCACCTCTGCCCATGTCAGTCCGTAGAGGTGCTGGCCGTGCACGGTGGAATGTTCGCAAAATGCATTTTTTGCCAGAAGGTGCAAAAACTCTTGCCTATCTAAAAAATAGTAGTCGCGTCCCGCAATTTCACCCTGCCGCGGTGGCCGCGTCGTTGCCGTGACGGCGATGGCAAATCGTTCCCCACAGCGGGCAATTAGATTGCGGCACAGCGTGGTTTTTCCCACGCCGGCCGGTCCGGATATGATAAAAATCAGCGCCTGTTCCCCGCCGCGCGCCATGGGTTGGTGGTGCATGTCCTAGTCCTTGGCACGGCGTAGCAGCCAATCCCGCAGCAGATAGGGCCAAAATGTCAAGACTAGGGCCAGCACAACCGTCCCATGGGCCACCGCCTTGGCCAGCAGCCACGGCGGAGCAAAGTTTCCCAAAAGCGCCTGCAAAACGGCATTTGCCCAAAGCAGCAGAAGGATTGCCAGGCCGCGGACAGCCAAAAAGCCAAAGTTTTTCCAAAAAACAGCAAGGGCGAGCAGGCCAAAAAAGCCCAGTAAAAAAAATTTGTGCTCACCGAAGTCCGCCGGCCCAAGTCGTGCTATTTTTGCAAGAAACAGCGCGGCGGCCGGAAAAAATAGCAGCCCATCGCAGACCCGCGACCTGAGGACGGCCAGAACGGTTTGCCGCCGGCACGGGTTCCAAATTCCCAGCAGCACCAGGGCACAGATGGGAAAAAATCCTAGAAAAAATAGACAGTATGGTCTCATGGACATGGCTCCGCTGGCTTTGGTGAAAGCTGGCTCCGCTTCGAAGCCGCCAGCCGCCGGCCTTCGTGGCAGCTAAGAAAAAGCGTCGTTGGAATGATGATGGCCGCGCCGAGCAGCGTCGATTTGCCGGCGACATCGCCAAAAAAAAGGTAGCCCAGGCCGATGCTGAAAACAAATTCCAAATAGCGGTAGGGGGCGGTGGCGGATGCCTCCACCAGTCGCAGGGCACGGATCAGGCAAAATAGCAGCAAATTTGCCCCAAGGCCAAGCCAAATGGCGTGGGCCCAGAGCTGCGAAGGAAAGGATTGCCAACCTGCGATGGCCGGTCCGGCGGCCAGCAATGTGGTCGCCAGTGCGGTATGGAACAGCAATGTCCCCATGGGTTCCTCCGCCGCCAATTTTTTATTCAATATGTCCAGCGCTGCAAAGCAAAGATCGGCGGCCAGCAGGGCAAGCACCGGCCAATTGAATTCACCGCACCACGGATCCGCCACCACCGCCACGCCAACAAAGCCTAAAATTGTTGCCAGCCAGCGCAGAAGACTTGCCCGTTCTTTGAGAAAAATGCGGGAAAGAATTAGGACGAAGAACGGCATGGCAAAGCCAACCACCACCACCTGCGGGAGCGGAGAGTGGTTCAAGCCGTGGCACCAGGTGGCAACGGCGGCGCAGAGCAGGCCGCCGCGGCAGATGTGGATGGGAAAGTTTTTTGAAAAAAATGCCCGCCTGCCACCGGTGGCAAGGATGGGGACGAGGAGCAGCGTTGCGAAAAAAAAGCGCAGAAATGTTGTCTGCATGGGACTGCAAAAAAAACCGACGTACTTTGTGGCCGCATCGTTGCACTGGCAAAGGAATAGGCTGGCCACAAACCAGAGCATTCCGCGCAGATAATCCCAGTTCAACACCGGGCTAGGGAATGGTCATTTGCCATGGCAGTCAATGCTTTCTCCGCCGGAAAAATCTTTGCCGGCGGTGTGGAACAATGTATCGCCGATAGATTTTAAAAAAATATTGTTCCATGGGGAGATGCTTTGTAAAATCCGACATGGATTCGGCTAAATTTAGTGTTGTGTCTCCCCAACGAGAGACTCTCGATGATCTGTTCGCCGGTGGTAAGCTGGAGAACGCGCCGACCTTTGTGAAAAAATCGCTGGTGGAGGGAGGCGTCGTTGGCCTGAGAGTGGGCGGTCTTATGCTGACGGTGTTGCAGGCAGTTGCGTTCCCGTTTTGTTGTCTCGTGGCATGTGTGCTCACACTCGTACGCAAGGAAAGTTTTTCCGATCTAATGAAGACTATTAAAAGCGGAAACTCAAACGATTCCCAGTCTAATGAAAGCAATGCGAAAACAATAGCCAATTCTGCCTTCGTAAAATATGCACTCTGCTTTGCGCTTCCCAGGGAAATGGAGGAAGCTGCGGACAGGTTACAAAAAGCAATTTCTGGGAACGAATCAACTTTGAAGGATGATAGCAAGGAGGAGGGAAAAGAGGACGTAGAGATGAAAAAAAGCATTATCTCAAACCCCTGGGAAAAAGGCATCCAGGAAGATCATGAAGGCATAGTCGGCAAAGGATGGGATCCCTACACCGCAGAATATACGGATTAAGACCGTCATGCTACGCACGATGGTCTCCTGGGCCCCATCCCGTTCCTCAGCTGTGCAGGACTGAGGCGTAGTTTGTGTCGACGCGGTCCCAATCCACGACGCACCAAAACGCGGCGAGGTAGTCCGTTTTGCGGTTCTGGTGGCGCAGATAGTAGGCATGCTCCCACATGTCCAGGCAAAGGATTGGCATCACAGGAGAGGCGAACACATCCCTCATTAGGGGGTTGTCGTGGTTGCTGGTGTTGCAGATAAAAAGCCGTGGAAATGGCTGCGCAATTGTTGACGCCAAATCCACGGCAAGCCAGGTCCAGCCGGATCCCATGAGATCAATGGCACTTTTTTGAAAAAGATTTTGAAAACTGACAAATGTTCCAAAATTTTCGTCGATAGCGCTGGCCAATGGTGCACCGGGCGCGGCAGATTTTTTTCCCAAAATGGAAAAGAAGAATTCGTGGTTTGCCACTCCCCCCAGGTTGAATCGCAACCGATCCCGATCCGGCACATCGGCTGCCAGCCGATGAAATGCTTGGACAAAATCCATTGCCCTGGGTGGCAGATTTTGCAGATCATACTTTTCAATCAACGCATTGAGGTTGCGAACGTAGGCGCCCAGATGGCCATCGTGGTGAATTTCCATCGTCCGTGCGTCAATGGCCGGCTCAAGTGCCGAAAAATCATAGGGCAGCGGTACATGCACATAGTGCGTCATATTTCACCTCCTCCGCGAAACTAAATTTCGCTCAATCCTTGTCAAGGGATCCAGTTGTTCGTCGTAGTTTGGGTCAGCCATAGGATCAACCTTCGAGAAATCGGTGCGCAAGTTTCGTACCCAGCGAACGGCCTCATCCTTCGCTGTGTCGGCAATCACAAAACTAGATTATCCCATCCGTGGAAATGGATTCAGTTCTCGTCCGGTTGGACGGTAAATGCCTTGAGAATTTCCGATTCCTGTTCTCTGTTTGTCTTCTCCCTTTGTGTACGCTCTTCCTTGCTTTCCAATTTTTGCGTCAATTGGTTGCGTATCCGCCCCAACTGTTCCTTCATAATAGTAGTTTGATTTTTGGAATCGGCGGTTGCCACAACGGTTGTCACATCCGGTTCCATCAGTACCCAATCGTGGGTAATGCGTAACGTTTTATCATTACCTTTTTCTGCACGAGCCAGCCATACCCGGTTGCCCTTGTCCACCACGATGGCAAAGGTCCTCACTCCAATGTTGTTTCCAAATTCAATGTTGACGCATCCAACTTCAAAGGATGTGGCCGTATCCGGCGGACTATTAGGTGCATCGGTTCCGGCGGGCGCATTGGAATACGTGACCGTGCGCCATTCGAAACAGTTTTCCTGTTTAACTTTTTTAGTAGAACCAGAATTACCGCGAAAATCGGAGTAGGTCGCTCCCGCAAAAATTATATTGTTGGACGTGGCCCAATTTGTGGCAGCAACTTGAACCTTTTTTTTCCATGCTTCGCGATCGTTTTTGAACTTTACCTTTGTATCGGACGTTTTGCAGGAATCCGGTGCATTCTGACGCGTGGCCCACGTTGGCAACGGCAAGTTCCCAAATACCGCATAGTAGGCCTGCGCATAATGGACACGCCTAGCCAGTCTCGCATCCAAATTTTCTATCTTCTTGTTCATTTGTTCTTCTTGTTGTTCGGGGGACAACTTTTCTGAATCGAATAAGCGAAGATAGGAATTTACAATTCCCGTGGCATAGGGCTCTCCACGGTAGCTTTCTTGAATAACATTCGCTTCATCATCCACAACGGCAACCAGCGCACCGGCTTGCACTTCCTGGATCAATTCGCCGAGGTCGGTCACATACTTGCTAATGTGAAAATCGAGCGTTCCGCTGGCACGCAGCGAATTGAGCTTGTCAAGGAGGCTGCCGGCAATCGTAAGTACTTCGGGTAGAAACGTTTGTGACGAATTGGTTAGGTGAGAAAAAGCAAAATTTGTGATAGGACCCGGGCTGCGTGCATTGATCTCTTGGGGTCCAGGTTGGATGGCGGCTAGCAAGTTCTCCAGAATGGTTACCATCTGCTCGACCGTACGGCGCAGGTCGCCGATAAGGCCGCCGTGATCTTGGTCTCTCTCGTTCAATTTTTTCAAAAATCGGGTCAGTCGCTCCTTGGCAAAGATTAGCCGCTTGACCATCTTTTGTGCTTCAATGATCGCCGGCGGAAAAGAATAGATTTCTTTGTTGTATCGCAAACACATAAGGGCCGTAATATTGGTCGCAATGAAGATGACAGACAGCAATTTTACGCCAGCTAGGACGAATGGAACTAGCCATAGCAACAGTTCGCCTACGATGGCAACTCCGACCAGCAGGCTGGCGAATGGGTTCAGGGCAGCGGCGATACAAAGGACAAGAATTGCAATGAGCGTCAGTTTGCCTATGTTCGTCGTTAATAGCGAATGGCAGAGTGCTACTACATCTTTACACCTGGCTATAAGCCATGTGAATCCTATAACGATGAGGTCACGCATCTCCCCAAACAGTTTGACAAAGCCAGTGCAAATGGTGTGACAAACGCGAACAATGGCGCAGGACGACGGTACGGTAGCCACCTTTGCGATCTTATTCGTGTCATCGACCGCAGCACTGGCCGTATCGTCCGTACTATCCGTGTTGTCAGAAAGAAACACGTCTTCGTTGGCATGCAACAACCCCGTTCCTCTGTTCTGTACTTGCACATCCCGCATCACATTGAGCATGCTTGGCATGATGGTAGCCAACAGGGCCGGAGATAGGCCACTCGCGATGGGGTTTGTCTGGCGGATGTCTACCACGTCCATTGGCGCAATGGATGTCATGTTTTCAAAAAATAGCAACTTCAAAAATTGCAAAACCCCCGATGGCTGGGCCCAGGCCCGCCAGGGCCAATGGTCGGACAGGCGAAGTCGCAAAATTGTAAAAACTAAACCCCTACCATCGGTTTAAAAGAAGTCCTGCGGTGGCAAGGACGGTGGTCACCAGCCAAAGACGGACCGTGATACGGGTTTCCGGCCAACCACCCAGTTCCAGGTGGTGGTGAAAGGGTGCCATGCGAAAGATGCGGCGGCCACCTGTCCACTTAAAATAGTAAACTTGGAGGAGCACGGACACCGTTTCCAGGACAAAAACTCCTCCAATGATGGCCAGCAAAAACGGCTGGCGCAGGAATAGGGCGGCAGAGCCGAGCAGGCCGCCAATCGCCAGTGCACCGGTATCACCCATGAAAATTTGTGCCGGATGGGCATTGAACCAGAGAAAGGTGGCCAAGGATCCTGCCAGGGAAAGGAGCGGAATCGACAATGGCCATGCATCTCCGTGCAGGGCAATGGCGGCCAAGGCAATGGCGGTCAGCAAGGAACAGCCGGCTGCTAGACCGTCGATGCCGTCGGTGAGGTTTACTCCATTCGCCGAGCCGGCCAGGACAAGGAAAGAAAATATTGCGGCGAAAAATGTTGTAAGATGAAATTCGGATGACCGGAATGGCAGGGGAATGCAGGGCCGGTGTAGAGCATGGTACGAATCCGGAGCCCAATGGGATAGGCAAACAAATAGGGCCAGCACGGCAATTCCCTGGCAAATGAGTCGGCTCTTTCCAGCCATACCCCGGCTGCTGTGGAAGAAAATCTTCGCCCCATCGTCGGCGAGGCCGATGGCGGCAAAGATGGAAAAAATGGCAAGCGTTGCAACCACATCCGCCTGCAGCGGTGCGTAGAGCAGTGTGGCGGTGCAGGTTGCTAGCCAAATTCCAAGGCCGCCCAGCGTGGGAGTGCGCTCCTTGGCAGCGTGCAGCGTTGCCAGGTCCCGAACCTCGCCGGCCTGCCGCTGAATTTGTCGCCACCCTCGTTGCCGCGATACGGAAATAAGCAGTCGTAGGGTTGGAAATGCAATCGCCATGGCCGTCGCCAAGGCAGCCGTGGCCCTGTGTAGGGGATGCATGGCGGCAATGCTGGGGGAGGAGGGCCGTGGAACAAGGAGAAATTAATTGCGCCATGAAATTCAGCGATTTTTCCCCTTGCCAGTGGATGGAGGCCACGCCACGGTCGGCCCTGTGGCCTTTTCCCTTTTGAAAAAGTTTGGCAGGAGCGTCGCGCACACGGCCCGTGCGACATTCAGCCGCGCTGGCGGACTATTTTGCCGCCACCGGCTTACCCTGGATCGACTGGAAGATCTGGAAGCCACGCTCCACGCCGCGGACTTTGGCCGGGAAACGGTGGTTCAAGTTTTAGAAGCCGTTCAGCAGGCCCACCGTGCCGATCGGCAACTGCATTCCCAAAAAATTGCGGAAATCGCCCGCCGTGTGCTGCTAAAAATTTTGGCGAACGCAGAGGGAAGCTGGAAAATTGAAAAGCCGCCCGAGGTGGTTTGCCTGGTGGGCATCAACGGCGCCGGCAAGACGACCACAGCGGCCAAGCTTGCCATTCGCCAACTGCAGCAGGGGAAGGCGGTGCTGCTCGGATCCTGCGACACATTCCGCGCCGCCGCCGATGAGCAAATTTCGCGCTGGGGAGAACGGTTCCATTTGGACATCATCCACAGCCAGCGGGGAGGCGATGCGGCAGCGGCAGCATTCGATGCACTTTCCGCCGCCGTTGCCCGAGGAAAGGATTTGCTAATTTTGGACACCGCCGGCCGGCTGCACACAAAAATAAATTTGTTGGACGAGCTAAAAAAGTTGCAGCGGGTGCTGCACGGCAGAATGCCGGGCGGAAATTTTCACCGCTGGCTTGTGGTCGACGGCAGCCTTGGATCCAATTCGCTGGAGCAGGCAAAAACATTCCACGAAGCGATCCAATTGACCGGCATTGTACTGACAAAGTTGGACGGCTCTTCGCGGGGTGGAGCACTCGTGGCTATCCACCGCACCCTTGGCCTGCCAATCTATTTCGTTGGCTGCGGCGAAGGGCCGGATGACCTGTGCCCATTTTCCGTAAAAAACTATTTGGACGATTTGCTGGGACCGGAGACTGACATCTGTGACTGACGCGGAAGGTTGCTCCACGGATGATATTGATGTAAAAAAACATTGTAATTTGGCCATGGGCAGCACCATACTTGCACGTGGGACGTGGGACGTGGGACGTGGGACGTAAAAGTGAGGCAATTCGCGTGGGCATGGCGCAATGAAAATTGGCATTATGGGCACTGGTCGCGTCGGCCTACCGACCGGAGTTGGCTTTGCCGCCCTGGGCCACGCCGTGGTTTGCGTGGACAAGGACATTGCCATGCTGGAACGGCTGCAGGCCGGTAAAATTCCCTGGGTTGAGGCAGGTTTGGAAGAACTTTTGCGTTCCCAGATGGGCCGTATGCGGTTCACGATTGATGCGAAGGAGCTATGCGGCGCGGATGTTGTGCTGCTGGCCGTTCCCACCCCATCCCGTCCGGGAAGCGATGCGTCCGATTTGTCCTTTATCCGGCAGGCGGTGGGCGAGGTGTCAGCTGCGATGCCATGTCCCGCCGTCCTTGCCATCAAATCTACGGTTCCGGTCGGGACAGGGGATGTGCTGCAGGCAAAGCTACGACGGAAAAATTCGAAATTGGCGGTGGTTTCCTTCCCCGAATTTTTTTGCGAAGGGACGGCCGTGCGCGATTTTTTTTCTCCATCGCGGCTCGTTGTCGGCGTGGAACAGGAATGGGCTAGGGAGGTTATGGACCATCTGTTGCGGCCATTTGCAGACCGCTGTCCCCTGCTATTCGTCAGCCGTAGGACGGCGGAGCTTGTCAAGCACGCATCCAACGCTTTTTTGGCCATGAAGGTTCACTACGCCAATGAAATGGCGGATTTGTGCGAAAAGACTGGGGCAAGCGGAGCCGATGTTTTGCAGGCCATTGGGCTGGACCCTCGCATCGGCAACCAATTTCTTAGGCCAGGGCCTGGCTATGGCGGCAGTTGTTTTCCCAAAGATTGCCGGGCGCTCGCCGCCATGGGCCGGCGGTGGAAGGTGCCGCTGCGGCTCGTCAGGGCAACAATCGCTGGCAATGAAGCCAGGTTGAAGGCCATGGTGCGCCGCATTCTATCCACGGTGCAAACCATCCCCTGCCCGCGCATTGCGCTTCTCGGTCTCGCCTTCAAGGGCGGAACGGCGGATTGCCGGGAAAGTCCCATGCTGGCCATCGCGGAAGGACTCATTGCCAATGGCGTGGATATTACGGTCTTCGATGCCGCCGCGGATGGGGCAAAAAATTTGTCGATGGTGAGAGTGCGCCACGCGGTCGATGCGACCGATGCTGCGACTGGCGCAGACGTTGTGGTGATTGGGACGGAAGATTTTTACCAACTGGATTTGGGAAAAATCAGGGCCGTGGTGAGGACGGCGCAGATCGTTGACCTGCGCAACGTGCTGGACGCGGACCGGGCAAAATGTTTTGGATTTTTCTACCTTCCAATCGGCGAAAAACCACCGCCCAACGGTTGATGGCTGCAGCCGAAATGGTCGAAAAAGTTTTTTATAAAATCCGTGGCTGGCGCGTCGCATTTCCAGCCAGGATCCAAGCCCATTTCCTCGGCGCCGTGCCGCGCGTAGAAAACTTGTTTGAGAAAAAGTCCCTGGGGCGGTGCAACGGGCAGTGCCGGCCAAGTGCCAGGTGCCAGCAGTCGTTTCCCAATGTCATTGCCACTAATTTTACCCCTGGCCACCTCCAGCAACGCCCCCACCATGCGGCGCACCATGCGGTGAAGAAAGCCAGTACCTTCCACCCGATAGATCCATCCACCGCTGCTTGGCAAAAGTTCGCTGCGCACGATCGTTCGGCACGAATTTTTTTCACTGCCCCGGTTTGAAAATGAGGAAAAGTCGTGGTTTCCAAGGAAAAGCGCAGCTGCACGGCGAAATGCTTCGGCATCGAACGGCCCGCCGCCCAGTGGAAATGAAAAATTTCTGGCAATGGGGTGGGGAAATCCATCCACCATATAATAGTCATAGCGCTTGCCCGTGGCGGAAAAACGGGCATGGAATGTGGAATCTGCCGGCGCAGCAGCCCGCACACAGATGGCAGGTGGAATGTTACTATTTATGGCTCGCAGCAGGTTGTCCACCCCATGGCGCCAGAGCGGTCCGTCGAAGTGAAAAACCTGGCCACAGGCATGCACCCCGGCATCGGTGCGGCCGGAACCTACGACGGAGATCGGTTGGTGAAAAATCTTCTCCAGGCACCGCTCCAACACATTTTGGATGGCATTGCCGTGTACCTGGCTTTGCCAGCCGGCAAATACCGTGCCATCATAGGCGCAAAGGCAACGCCAACGCCGCCGATCGTTCATGGCACCGCATCCTCTCCGGGCAACAGCCTCCCGTGCACCGGGCCGGTGCCGGCGGAATGGTCCGCGGCCGCCAGCCGCAATTCGTCAAAAAAATCCTGCAGCAGCAGCACGGCTGCCCTGGAATCCACGTGGCCACTGCGCCGCTCCCGTAAAAGTTTTGCCAAATTTTTTCTCCGCCCCATGGCCGCCAAGTCCTCTTCAACCTGGCGCGATGTTAGCCGTTCATCGACCAGGTGCACCGGCAGTGCGAACCGCTTTTTTAGCCGTTCTCCAAAGCATTCTATTTGTTTTGTCCAGCTGGTTGCACGGCCAAAAGGATGGCCTAGCACAAGGGCGTCAATTTTTTTTTCATGGATCACATTTGCCAGGCCGGCCCACGGCGATGGGGACAAAATTGGCGGCAAAGGAACGGCAACTCCAAGGCCGTCTTCTCCCCAGCTGAGGCCGATGCGCCGTGTTCCGTGGTCAATTCCCAGGTAGCGCATAAACCTGGCAAAGTAGATGCCGTTGCCACAATGGACGATCTTTTTTGACCATGGACAAAGCTAATTTTGGCCGGAGAATCAAAAAAACAGCCGGGCAATCTTCTAGGGTAGCAGCCTGCGGAGAAATGTCGGCCGTTCCTCCAGCAGCAAATTTTCCGGCATCCGGGGCCGCAATCTGGGATCATTGTCCATGAGAAATGGGAATGAGGGATCTTTTTTCTCCAAACGCGGGTAGGTGGGCGATCGTGGCTGGACATTGAATGGACCGGGATAGAACATTTCCGCAGCCGGAAGATAGGGTGAATAGCGGCGTTGGGCCAATGGCAGCAGCAGTGCTCCGTGGCGCGGTAGAGGGAAAGAATGGGCCGTGGCTTCCGGCTGTTTTGGCAAGGTGCTGGCCGCCAGGGCTAGGATGGCAACTCCCGCAAAATAATGGCTTGGTTTCATGGCCCGACAGCCGGCATGGCAATTTGGATGGATTGGAAACCAACCCGGCGGGCAAGGTTTCCCGCACGGAGCAGGCTAGCCAGCGGTGTGCGCCGGTCACAGTGTAGCAGCAAACTTTCCCCCGGCTCGGGCCGCAGAGTGGACAATTTTTTTTCCAACCGGTCCCAGCTGCAAATTTCTCCCAAAAAAATGCAGTGGTCAGCATCCCGCAGTGCGATGGCGTGGCGGGTAATGGCCTGCTCCTCTGCCAGGTTGGACATGGTCGGCAGATCAATCACCATGCCATGGGTTGGGAAAAATCGACTCTCCAGGATCAACAGCAGCGCTGTCAGCAAAAATAGGCACCACAGGGCAGGCCAATGGGATGATCGCCCGGGCGGTGGGATGGCTAGCATGGGGACTGCTCCGAACGCTTGGCCAACCATTCGCAAAAAAATTCTCTGGCACCGCAGCGAATTTCGCGCACACAGCTGCGCAGGCGACCGTGGAGAATATGGTAGGCAAGATCCATGGACAAACCTCCGGCTATGCCCAGCAACGTGGCAGAAAATGCACCGCCTACCACGTCGGCAAAGGCGGATGCGGAAACGGCGACAGCCAGCCGCTCTCCCCGCAAAAATCCCAAAAAAAGTGCGCAGGCCGTGCCAAGAAGACCTATTTGCGGCAGCATGCGGGCGATGAGGGCAATGGTTCCCATGCGCCGCTCCAAGATCTGCACCTCCCACTCCTCCTGGCGTTGGTACTCCCGTTCCACCTGGAGAGGATCCTGGTTGGACACCAGCAGCAATCTTTTCACCACGCGGGCCAGCGGGCCCGGTGTTTCTTCACACAGTGCCAGTGCCTCGGCCGTCCTGTTCTGGGCCAACAGGTTGCGCAGGCCCAGCAGAAGCAACTCTGGCCGTAGCCGGGAGCGGTGGAAAAAAAATAGCCGTTCCACGGCCAAAAGACAGCCAATGGCCAAAAGCAGGGGAAGGAGAATGTTGGCAAGGTGAATGGAAAATCGCAGCGCCAATTCCGCCATGCCAACCATTGTCCCTGTCTAGAAAGGGATGGAAAACCTGGCAACGGCAATTTTTTCCTTGACCGTCCATTGGCATGCCGGCAGATGGATGGTGCGGTTTGCGGGGGTGGTAGTTCAGTTGGCTAGAACGCCGGCTTGTCACGCCGGAGGTCGCGGGTTCGAATCCCGTCCATCCCGCCAGTTTTCAATTGCAAAAACCGGATGGACTACTTTTAGCTGCTGACCGTTGTCCCGTGGCAACAGTTGGCTGTTTGGCTGCATTTGGGGGCAAAAATCGTTTCCTCCGTTTGGCCAGCGCGGACCGATGGCTGGCGGCGTAAAATTCGTTCACCTGCCGCGAAGCAGGCTCTTCAGCACCGTTCAACGCTAGATCAATCGGGTTGGAGCGTGCCAATGGTGCCGACGATGGCGTCGATGATGGCTGCCAGAATGGGGGCGATTGGGAAAATATGGTGCTGGGCCAATGACCCAACCGGCTGGGTACAGTTGCTTTGCAGCCCTGGATCTGGGACAAGGTTCATGCCAACGCCAACAGCCATGCCGACTCCGGCAACGGATTCTAGCAAAATCCCTGCCACCTTTCTGCCATCCAGCAGCAGGTCGTTGGGTGGCTTGACCTGGAGCGGCAGGGAAAATCGGCATAGCAAATTGTTTGCGATGCGCCGGGCCAACTCGAGTGACCATCTGGCCGGCACGGTCCCATCCACCCGGCAGGGAATGGCCATGGACAGGTAGATGTTGCCAAGCCGCTCGCCAATCCAGCGCCTGCCATGCCGCCCCCTTCCTGCGGTTTGTCTTCCTGCCAGGATGGCCGCCGCACAGCCGTGCAAAAGACAGGCCCGGGCCACGTCGTTCGTACTTCCTACCTCGGGGAGCAAAACTGCCCTAAAGCCGCCGGGCAGTTCCGCAAGAATTCGTTCCAGCTCTGCCTGGGAAACGGTGGCCAAACGAACGTCATCGGCTGGCTGGCTGTCGATTGGGCCATACATTGACTATGCGCACCTTGCCGGGCCTGCTATCCTGACCCATCCCACGAATGAAAAAATGTTCTGTGCCATGGGCAAGGCAAAAATAATGGTGGTGGCCTCCTGTGGTATTCGTGACAAGCCGCCATTTCCGGTTCTGTTGGGCGCTTTTGCCGTTGACAGCCGGCCGTGCAATTTTCTCAAATCAATTCGTGGAAGAATTTTCCCAGCCGGATGGGGTTCCGTCCCCATGGGATCGTTGCCTGACATTTTTTAGTCGCCACCGCAGGATATTGTTCTGGAGCGGTGGACTAGCCATCCTACTGTGCGGCACCATGGCCATCTGCTCCGTTTGGCAGAGTCACGCCATCCACCGCATGCAGAGGCAATTTCTCGCCGCATGGGAAGGAGATGCCGCGGCCCGTGCCAGTTTTGTTCAGCGGCACCATGGCCGTCCGCTCGGTGCGCTGGCAGCCTATGCCCTGGCGAACGAAAGGGGCAAAAATGGGGATTGGAATGGTGCTGCGGAGCTCTATGGCCATGGCACAGCAATGGATAGGCCTGGCCTGGATGGCATTGCGGCCCTTGCCCGAGCGGTGGCATTGGTGCGAGCGGACCGGACGGATCAGGCACGGCAACTGCTGACCCTGCTCGTGTCCAATGGCAAGCGGTCGCCAACCGTGCTCGGTGGTGCTCTATACCTGCAGGCGCTGATTGCCTATCGCGATGGCCAATTTTCCCTGGTCCGTTCCACACTGGATGCACTGGGCCAGGTATCGTCCTCCGGCGTTTGGACAGAAAAGGCTGCGCTCCTAGACCTTGCCCTGCGACAAAAAATTTAGGATGGCGCAGTGGACAGGGGAAGTTGGGGTGAGAAGGTGGCAGAGCGCTTCCTATGCCGCAAGCACTACCACGTTTTGTACAAAAATTGGCGGGCGGGTCACGGCGAGATCGACATCGTTGCCATGGACGGTGATGTGCTCGTATTCGTTGAAGTTAAGGTACGAAGTTTGGCCGATGCGGTGGGCGGCTATGGGGCCGCAGTGGCTCCGGCCAAGCGGCGCACGCTGGCAACCGTTTGCCGCACATTTCTTTCCAATTTTGAGGGCAAATTTCCCCACTTTCGCTTCGATGTGGTGGAGATCCTCACCCCCCGGCGTACCTACCGGGCGGAAAGCATTTTTCACTTCGAAAACGTGCCCCTCTTCACAGCTTCGGAGGCGGGCCGCGGCAATTTCTGTGAGCAAAGCTTTTTGCAAAATGACAGCGGGGTGCACCACCGTTGCAACGGCCGTGAAATCGGGACGGAAAATGGCGCGGCTGGTCTAAGTTTTTGGCAAATTGCACGGCTGCCATGAATGGCCATCGGTGAAAGCGTCACAAACTATCGACATCGATTCGAGGATGCGGGCGGGTCAAAAATTGCGAATTTTGATTTGCAGCGGGCCATTGCACTGGCCAAGATCCGTGCCGTGGACGGTGGGAAAGAAGGAGATGCG
Source organism: Puniceicoccales bacterium (assembly GCA_031275345.1). Taxonomy (GTDB): domain Bacteria; phylum Verrucomicrobiota; class Verrucomicrobiia; order Opitutales; family JAIRLM01; genus JAISOW01. Next base: position 59,665 of record JAISOW010000001.1, read on the forward strand.
CCGCCGATCGTATCGATTATCTTGCCGGTTTATGGTGCGGAAAAGTTTCTGCCGGCTTGCCTACAAAGCATTTGTGACCAAAGCTTTTCAGACTTTGAATGTATCTGCGTTGACGATGGCTCGCCGGATGGATGCGGAAAAATTTTAGATGCCATGGCGGAAAAGGACGGCCGCTTTCGCGTCCTACACCTGGAAAATTGCGGCGTTGGCCGGGCGCGCAATGCGGGCATGGACGTTGCAAAGGGCGAATGGATCGCCTTTGTGGATGCGGATGACCTGCTCCACCGCGATTATTTGAAAATTTTGCACCACAACCTGCTGACCTTCCACGCCGACGTATCCCTGTGCAGCTATCGCCGCATCCGTGGCAGCCGCTGCCTTGGCGAAGATCGCCGCTGCCGTCCAGTGCGGGAAGGACGAATCTATCTGGCATCGGCCGAGCCCCGTGCTTTTCAAAGAGCCGTCAAAAGGAGAGATGTGTCCTATGGCGTCGTTTGGGGCAAACTTTTTCGGCGAGAAATTCTTCTAAAACAGCGATTTTCCGACATACCATACGGCGAAGATGCGCTATTTGTGGCCACGGCCATGTTTTTTCGTCCGGCCCAGGTACTTTCCCGTACCCCGCTGTATTTTTATCGCATCCATCCACAGTCCACCTGTGGACAAATGAACTACGAAAATACCTATCACAATACGATGCGCTGTGCCAGCGAATTGCACAATTTCTTTACCCGCTGCTATCTGTCCCTTTCCAGCCGGGATGCGCTGGCCGTAGAGCGCACGATTGCCAGCGTAATTTTCAAGGCTTTTCTTGGCAATTGGCGCCTGCCGGGATTTTGGACAGGTCATCGGCGGATGCGCAGCATTGCTGCAAAAATGGTGAATTTAGGAGAATTGCAATACCGCCGTCTTTCCATCTGGCGACGCATCCGCCTATGGCTCTATGTGCGAGGTTGTCTATGAAAAGAGATTCTGAATCAGCGGAAAATTCTGCACTGCCCGCTGCAGATGCCTGGCGCTGGGCAATGCGGCGCCGTACGGCTGCCTGTTTTTCACGGGCCAGCTTTCGCAGGGCTCTGCGCCGCTACCTGGTGGCAACCTCTTTCCAGCGGCTGCACGAAGTTCCCTGCAGCGGGAATGAAAGGAAATTGGCCAAGGTCATTGTCCGGCTACTGAAATTAGAGAAACGGCCACCCAACAAGCGTCATTTTTTTTCAAAAATTCGTCGGGTTCAAAAAATATTTCACCGCGCCTTTCCATCGCAGCCCATTGCTCGCCGCTGCCTGCTACAATTTTGGGAACGGGATAGGCAGTGTTGGCAGCCTGGCAGGCAAACCATATCATTTACCGGACGGACGGTACGACTGTCCGTGGTACCGGCCTGGAAATTTTTGGGCCCGCTGCCGGAGGATGGCGAAGGTGGACCAATTTTTGGCATTTCTCCTGCGCACGATGATTCTCTCCATCTGGTCAACGGCTGGCTGGCATCGGTGGAGGGCGATGACCTGCCACCTCTGCGCTTCGTACGCCACGGCCATCTGCGCGGCTGGCCACGGATCCATGTCACGGCAAAGCCATCACCGGCGGTGGCAGAGCTGCTCAATTTAGCGCTGCGCTGCCAGGAAAGGGTGGAAAAAGATCTGGCGGACCGGCCCACCGCGGATGGCAAGCCGCGGAACGTGGCCCTGCGCATTGCGTCGTTGCAGCTGATGACAGCCGGTGCGCGCAGCTGGTTGTGCGACGGCGATCGGCCAGGAGAACAGCACCGCGAATGGGAAAGGGTAGAAAAGCTCGGCGTTTCCATCCAATTTTCCCAAAACCCTACAGACCAACCACAGCCATTGCTGCTGCGGCCGAAGGTGCTATCCTTCAATTTTCCAGTAAATCCATGGTTTCATAGGCTGGGCGGCGTTCGGCTGCTGGGCTGGATGCCCATTCCAGATGATCCATCATTGTCATTGATGGCTAGCACCGATGCTGCCTTCCACGTGCTTTTGGGCAAAAATTGCGCGGACGGGGAAGCCGGTCCAGGCCGCTGGCACATTTCCCGCTGCCAGGATTGGCAGGAAATTTGCAAAAAATGTGGGCCAAATGGCAGGGTGGAGGAGGCCGCACTACGGCTATGGGACGAAGATTCGCTGGTGGGAGCTGCCCTGCGCGACGGCGCACGCACGGACAGGGAACGGTGGCAAATTTTACAGCTGGCCCGCCAGGTACTGGGCCTGTGCCAGCTGACGAAACGGCGGAGCAGCGTTTTTTTGCCACGGCGTGCTTTGCGCAGCTATGAAAACTTTTGTCACTGTGGCAATCCCTATGCCATGCCGGCGCGGGTATTTTTACTTTGCCACATGCTCGGCATTCCCTGTGCCTGCAATTGTCGCAGTGGCAAGGATAGGACCGGAATTTTCCACGGCGAAGTTGCCTATCTGTGGCTGCGCATGCACTGCGATGAGGCAGGAACGGTTCCGGAGCCGTGGTCCGCTGCAAAAAATTTGGATTGGCAGGAGCGGCTGGACCGCGTCCGCGTGCTCGATGCCTGCGGCAGTGGCCATATTTTAACCTCGTGCACGGGTTTTTACGGCTATCGCGTGCAGGATGATCGTTGGTGGATGCGGGCACTGCTAAAATTTCCTTTTTTGGAAAAATTCTATGGCCCGGTGATCGGAGCGTCCTGGCTGGCCGAGAGTTAAGAAAACTTGCATCCTGCGTTGCACGGCGGCGCCTGATTCCCATTGTACCTCCATGGATTTGCAAGGACGGCTGGAAGAAACTTTGCCCTCCGAGGATGGAATGGCCGATTGGCGCACCCACCGCTGCGGCGAATTGGGACTTGGCAACGTCGGCGGCCGCGTACGGCTTGCCGGCTGGATGCAGAGCAAACGAGACCATGGAGGGCTTGGGTTCATTGACCTGCGGGATCGATCGGGGCTGGTCCAGCTGGTTGTCGATGGTACAGTCCACGCGAACCTGGCACATTTGATGGATCTGCACTGCGAATCGGTGATTGCGGTGGATGGGCTGCTGGTCCGGCGATCGGCCGAAACAGTCAATGAAAAGCTGGCAACTGGTGCGGTGGAGGTGAGGGTGGACAGGGCCACAGTCCTTGGTGCGGCCGACGTGCTGCCATTTCCGCTGGACGATGCCCATGCGGATCTTGTGGGAGAAGAGCTGCGCCTAACCTATCGCTACCTGGATCTGCGGCGGGAAAAATGTCGGCAACGCTTGGTCCAGCGGCATCGCATCCAAACTGCCGTGCGGAATTACCTCAATGGCCAAGAATTTTTGGAAATTGATCTGCCAATTTTGTTCAAAAGTACTCCCGAGGGAGCCCGTGAATTTTTGGTGCCCAGCCGGCTGCATCCGGGAGAATTCTATGCCTTGGCCCAATCGCCCCAGCAATATAAGCAAATGCTGATGGTTGCTGGACTGGAGCGCTACTATTCCATGGCCCGCTGCTTCCGCGATGAAGATCTGCGCTCTGACCGTCAACCGGAATTTACCCAGATTGACCTGGAAATGTCATTCGTTGGTCGGGAGGATATTCACCGCCTGGTGGAGGGACTGTTGCAGAGCATTTGGCGCGACGTGCTGGGCCTTAACCTCACCTTGCCGTTGCCGCGGCTTCCCTTCCACGAAGCCATGGATCGCTACGGATCCGACAAGCCGGATCTGCGCTTTGCCCTGGAATTGGTGGACCTTTCATCCGCTCTGCGCCATGCCAAGTTGCAAATTTTTTCCAATGCCCTGCGGGACGGCGGTGTGGTCAAGGCACTCAATGCAAAGGGTTTGGCCAACATCAGCCAGGGAGAGCTGGCAACTTTAGAAGAAACTGCGCGGGCAATGGGTGCGCCGGGCCTGGCATTTCTTGCCATGGTCAATGGCCAGCTGCGGTCACCGATCGCAAAATTTTTGTCTCGGGAAGAACAGGATGCCATTGTTGCAGCGCTGCAACTGCAGGAAGGAGATGTGGCATTCTTTGCAGCAGCACCGTGGGAAACTGCCTGTTCCATCCTTGGCCGGGTGCGGCTGGACTGTGCAGAACTTCTCAAAAAGCGTGGCCAGCTCCATCTTTCGAGCAATAGCTTTCATCTGCTATGGATTACGGACTTTCCTCTGCTCACCTACGACGGGGAACAGGGGCGCCACGTGGCTACCCATCATCCATTTACCGCCCCCATCCCAGAGGATATGCCCCTCCTGGACAGCAATCCTGCGGCCGTCCGCGGCCAGCACTACGATCTGGTGCTGAATGGTATGGAACTGGGCGGTGGCAGCATCCGCATCCATTCGCCGCAATTGCAGCGCAAAATTTTTGAAGATCTGCTCAAAATTCCACCGGATATCGTGGAAAATCGCTTTGGCTATCTGCTGCGCGCATTCCGCTACGGGACACCGCCCCACGGTGGCATTGCCATCGGCTTTGATCGCCTGGTTGCCATGCTTTGCGGAACGGATTCCATCCGCGACGTGGTCGCATTCCCAAAAAATCAGCGTGGCGTGGATCTGATGGCACGGTCACCGGCCCCCGTGGCCGAACGCCAGTTGAAAGAACTTTCCATTGCCCTGCGCTAGGACAGGTGTCGGATTGGCAGGCAAGTGGGCGGCTGGCAGCCGCCCACCGTGCCTAGAAGTAGTAGCCGAATGTTACACTACCGCTGAAGTTGTTAATGCCGGCAATAAGCAAGGATTTCCAATTGCTGCGCACTTCCCAATGGGCGCCGAGTCTGGCCCGCAGTGACCCGGCAAATACCAAAGCGTTTCGCCTACCATAGCCAACGATGGGATCAAATTTGCCGTAGGGCTCACCCTCGATGCTGCCAAAAGCGTGGGAATGGTCCTGGAAACAGCGGTAGCGCCAGGCAACCCGGCCATTGTAGTGGATGCGGCCGGCATCGTATTCCGTAGCAATGCCTGCCTCCGAGTGGACGATGTGATGGCGCAGGTCGGACAGTGAGGCAGCACCTTCGCCACCCGATTCGGAATAGGCAGACTGCTTGACCCAATCATAGGCCGCCGAAAGAAATGTGCCAAGCTGCATGTGGGGTATGGCATTCAATATCTGCACGGTTACCGTACCCGTCTCCACGTGCATTCCATTTTCATGGGACCTGGCCCTGTACGCATCGCCATCGTCATCGACGCGGGATAGCCAGTTCATGGCGTGGTGAAAGCTTAGCGTGCCATAGACATTTGTCTTGCGACTAAACGAATCCTGCCATTCGTAGCCGACAAAGGCGTCGGCGAAGTAGTGGTCACTCTCCGTTTTTTTGGCCAATCCGGTGGATGGTCCTTTGTAGCGAATTTTTCCGATGGCATAGCTGGCAGCACCGCCAAAGCGCACTGTGCCGTTCCAAAACGGTAGCAAACGATCCTCTCCAACGGCTACGCCGCCAAAACGGAGAGAACTGGCAAAGCCGGCCACGGGGTCCAGCTTCCGTTTTTCGTGGCCGCCGAATGGGACAACGAATGGATCATTGCCATGGCAGATGTGGCAATCATTGCAGCGGCCCTGGAGAAATTCCTGGATCGGATCGTGCACCGAACAGAACGCAAGTGCCTGCTGGCAGCTTGCATAGGACCTGGCGTAGCCGGTTGGTACAAGGGCTACTGGCATGGTCCAGTCGCTCGCCCGTGCCACGAGTCCGCAGGCACCGCCATCCTCGGCTTCATCCACATAGTAGAGTCCAAGATTTTGCCATTCGGCATAGGGGTCGTCGGAATCAATCGTGGCCCCATCAATCAGGCCCAGTTCCGGTGTTGTGTCCCAAAGCAGTAATTTTTCGTTGGCATCCACTCCGCCCGGCATGCGCACGATCCAGAAGGCAGAGCCGTCGACAAGCGTTGAATTGTCTGAGTCTTCCCAATCGGCGTCGTCCACGATGGCAATCTTTGCACCGGTTGCCAGGGTCAGGGCGGGAGCTGTGGCATCTCCATCCACCAAAATTTCCAGCGCACCTTTGGTGAGTGTGTAGCCTGGAATATCGCCCGACTCCTGATCATTCACGTGAAAAATAAGCTTTTGGTCAGCATTGATTTTCAACTTGCCCAAAATTGGGTAATTATCGGCATCTACGGTGCACGACGCATCGGAAATTCCCGTTGTGGTGGCGATGGAAATATTGTCCTCCAGCTGCCCACAGGCAGTGGCAAACAAATCTTCAGCATTCGGATCACCGGCCAAAACTCCCGGTGCACCTACGCTATTTACCAGCACCAACCTGCCGTCGAGTAGTTCGATCGTTTCCAAGTCCTGTACCGGAGCAAAGCAGTACACACTCCAACCGTTATCAATGGATAGCAGAGAACCTTCGGTGTGACTGCACCAACGTCCCTGGGCAATGGCACCCAGCACGTACATGTCGCCGCTGCCACTGCCGTAGGCTTCATCCCGATCTGCAAGACTCCACCCATGCCACTGCTTTGCTGGGCTTCCATAATAGCCTATTTCGTTCGCCGGCTTTGTGAAAGATGCCATGTGGCCCACATCAAACAAAAAATCCGGTCCAACTGCCACAGCCCTAGCCCAGCCGGCGTTGTTATGGCTAGAAGTGGAACTACTATAGCCATATTCATTTGCGTTGGCAATATTGTCACCCCAGCCGTCGTCGGGCAAATCATAATCATCCTCTGTTCCCTGGCATTTGCTAAAAGTAAACGTGCCGCCGTCCCAGTCACCGCCAAGCTTTATGCCGGCCAGCACAACCGATGAATGCGCTCCATCGGCATTGTGAAAGAAAAAGCGCATCGCACTATTGCGATAGCCGCCGAGTGCGGCAACGTGCACCTTGCTAGGACAGAAGGACCCTTCATTTGTATCATAATCGCCCTGGCCAAATGCGGCAACCGTGGCACTGCCATCAAACTGCACGATCCAGTCCTCATAGCAGGGAGTTTTTTCATCGCCGTAGGCACCGCCAAAGACCGCCACGTTCACGCTGCGCAAACCATCTGTTCCCAATGGCAGTGCAGCAATTGCCGTGAGGGCAATGCCATCGCCCAGGCCCGTGATCTGCCAGCCGGACAGCGCGATTCTCTCTTCCTGCAAGCTGGCGGTATTGCTATAATTATATACATTTGTAAAAGCACTGCCAAAAATGGTCGCATTGGCACAGTTGTAACCTTTTGGTCCATCGCCATTGTACAGCCCTGAACCGAAAGGGGTTTCGGTCCCCCCCCCAAAGTAGTGGAATGTGCCACCTTCTGGGTCGGTGTTGCCGCTGTTAGTGGTGGCGCAGACTGCAATGCGAGTTCCTGCTCCAATGCCATCAATTACCCAGCCCAAAAATGCATTGTCGGCATGCTGCACGTCGCCGGCTCCGAAGACGCTGGCAAAAACAGACCCGGTACTTCTGTTGTTTTTCACACAGTTGGAAAAGACGCTGTTGTTACCAATGTTGGAAAATTTCCAATTGCAAAAACTATCATTTTGCCAGCTCCCACTACTGTTCTTGAATAGTTGGCCAGCGCCGAAGATCGTGCCCCAGGCATAGCCGATAGGTTGACCAGTCGCATGGGAAACACTCTCCTTCCACGTGACTTTGGCATTGTCAAAGGATAGGGTCACATTGCAATGCTGTCCAGTGGTCGTTCCATTGAGCAATCCGCGGCCAAAACCTGCATCGTAGTTATGCGTCGTAGACGTAGAATTATTTGCAAAGTGGCTAAACCTATATTCAGCTTCTTCCAGAAAGTTAACCGCGATTGCAGCCGAAGTATGTCCATCGCCAATGCGGAAGAGCGTGTTGTCGTTTGCATTGCTGCGGCCCATCCAGTGATCGCCAACAAATACGTATGTAGCATATTCCCCAGCATCGACCCACAGGTTATAGATGCCTGTGGAGAGTGGGTCTGATGTGTCGGCAACACTGAACGTGTCATCGCTTTGCGTGCCGGCGCTACTTTTCACATAGCCATTGCCACCGAAAATCGACACGGCCACGGCCGACAGCGGAAAGGCAACAGCCAGCGGCAAAAGAAACAGGACCAACCTCTTGGTCAACCTCTTGGTCAACCTCTTGAATTGTATCCGAATTTCGGCGTTCATCAAGTTAATTTTTCTAAAATTCTTGGGGCACGCAACGGAAAATGTTCATTTTTTTTACAACCCTACGGCTCACCCGGCGGCGTGAAGCTGGGCGGCATGCGCAGCGCTTTTTGCAACTCCCGGCGGCGGCCAATGGCATCGTCATCCAAACGGCCCAGCAACTGGCCCATTTCCCGGCGCAGGTAGCTTTCATGCACGCTTCGCAGCAGTTCCAAGATTGTGGCAGGTTCGTCCACCGTTGGAGCCGATGCCGCCAGGTGCAGCACATGGCAGCGATCTTCCTCCGACAAATCTTCCAATGCCCGATCCCAGGATACCCCGTTGAGCAATTCTCCCATCAATCGATTTAAAATTCGCTCCGACGGCCGATCACTGCCAAGCCATTCCGGCAAAATTTGTTCCGCAAGATAGCTGCGCCTATGGGGACAGCGGGCATAGATTGCCAGCAGCCCATCCCCTGCCAACAGATGAGCCGTGGCCTGCGGCAGCTTTTCCGGTTTTCCAGCCGGAGATCCGTATTCTTGCAAAAGCACGTCCAATGGCACGGCCGCCTTGAGGGAAACCTGGTGCAACAATTCCCGTTCCAACGCCGGTGATTTGGCAGCAGCAATGGTTTCCAATATGCGCCGCAGACCATCCCGTCGCCCAACGGCCGACCGGCCAACAGCGGCACCGGACAGGTGGAAGGTCGTTAAAAATTCCACCACATCTTGCCGCGGCAGCTCGTCCAGTCCATTCCTTCCTTTTTGAAAAAAAAATTGATCCGGATCCATCCCCTGTGGCAGGCGCAGCAGTTGCAACTCCAACCCAACCTCAAGTGCCAGCGGAATGAGCCGCAGGGCTGCCCGTTCTCCGGCCACATCCCCATCCAGCAGACAGTCGAGCCGCGGACTATGCCTGCGCAGCATGGCAAGATGCGAATGGGTGATGGCTGTTCCCTGGACGGCAATGGCCGTTTTCAAGCCACATTCCCAGCAGCGTAGGCAATCTAGCGGCCCCTCGGTGAGAAAAAATGGACTGTCTGCCACCAGCGCCTTGCGAGCCTGGGATAGGCCAAATAGCAGGGAACTTTTGCGAAAAATTGCGGTTTCCGGCGAATTGATGTACTTGGCAGCCGTCTGGCCATCGCCCGGCAGGATGCGGCCGGCAAATGCAACGATGCGATCCTGCAGGTCACGGATTGGAATTGTGATGCGATTTCTAAATCGGCACCGGCATCCATGATGATGGTGGTGAGGCGCGTCGGTGGATCCTTCTTGTTGGGAAAAGCATAGTCCGGCCGCAACCAGCGCATTTTCTCCAAAAATTTTTCCCAGCTCACTGCAAAATTTTTGCGAATCTTCAGAAGCTAGGCCGATGCCATGGCGTTCCGCCGCATCCAGGGAAAAATGCCGCACCTCCATCCAATAGCAGCGCGCGGCATGGCCCTCCGCTGTCGGGGCAAAAAAATTTTCTTGAAAAATGCGGCCGGCACGGTCGTGAACCGCAAAAAGTGTGTTTTTGGAAATGCCATCCCCATCGCCCGGTCCACCGGACTCATATTCCAGGGAAAAATTATACTTTTCTGCAAGAAATTCAACCGCCTCACGAAATGACAATTGTTCTTTCAACTCCACCAGGCGGAACACATCCCCCGCATGGCCACTGCTGTAGCAATGGAACCAACGCCGCTCGGGATGGATAAAAAACGACGGCGTCCTTTCTTCATTGAACGGGCTCAATCCGCGGAAATAGGCACCTGCCCTACGCAGTTGGACGTAGGCACTGGCCACGTCACACAGATCTGCCTTCTCCCGCAATGCGGCAATGCTTTCTTCGCGAATGCGGCCCACCGGGTGGAAGAATGGAGATGCCGTCCCAGCCGCCAAGTAGATTTTATCCTGCCATGGACGTTCTCCAATGGCCATCAAAAAAAGTTCTTACTCCAAATTTTCCAAAAAATGACAGCCCAGTGGAGCGCAGAATTTTATGCGGTGGCCCCGGCTGTGGAGATGTAGGCTGGCAGATCTTTTGCCACAGTTTCTGCAAATCTTGCAAGCTGCTGAAACTGCAATTTTACTGAAATGAAGCCACTGCGGCAGTGACGGCCGGTAAACAGTGCGCAACGTACCACCCAGGCCAAATTCAGGGCACCGTCCACGCAAATTTGCTTCTGCTTTTCCCAATCGCAAACAATGGGACATTTCAATCTTAGGGCAAGCCAGGCTACAACGAACACGTTGTAGCAGACCACAAAGGTGGCGCTGCGGGCATAGCCAGCCATGCAGTGTATGAGTGCCATCCCGCCCTTTGCAAGGAGCAAAAGATCCGCGCATGTTTTCCAAATGAAACTTATTTCAATGGGATCTTTTCTTGAATCATCGCATATGCGACGCATGTAACCGATTTCGTGGTCCTGTTGATTGCGTCGATAGTTGCATGTTGTGGCACCGTTCAGTGCGGCTTTCGTCCAATACTCCTGCACCTGTTCGTCTTTCTTATTTTCCGGGTACATGTTGACTATGCCAACAACATATTCTTTCTTAAAAAAAGGTTTTTGGATACCAAAATTTGGGCCAATATCGAAGCCAACTTCAGAAAAAATTTTCTTTCTCTGACTTCCATCCCATTGCAACATCCCTTCACTGTAACGCGCGTCCTGGACCTGGGGAGCCTGAACCACATTTTCCTCCCGTCCAGTACGCGCTTCACTAGCCTCCTGTGAGGCAACTGGCTTGAGCCTGTCCCAAACCGGAACCATCTTTGCCGGCTCATTTGGGACCATGTCCTGGGGAGCCTGAACCACATTTCCCTCCTCATCCAGTACGCGCCATTCATTAAAATCTTCGAAATCTGGATATTGGTCTTTCGGTTCGCTATCGGGTTGCATTGGCCCGACATGATTTTTTTGGATATAAGTGACACGCCCACTCTTTGCAACGGTGTGATTCTGCATGAAGTAGGGAGAAAAATAGGTTTGGTCATTTTCCGCGCGCTTTATTTCGCTGCTATCCGTTTTCTCCGACCCCTGCGAAAGATCGCAAATGGCGTGGATCTCATTGTCGCACATACAATCCAGCACGGGCTTCAAAACCACACGCCTCAGCGATAGTGACGCAACGGGGTGTGCTGTTATGGCCGCGCAGCCGACGGAGTTTATGTCGGTTCCCTGCTTTGGAGCATCGGTACAAGACGTTCGAACGTCTTCGTTGTACAGTGAACGGCTCGGGTCCGTTTCTATATAAGCGGAATCGTTTATGTTTTTGAATTGCAATGTTCTTTGAAACTCACTCAATGGCATAGGATTGTCTTGATCCTCATTTACTTTTTCTTCGCTAAAAAATTTTAGATCATCGTATGCATCGTACGCCGGGTCATAGATGGCAAACGCACTAATCAGGTCCCGTAGCTGGCTGGGCAACTGCGAGGCATTGTCGGGAAGTGGTTGCTGAATCTTTCCCTTTTGCGGAATTTTCTCAGCCGTGGGTAGTTCTAATTGATTCAACCGCGACACCTGTCTTTCTGTAAGCCACTTTTCCGGTGAACTTGTTTCCGATTCTTCTTCTACTTGGGGTGTTTCCATCTGGGTCACCACCGGTTCCCCATCCATTTTGATAGTTGTCACCGTTGGAACCTCCTTCGGTTCTTCTTTCACCTGATCTGCTATGGTTGGCGATGACGACAATTCGGATTCCGTCCATTGGGACGACCCAGTCTCATTTTGAGAAGATAAGCTGGATGAAGGGGCAATTTCCGGCTGTTCTTTGTGGATATTCTCCAATTTTTTTCCCCATTCATCGATGACCTTTTGGCTTCTCCAGAAGGATGGATGAAACAGAAGAAAAATTAGGGCGCTGGGCAAACAGCCACAACCGTGCCTTATCTGGTCCAGCAGCAGCGCATATTTGCAAACGGACATGCTCTGCACAACCGTTGCGAGGGATTTTTGGGTAACATTCTGTTGCGAAGGTACTTGTGCGCGAACAACTTGGTAGGCATTCTTCAGGCAATCCTCAGCTAGTAAATTCATGAAACCGCACAGCCAATACGAATATCACCATTTGTCAATTCAAACTCGACCGGGCAGATGTGCCTGAGCCAAGAAAAGATGGCATCATTGGAAGGCCAAATTTTCCACCGACCGTCTTTGGTTCTTACATGGCGTGTTGGCAATGTGTCAAAAGTTTTCTCTTCTCTTTGGGAAATATTTGGCACCTAGGCTGGTGTGGCAGACAGCCAGCACCTCATCCGGAACTTAGCAAGACGTACGGTTGACAATGGAACACGAACCGCAAAATTATGCCACCGAAATTGCTCCAGACGAGACAAATTCTCCTGTAGGCCGCTCCAATAGCTGGTGGAGCCGAGGGGGCTCGAACCCCTGACCTCCACAATGCCATTGTGGCGCTCTACCAGCTGAGCTACGACCCCGCCTGGCACGCCCCACAGGAGTCGAACCTGTAACCTTCTGATCCGTAGTCAGGAGCTCTATCCAATTGAGCTAGGGGCGCCCAGCACCGCCACGTTTGCGGCGATGGCGATCGGAGCAAGAAAAAATATGCCCATTGCCCTGAAATTTTTCCGCAAAATTTTTATTGACCAGCCCAGGAACCGGCGCAGAGTTTTTTCGTGATGCGCTATCAAGAAACCACGAACCCGGTGCTGAGGGAGGGGGCTTTTCGTCCGCTGTCTGGATCTGCGGCCGGCGACGCCATGACGGTCCGTGGAACTTGGAACCGGGTGGGCGTGCTGTTTGCCATCGTCGTCGCGGCGGCAATTTTTTCCTGGATATTTCCCTATGGCGACATGCGCGGCCTTGGCTCGAAGTTGGCCCTTTTTACGATTGCCGGCTTTGTCCTAGCTCTCGTCACCATGTTCCGCCGGGAGTGGGCCCCATATACCGCCCCGGCCTATGCGGTGGCCGAGGGACTTGTGATGGGAAGTTTGTCACGGCTATTTGATCTGGCCTATCCCGGCGTGGTTGTCCAGGCTGTTGCCCTAACCCTTGGCATCTTCGCATCCCTGTTTTTTCTCTACCGTTTTCAAATTTTGCGGGTGACGGACCGCATGCGGCGGGCCGTTGCGGCGGCGACCCTTGGCATCTGTCTGGTCTATCTGGTCGGCATGCTGGTTCATTGTTTTGGCGGGACAAGTTTTGGCTTTCTTCACCAGCCGACTCCATTTTCCATCCTGTTCAGTTTGTTCGTTGTAGCCATTGCCGCATTTAACTTGGTGATCAGTTTCGATTTCATTGACCAAATTGCCAAAATTGGGGCACCTCGTCACATGGAATGGTACGCCGCGTTTGGACTGATTGTTAGCCTCATTTGGCTCTACGTCGAGGTATTGAACCTGCTGGCGAAGTTGCGCCGGGAGTAGGCTTTTTTGCTTTGCATGGAAAATGATTTTCCTGCGGCCGCACTTGCTCGGCAGTTCCCTTTGCTCGTGGCGCGGCCCGAGCTCGCTTACCTGGATAGCGCTGCCACGTCCCAGCTGCACGAATCGGTAATCGAACGCATTGTTCGCTTTTACCGGGAGGATAATGCGACGGTGCACCGGTCCTCCTGTCCCATGGGATCGGAGGCAACCGTTGCCTATGCCGCTGCCCGCAAATTTGTTGCGCAATATGTCAATGCTGCGGATGCCACTGAGATTGTATTCGTACGCAGTACGACCGAGGCCATCAATCTGGTGGCCAACTCCTGGGGCAGGACAATTTTACGGCCGGGCGATGAAGTTTTGCTGACTGCCATGGAGCACCATTCCAACATTCTGCCCTGGCAGGACATTGCCAAAAGGCAGGGTGCTGGGTTGCGTCTCTGCGCCATAACGGCGGCTGGCGAGATCGATCGGGATGATTTTTTACAAAAACTGACGGAACGGACCAAAATGGTGGCCATTGGCCACGTTTCCAATGTGCTGGGGACGGTCAATCCATTGGATGAGTTGATTCCACAGGCCAGGCGGGTGGGTGCGGCGATTTTTGTGGATGGGGCCCAGCGCGTTGCCTCTGGACCCATCGATGTGCAACGCCTTGGCTGTGATTTCTACGCATTGTCCGGGCATAAGGCATTTGCCCCAATGGGCATCGGCGTACTCTACGGTCGCTGCCCATGGCTGAAAACGTTGCCGCCCTACCAGCTTGGTGGCGGGATGGTGGACCGGGTGTCCATGGATTGCTCCACATTTCGAGAGCCACCGGAAAAATGGGAGGCTGGCACACCCAATGTGGCCGGTGCCCTTGCGCTGCGGAGCGCCCTCGAATTTTTGCGCAGCATCGACTGGAAGTCCTATGATCACCACTGTGCCAGCATTCGTAGCCGCATGGATGATGCGGTGCGGTCCCTGCCGGGGGTGCGCATTTTGGGAAGTCCCGAAAAAAAGACGGCAATTTTTTCCTTCGTTTCCGACCGCGTGCACGCCCATGACCTGGCAACTGCACTTTCCACCAAGGGAATTTGCGTACGCGCCGGCCATCACTGTGCCCAGCCACTGCATGCGGCCTACGGCGTGCCAGCGTCCTGCCGCGCCTCATTCAGTCTGTACAATGCGGAAGAAGATTGCGATCGACTCATCGATGGCATTCGCTGGGCACTGGACTATTTTTGAAAATTTCATTTGGGAAAATTTTTCCCAAAATCTGGACGATCTAACTTTTTTGCCATGGCCTGTGATGCAAGCCGTGGCTAGGGCTGCTGGGCATGGGCTGTGGGGCAATTTTCCCCAAAATTGTGCAAATTGGGATTGTCGAATGGCGGCCGTTGGGCCATGACAGCGCGGTGGGGTATTTGCTACTGGTTGCGCTGCTGTGGGGAATTTCCTATGGCGCCAATGCCAAGGTGCTGCACTTTCTACCGGTAGGAATACTGTGTGCGCTTCAAATATTTTTTGGCTTGGCCCTGTTTCTTCCCTATGCTCGGCAGCGGACGGTGGCCGGTCTACGCCTACGTTGCATGGCAATCGGTGCCGTGCAACTGGGTGCCATGTACTATTTTTTGCTCCAGGCCTGCGCCCATTTGGATGGCCATCGCGTTGCCCTGCTCTGCCTGAGCACGCCCCTTTTTTTCTGTCTTTTCGAGGACGTGCTAGCAAAAAAAATCGTTGGTCACCATTGCATCTGCGCCGTCGCATCCGTTGCCATTGCGCTGATTGGCCTGGGCGGTGGTCTAACCGGTGAATTTCCCCTGCGCGGAACGGTGGAATGCCTTTTGGCCAATTGCTGCTACGCCCTTGGCCAAGTGCTGTACCGCCGTATGCGACTGTGCCATAAAAATCTAGCCGACACGGCTGCAACTTTTTGGCTCTACTGTGGCGCCGCCGCCCTTTGGCTGCCATTGCTGTTCCTTCCGCTTCCGCAATCGCCGGCACCGTTTCCATGGACGTTTAGCGCCATTGCCGCCGTCATTTTTTTGGTAGTTCCCTGCGGCGGATTGGCAAATTTTTGGTGGAATCGGGGCATTGCCCGCGTGTCAGCCGGTACGGTTGCCATTTTGGGCAATGCGCCCGCCGTCTGCGGTGCCCTGTTCGGTGGACTTTTGTTTGGAGAACTCTGCCATTGGCGGCGGCAAATTTTTGCCTTGTTTGCCCTGCTCGCCGTCCTACTCGCCAATGCCTGGCTAGAAAATAAACTGTCATTGGCACGAATCTTGCGCCGCATGCCATTTGGCCGCTTTTTGACAAATTCCAGCCGCTGCCGCCTGGTTTTTCTAGGCGCCATCCTGACGGCCGGAATCAATGGCTTTGCCGGCGGTTTTGGCGTGCCACTCCTACTCACCCACCTGGCAAAAAATGTTTTTTCAACACCCGCTGCCATTTCCCCATCCACCCTATTCTACTATGCCTGCCTGCCCATTGCCCTGGTAGGAGTCCGCTGCATTTCAGGCCTTGCCAACACCTATCTGCTGGCAACCGTTGGCCAAAACATTCTGCGCTCCATACGGATGCACATTTTTGAAAAACTGCAGCGCCTGCCATTGCAATTTTTCCGCCGCACCCAGTCCGGCGACCTTATTTCCCGTGCCTTTAATGATGCCAGCGTCATCCAATCTTCGTTCGTCAGCATTGCACACGAAATTTTGCAGCGACCGGTTATGCTGATCAGCGCCGTATCGGCGGTCGCCTATCTTTGCCTGCACCAGGCCAACGGCTGGGTCCTCTTTCTTGTGCTTATCTTAGTCGCAGCGAGCGGCCTGCCGATTGCATTCTTTGGCCGCCGGGTTTGGCGGCATAGCGTGATCGCCCAGCAACGCATCGCCGACCTGACATCGCAAATGGCCAGCAACGTTCAAGTGGCACAGGAGGTGCGGGCATTCTGCATGGAACGGCACCAGTTTCATGCATTTCACAGGGCTTGCCAGGAATATACCAAAGCCTATTTGAGTTCCTGCCGCGCCTACTATGGCATCGTGCCCAGCATCGAAATCTGGGCGGCGATTGGCATTTCCTTCGCCTTTCTCTGCGCCTATTTTCTCCGCATTCCGGGCGAAGTTTTTTTGGCAATTGCCACGGCGCTGTTCCTCGCCTACGATCCGATCAAGAACATCGGCCGCCTCTATGGTAATCTGCAATACTGCTTTGCAGCACTCGGCCGCATTGAAACATTTCTCGGTGAGCTAGAAGAGACAACCGCCTCCACTGCAACAATTTCCATTCCTAGCCGCCTGACGGGCCACATCACATTTTCCCACGTTTCCTTTGCCTACGACGGAGAAGATCCAGTGCTTAGGGACATCGACATCGACCTGGAAGCTGGCCGCAGCTACGCCATCGTTGGGCCAAGCGGTGCGGGTAAGACTACCATTGCTAATTTGATTCTCCGTTTCCACACACCCCAGCGGGGCCGCATCACCATCGATGGGTTGGATTTGCAGCGGCTGGATGTGCACGAGCTGCGTTCCCAGATCGCGTTTGTTCCCCAAAAGGCCAGTCTTATCCACGCCTCCATCAAGGACAACATCCGCTGGGGAAAAATATCTGCCCGACAGGATGAGATTGAGGAAGCAGCACGGCAGGCGGGGGCAATGGGTTTTATCGAAAAGCTGCCCAAGGGCCTTGATACAATAGTTGGCGAGGACGGCAGCTACTTTTCCGGTGGCCAGCGGCAGCGCATTGCCCTTGCCAGGGCACTGCTGCGGGATGCCCCAATCCTCATCCTCGACGAACCAACCAGTGCCCTCGATGTCCTCAGTGAACAGGAAATTCGGGCCATACTGCCGAACATTTTTGACAACCGCACGGTGCTGCTCATTGCCCACCGCTCCCATTGGCTATGCGCCGTTGATGAAATTCTCGTACTCGACGGTGGTCATATCGTGGAAAGGGGAAGCCATGGCGCCCTACTTCCGCAGGATGGGCTTTACAGACGCCTGCACGCCATGCACGCTAGCTTTGATGGCTGATGGCAACCCAAATCTTTTCTACGATGCCCCGCTGGGAGCATTTCCTTCCCACGCCGGCACGATTTTTCGCGTCTTTGCCCCCAACGCGCTCTCTCTTCGCATTCTCCATGGAAAAACTCCGGAACTAGGCCGGACGTTGGAAGCGGATGAGGTGGATGACGGCCTTTGGGAGGTCGGTTGCGAAGAAAATTTGGACCACCATTTCTACGCCATTTCCGTAGAGCCAAAATTCTGCCACGATTTGCCGGCAAATAGTTTTTTTCGCATCCTCGACCCCTACGCCCTTGCGTGCTTCGATGGCCAGGGAACGGCCATTGCCCTGGACCGTGCTTCCCTGCCCCAAATTTCCATCCCACACACGCCACCTCCCATGGCAGATTGCGTAATTTTGGAAGGCCATCTGCGCGATTTGCTGGGACTTTCCCAAAATAGGAGCTGCCGTCCCAGCTACCCTGCCTTCAACCGCTGGCTGCGCGCAAGGGACAACTATCCCCTGTGCCTTGGCATAAATGTCTTGGAACTGCAGCCTTTGCAGGAATTTGATTCCATTGCCGACGTCGACTACCACTGGGGCTACATGCCGGTCAACTTCTTTTCTCCCACCCGTGTCTATGCCACGGACAAGCGGAATGGATCGCAGGTTTGGGAGTTTTTTGACCTGGTGCGGGAGTGCCACGGCCACGGCCTATCCCTCGTTTTGGACGTTGTCTACAATCACGTTGGCAATCCCAATGCTCTACTCATGCTCGGTGGCAACTATTTTTTTCGCCTGCAGAAGGATGGAACTTTTTCCAATTGCAGCGGCTGCGGCAATGATCTGCGCACGGAGGCTCCCATGTGCCGCCGACTGATTTTGGATAGTTTAATTTATCTATTGCAAACATTTGACATCGATGGCTTTCGCTTTGATCTGGCCGAACTCATCGACGAAGCCACGCTGCGCGCCATTGAGTTGACGCTGCGGGAAAAAAAGCCCAACTGCCTGATCATTGCCGAACCATGGAGCTTCCGTGGCCATGGTGCGCTGGCCTTGAAAGAAACCTCCTGGAGCTACTGGAACGACGATTTTCGCGAATCCGTGCGCCACTATGTGCTGGGCAACTCCAACCGCGAAGCATTGCAATATTTTCAAGCTGGCTGCACCAGCCACCTTACCAGGATGCCTAGCCAATCCATCAACTACACGGCTTCCCACGACGACCGCACCTGGATCGACCAAATTTCTTCCAATGGCCTTTTCCCATTGCCCGAAGATCTGCGCAGAACCAGGCTCATGCTGGCCATCCTATTCACCTGCCTAGGCGTTCCCATGCTGGCCCAGGGACAAGACTTCCTCCACTCCAAGGGCGGTCTTGGCAATACCTATCGCGATGCGGCTGTCAATCTGCTGGATCCGGAGCGTCTGGAGCAATTTTCTGCCATGCATCGCTATGCCACCAATTGGATTCGCCTGCGCCGTTCGCCCCGTGGCGCTCCTTTGCGCCATAGATTGCCGCCAGAGGTCGACTTTTTTAGCCACTATCCCGGCGATGGCTCGCCAAGCTCTCTTGGTACGCTGTACAATGCCAACCAGCGCCAAGGGAATGTGCGGCTATTATTTTTGATCAACCCGGATCCCGGTCCAACATTTTTTTTTCTGCACAACATTTCCAATCTGGAACAATTCCGTCTCATCGCCGATGCCATCCAATTTTACGGCCCAGAGACAGTTCGTCCTCTTGCCATCGACCATCCCCTTGGGCCACTCGCCTGCGAGCTGTGGTACGACGGGCCAGAGGACTTGCCATGCCAACCCCTGTCCCCAGCGTAGTCAGGAAGGTGGAGGTTTAGGCCTCTTTTTCTAGTCCTCTCTCTTCGCCTGTTCTTGCGTTATGCTTTCCTGCTCTATCTGCTGCCGCTGCTTGTTCTGCTCAATGTTATCTATATTGCTATTTTGTGTCGATGCTGTCACCGATGGTATACTATCGTCAAAATTCGTGACTTCACCTGTGAAATTTGTTCTTATATCATCTTTGTTCTCAATGATCTTAGGATCAGGTTGTAACGATTCTTTATTTTTCTCCTCCTTCTCCGTCTTTTTCTGCGTGTTTTCTGGAGTTGCTGCTGCCTGTGGTTGGCGCCGTGCGGCCACCATTGTAAGGATCAAGACTCCGGCAGAAAGAATCGAAAAGAAGATGCAAAGGGATAGCGGCCCGGCGCAGAGAATCATGCCAAGTATTCCAGCTACAATGAGGGCGACGCCTATGCCAATGCAAATCCCTTTAAAGATTTTCAAGGCGAGTGCGCCCTTGGAATGTTTCGCCTTAGTTGTATCGGTTTTCGTTTCATCCGTCGATTTTGGGTCAGAAACATTCTCGTTATGTTCAATCTCGCCATCTTTCCCATCGGGCTGATCACTAATAACAATTTTGCTCGCATCGTCCACCTTTCCGTCACCAGATGTAAACCAACTACTGCTCGCGGGAGGGTTAGGAGTGGTAGGAGTGGTAGGAGTGATAGTCACGCCCACATTGTGTAAAACAAATACAAAAAGACAAAACAAATTTGCCTAAATTTCGCAAATGTCAGCGATTCAAATGCGTTTCACGACCAGTCTCAGGGGAGATGTAACGGCATACGAAGCGAAACGCCTTGGGAGAATGCGATACATTCCATCACATCCTTCCACCGCGCAATCGAAAGACAAAACTCGTCCGCAATGTAACCTTATGCCGCACAAAGGGCACAAAACAAAAAAATGTTTTTGAAATCAAAGGATTGGCGACGCATGGCCATGGCCGACACGTCCGCACATTCCCGGCATCTGTTTACTTCGCGCGAAGTTATCCGTTTTATATGAGTCCCGTGCCTAGGTCTCGGTACGCCGGCCGATGGCACCAACGGGACAGGAATCGAGCGCTTCGCCGCACAGATTCCGCTCATCTTCCGTGATCGGCTGCACGGCCACGTAGGAATAGCCACTGTCCATCTCCCGCTTGAAATGTTTGGGTGCCAATTCCCGGCAAAGATCGCAGTCGATGCACTGCTCATCCACAAAAAATTCCCCGGGGACATTCTCGGGCCATTGCGCATTCGGATCCGCCATGGCCCCATTTTCTGCCAAAATCGAAAACTGTCAAGGGCTCCAACTGTGCTGGATGGAAGAAATTTGAAGCACACGCCGTGGTTCCGGCCGGGTCCGTTGGCAATCGGCAAAGTCTCTTTTGCAAATTTTGAGGCGTGCGGACCGCAAAAGTATTGCCAGCTGTGCATCATTTTTCCAATTTCTTTCCATGCGGAATGTTTTATTTCCACGCTTCAGCGATGGCCGGCTTTGGTCGAAAATTGCCATTGGCACGCTGCTGATGTTCCTTCCGGTGGTAAACATTCTAGCCTTTGGGTACCTCTACCGCTTTGCCAAGGATCCGCACTATGCATCCGATGGCGGTGTGCAATTGCCGGAGTGGGACAGGCCGCTTTCGCTGTTGGTCGATGGTCTGCGCCTCATTTGCTTCATTGTTTGTCACCTGCTATTCGCCGGGCTACTGGCAAATTTAACCGTTTGGACGCTATGCTTTGGAAGTCTTGGCCATGTTCGTCTGCATTGGATTTTTTTCATGCCTCTGGCCGTCGCTCTGACATTGCCGCTCTTTTTGACCTGTCTTCTGCTCTATTTTCAGCGGGAGTGGGTCCCCGACTGCCTGCACATTCTTTCTCTGGATCACTACATCCGCCGTTTCTGGTGGCCCATGATTTGGCCAGCCATGGGATTCGTTGGTCTGCAATGCACCTGCCAATGGATACTCTACGGCGCCGCCTGGTTCCTCGGCTATGGCGTAGTTTTTGCCAGCTTTAACGAACTGCTTCGCCATTTTGGTGATCGAATTTTGGGACCGACCTATCCACAGCTTCCCCTGCGATCCTAGCCGGTTGGCCAAGGTCAACGCCCTAGGCGCCGCAGGGATTGGACGGTGCGCGATTTGCCCCATTGGTCCGTGCCGGATATTCTCGCAAAAATTTTTGCCGTTGCCAGTGGGCGCAGCCGTCCCATCCCGATGGCAAAATTTTTTTTTGCAGCACACTTGACAGATACAGGGGCAATTCCCAGCTTGGCGGTTGCTGCGAGTGTAGCTCAGTTGGTAGAGCGCCACCTTGCCAAGGTGGATGCCGAGGGTTCGAGTCCCTTCGCTCGCACCAGGGGTTGGCCGTTGGAAAATTTTGCGCAATCCCCGTTGTGGTCCAGTTGTGGTTTTTCTTTGCTTTGGAAATGCTGGGGAGATCTTGATTACGCAAAATTTTCTGCCACAGCCTGGTGGCTCCGCATGGCTTCCGCCGCACGCTTCCGCTGTCCCATTCTGCCGATGACGGCCTATTGACGGCATCGGTCCAGAAAGCGACGCAATCTATCCCGCACGCGACCAGCACCTAGCGTTGCCAGCATGGCGTAGAAACTTGGACCAACCAGCTGGCCGGAACAGGCAAAGCGGATGGGATGGATGTAGTCCCTTGCCGTCCTTCCGCCTGCGGCTGCCAAATGGTGCAGCAGATCTTCTAGATCATCTGCCGTAAAATCTTTTGCCATTTCAATGGCGGATAGAAATTCTTCCAAACATGCGGCCGATTCACGGAAAAATTTTTCCCAAAGTGCGGCGTCCAGTTCCGGATTTTTTTGGAAAAAATGGGCACAGAACGCTGGCAGTTCCTCTAAACTGCGCACCTTTTCCTGGCAAATTTCCAAAACTTTCGCGACGTATGCCCCGTCGGCCAGCGCCGCAGGGCCAAATTTTTCGGCCAAAATTGGATGGGCTAGCAGAAAAAAATTTTTTTTGGAAAGTCGGCGCAGATATGTCCCGTTCATGTGGGACAATTTTTTTTCATCGAAGCGAGCATTGCTGCGGTTGATGCCAGCCAGGTCAAAGCGGTCAATGATGTCGTCGATGGCCATGATTTCCAGGTCATTCTTCGGTGACCAGCCCAGCAGGCAGAGATAGTTGCGCAGGGCCTCGGGCAGATAGTGGCGGGCTCTGTACTCGTCCACCAATGCGCCCGTTTCTCGCTTGCTCATTTTTCCGGGCCCCGAAGTTTTTAAAATTAGGGGAATGTGGGCAAATTGGGGAGGAATTGCGCCAAATGCCTGGAACAGTTCCACATGCTTGCTGGCATTGGACAGGTGATCTTCGCCACGGATGACGTGGCTAATTTCCATGGCCAGATCATCCACGACATTGGCAAAGTGAAAGGACGGGGAACCATCCGAACGGACAATGACAAAATCTTTTTCCTCAAGGCGCACAACCGGTCCGTGGACGACGTCCTGGATTGTGACCGGCCTGCCGGAGACGCGGAACCAAATTGCACCATCCCGTTCATAGCTGCGACCAGATTCATTGAGCCGCTCCAGATATTGGCCATAGATGTCACCCCGTTCGCTTTGCAGGTAGGGCCCGCTGGCTCCTCCCGCCTCGGGGCCCTCATCCCAGTCGAGGCCGAGCCAGCGCAGACCATCCAGCAAGGTATGCAAAGATTCGTCCGTACTACGGCTACGGTCCGTATCTTCGATGCGCAGGATGAACGTTCCCTGGCAATGGCGCGCATAGAGCCAGTTGAACAGCGCCGTCCTTGCCCCACCGATATGAAAATAGCCGGTTGGGCTTGGGGCGAAGCGCACCCGTACCTTCTTCCCGTCGCCCATCGGTTGCTCCATTTTGCTAGTTGGCGACACGGTCCAGGTGCAACACGATGGAAAAGCAATAGCTACGCCCCTGCTGCAACTGGATGGGCAGCAACCGTTCCAGGCAAAGGAGGCAGCGGATTTGCCGACCATCGGCCGTGCGCATGCGCGGATCCTGTGCCACGTCCCTGGGCGGTTGCCACTCGCCGTAGAAATCATTGACCAACAATTCTGGCCGCAGTTCGACGTGGTCCGCGGCCATTCCACCGGCCACATCTTCTAGCAGCGCAATCGCGTAGGAAAAACGATCCAACCGTACCGTGCGCCGGGGGATGTAGAAAAATTCCGAACGAATCCATCCGTCGTCGAAGGTCCACTGCACCCTGCAGGACGCGATGCCGGGAACAATTTCCTCCGCCGGCGTTGTCAGTTCTGGCTGCTCGTAGCGAAATTGAAACTCGCGCCCATCGCCCATGCCGCTGGCAACGTCCTTTCCCCAAAATGACGGCGTTGTGACGACCCCTTCCCAGGACAGAGATGGGACAAAGACCGGGCAATGGCCGGCCACCGGTCCATCGATGACGCCGCTGCGGTGGGGAAAGGCGAGATAGGCACAGGAACCCGATCCATTGCCACCGACAAGCGGCAACTGGAAGACGGATCCATCGACGGCGCTGCGGTATGCCCATAGCCCCTGCTCTTTCCTTGCCGTGCGGTCAAAGGTAAAAAAACGTCCACCGCTGGAAGCCGTGCAGAGCCCATCCGTCTGGCCAATGCTGCCCCGCACCAAACGGCCGAAGTAGCTGCAAATCAATAGTTGGCGAACAACGGAAAAATATTCTCCCACGGAAAGATTGCCCGAAATGCAGCCCTCTTCCCGATTGATGTGGTGGAGAAAAAAATGGCGGAATAGGCGGCCCAATAGGGCGACATATTCTGGCCGTTCCACCGCACCAATCCAGCCATCTGCCAACGCCCATGCTACCAAGCTACAGCTGGAGATCGTGGCGAGCGGACCCTGGGGCAGGCCGTAGGACCAGCTTTCTCCATCGGCCGTTGCGATGGCCGGCAAAAGCCGCAGATACTTTTGCACACGGGTGCGCAGGGATGGCAGTCGCCGCTCTCTGATGTGCACGTTGGCGTGGCGCTGCAACACTTCGCGAAAAAGAATGAGCAGGAGCAGCCCCGAAACGTCATAGCGGCCTCCGATTCCGGCCGTTGCCGTGTCCAAAAATTCTCCCTGGCCACCGGAATTGGCCAAAAAATTTCCCATGAGTCCATCGGCGCCATCCTTTTCTACGAAGCCCATGGCACCGGCCACCACGGCCTGCACGATGGCGTAGATCTTCTGTTCCGGACCTCCATCCGGCAGCGGTGTCCTCATCCAATCCTGGATGAGATTTTGCATTTCCGGCGTGAGCCGCTTCCAGACTTCATTGCGGCTTCTATTCAGGCCAAGATCCACAAGGGCAAGGGCCGCCAAGGAACAGCCTTTGGCATTTGCGCCATCGTAGAAAAATTGGGAGCCGATGCGCTGGGCTGCAAACTCCATAAAACTCTCTCCCACGCTGCCCTGAGGCTTCCCTTGGGCAATGTAGGCCGTCAAGGCGCCGGCCACGGCACCGTCCTCCCACGCTTCTCCGCCGGGAACCTTTTCCAAAAAACTTACCCGTTGGCCCAGGATGAGCTGAACAAGGTCCAAACATTGGTCCGCAAACTGCTGCATGAAACAAAAGTGGTACGCTCCCACCTCTGGAAGTCGGCAAAGGCAAGTCAAGGGATTTTTTCATAACTTCCATCCTACCATGGCCGGCCATGCCGATTGGGAAAATTGCGGCGGACAGATGTCATGCGTTTTGGCTTGCAGGTGCACCCATCGCCAGCAAAATGACACCGCATGTTGCAGAACATCAAAGATGAGGTCGCTACCCTAAAGGTGGGATTCGATGCCCTACTTTCGCTGGACGTGGTGGATGAAAAATCATCCAAGGAAGCAACCTCTCCTCCCAGTGGGACGGACACGGGCAAGGTCACCAAGTCTCAGCAGCTGAAATTTTGTGCCCTGCTCGGCATCTGCCTGGCATTTCACTTTTTTTCATTAGCGGCTTTTGTTATTGCGATTGTCGCTCCACCGATTGGTGTGCCAATTCTTATGCTGTGCCTGACCGTGACATTTGGGGCAGGTCTTGGAATTTTGTACATGATGCAAAATGCAGGAAAGGCGGCCCTTAACAAGGATTCGGATCAGGGTGGTGCGCCGACGACAGAGGAAAGCCTGCACGATGACGTCGAAGATAATAGCACACTACAAGCTAGTTCACCGGAACTTTTCAATGGAATCAATCAAATCCCGAGCACTGACGTCAATAAAACAAAGAAAACAACGACAACGTAGCAAAAATCAACCCAAGCGACACAAGGTGAGCATGGCCAAATTCCGCGGCCAACCATTTCTTTTGGCTTGGAGAGGTTTTTTCCGCCATCCGTTGCGTAGGAGTGGGGCCATTATTTGCCGATGGATGCTGGCCATGGTGCTGAGCGGGTGGAGCATTGTTCCAGCGCTTGGCCGTGCCACCGTGCCGGTGGACGATTTTTTCGTGCCATTCTTCGATGCAACCGGCCGGCGGACATGGGATGTCGGCGGCGGCGATGCCACCGTTGATAGGGAGTCCGGGTGCATTTCGATTCGTGACATCCGGGTCCGACTCTTCGATTTTTTGGAAAATTCTGCATTTCTGACCCTTAGCAGTCCGCAGGCCGAATTTTCCAGGGATAAAAATTGCATTGTCGGTGAAAACTTTATCCATGTGGTGGGCCATCTTTTCACCGCCGTCGGCGGCAGTTGGATGTTCTTTGGAGCGGACCGCAGCGTTGTTTTAGAAAACAATGTGCAGGTATTTTTTGAAACCAACCTGGCAAAGTCACTGGCACCGGACGGAGAACGCGGCGACGGCGGCTTTACGGCCATCACGGCCGAATCTTTACAAATCACCGGATCCGACGATGGGTTCGTTTTGGAATTTTCCCAAAATGTTGTGGTCCAAGCAAGTGACCTGCTGCTCAGCTGTGATCGACTGGTGGTGGAGACGGCATTTGAACGGCCGGTGGCCATGCTCGACAAAACTGCAATGGACGAAGCCATCCGCCGCATCATCGGCGACGGCCACGTGCGCTGCGAGGAATCGGGACGGTGCATGGAGGCGGAATGGATGGAGCTATTCCCCCGCGAAGGGCTTATGGTGCTTTCCGGAAAAGTGTCAATCGCCGACGAAAATGGCGTGGTGCTGGGCCAGCGCATCGTGGTGCGAAAAAAGGAACTGCACGTTTTGACGGCCAGCGATGGCACGGTGCATCGGGACATTTGTTTGGAAATGGAATGAAAAAATCTTCCCAGATTGCCGATTTTTCCCTAGAAGCGGCGCGGTGCGAAGTTCTACTATTCCGCTCTGCATCACAGGGCCACAGCTGTTGCTGGGATTTTTTCTCCTGATGCGCGGCCGAAGGCGGCCGCAGCCTGGACCTGACCCCAGCTGGCCCATTGCGCGGAAGAAATTTTTTCTTTTTTTTGGCGCCTGCTTCACGGCGCTGCTTGTCCTACCCATCGTACTGGATGCCATGCTGCCCATCGGACAGTTGTCATTTTTTTTGCCAGCCTTGTCATTGGGCTGCTGCCTGTCAATAGCCTGGCGCTGGCCTGGCCTGCACTTCAGCTCCGGCCTATCCCCAAGATCGCTGCCATGGAGAACTGTGCTGGCCAATTCTCTGACATCCTACCTCCGCCTGACTCCAATTCTTTTCCTGGCCGCTGTCGGCTGGTCGCTGGCTTTGCAGGGACTGTGCCGGCTTGGCATGCCACTTGTGCTAGAATCCCAGGAATTCGTTCTGGCTTTGCAAAAAAATTCGTCTCCGTGGTTTTGCTGCGCAGCGCTGGCGGCGGCGACCGTGTTGGCTCCAGCCGTGGAAGAACTTTTTTTTAGGGGAGGCATCCATCGTTTTTTGCGATCGGCATGCGGAGCAAGCCTGTCAAACTGGACAACTGCGCTGGCGTTTGCCCTGTTGCATGCCAATTTGGCCGCATTCCTCCCCTTGCTCCTGCTTAGTCTGACCCTGGGCCATGTCTATGAGCGAGAAGGTAGCATCTGGCCCCCCATGGTGATTCACGGACTGTTCAATCTTCACAACATGGCTCTGATCCTCATGGTGGGTACGTCCTAGGCTGTGCCCCTAAAGTTTAGACGAAATAATGATGGCGGCGACCGTCACTACATCGCTTTGGAAAGGGGACAACTTTTTCGTAGCGGATGGCAACGCGGCGCAACACTTCGGCTTGGCCAAAAAATCGCTCGACGGCACCGCAGATCTCCCATTGCGGCGAGATTGGAGTTCCATAGCGATGAATGGCGCCCAGGACGCATCTGCTCTGTCAATTATTTTGCAAGTCCTGATCCGGGTTTTGGGCGAGAACTATGCCGTTATCAGCGATGAATTGCTCCAGAATTGGAACAAATTTATGGTCATCGCCTTCGTCGTGATGCCTATAGTACTCCAGTAAGTTTATACCGAATCCCGATGATCCCAGCAAGATTTCTGCGGCAACGTCCAAGTTTTCTGCTTCGATTCCTTGAGCCAGTGACTGCAAAATCTCCAGCAAAGCCCCTCTGTCAGCGGTCGTACCGCACATTGCCAAAAGTTGTGGCAGGGTGTCGCAACCTATCCAAAAGCGAAGTATTTCTAGAAGAAGATTCGGATCTGCCTTGGCTAAGTGTTGCAAAATGGCAATTACGCGTTGTATTTCTTTTCCGTCGCTTTTATTATTGGACACCGCAAGCATCAGCATGCGACAGGTGGCAGAAATATCATGGCGCAGTATGTCCACGAGAACCCCTCTATCATCGTGCATTGCAATTACGAAAAGAATTTCAATCAAATTTTCGACAAGTTGCTCCATCTCACGTCTGTGGTCTACTACTTTTTGCAATTCTTCTCCATTATCTTCACCCATCTCGGCCCCATCGTCGGCTATGTGCGGAATTTTCGCGCTCCTGCAGTATGCGTTTACCAGCGCTACAAACCCGATTTGCCTGGGTGGGTTTGTCTTTGGGCGGGACAATCTACGCTGAAAACTATACCACACACGTTCGTCAACCTTTTTTTCCTCGCCCGGTAGCAGTGCAAAACCGAGCCCAGATACAGCCTCGTCCTCAGCTTCTCGTCCGACAAGACAAAGAAGATCAAGCACCGCCTTCAACAGCCGAAACAGTTGCCCATCTGGGACGGAATTTTCAATCTTCGGTTCTAGCTGCGCTTCCTGTTCTGGTTCTACCTGATCCTCCTCTTCATTGCAGAAATCTGCAAGCGATGGATCTTCGCATTGAAAACGGACGCACAACAACGGAATTAATCTTTCAAAAACGACAGACTTTTCCTCCAAAATTTCAATCAAGGTGTTCTGATGACCCTCATTCTGCAGCAATTGTAGCCACTTCAATAATGTCTTGAGCACGACCTGGTCGCCGGACAACACAAGCTCCATCGCCAAATTCGTCCTAGTCATACTAATGCAGCGTAGCATTACATTCGCAAAGAGATCCAGATTGGACTTGGATAATAGCTCCAAAACCTCAAGTGCATCTCCCCTTGTGTCAGCATTGGCAAGCACCACAAGCCACGCTATCAAACTAGCTCCGCGCAAGCTCTCACAGCATATCGCTTCTACGAATGAATCTGCATTGTGCTTGTACAGTTGCTTCAAAAACTCAAGCAGTTTTTTTCGCTCGGCCATCCTACCAACTAGAGCAACCATACATGCCCAGGAGTTGCGTATTCCATATATTTGTGGTTGGAATGTTGCCGCGAAAACAGTCGGATTGTGCTCAAATAGCAGGCGCAAAGATGCAAAAATTGCCTCTTTCATGGATTCGGTGCCATGCTGCACGACAGTCACCGCAGGGCCATAAAAAAGATAGAGCGGTTGCTGGTGCGTCAGGAACGCCGCAATTTCGATCGGATTGTCCTTGTATAACTGTTCGTTTGACGCTAAAATTTGCAAAAATTGCAACACTAACTCCTGTATGAAAGGATCCTGCGACTTCAAAGCCATATTCAATACAATTTTCGCATCGCGGTCCGTTGTTTGAGAGACTAGCAGCAAACTCTTTGCATCTCCTGCCTTGGCCAGACCCATTAGTATTTTCAACATCTCTTGCAACGCGGCCGATTTTTTTTGCGGATTTTCGCTTGCCGCATCGTTCCTAATGCGACGCAAAGAATTCTCCTTGGCACTCCTTCTGCCGCAGGTTTTGTCACCAAGCAATAGGCAAATGGCCGGGGCGATGGGTTTAATATAATCACCGAAGATTATCTTGCAAAATACCATGGCCGGCAACAGAATCGGAGAAGCCAGCAACAAGGCCTTACAAGGAATGCCCCCTTTTCTGCGAAAAAGAAGTTGCATTCGGTCGTAGGAATTTTTGCAAAGAATTAGCTTAGTCACGAAATCGTTTTCCTCGCTTGCGCGCTGAAAGCATTCAGCCAATTGCTCTTTAACCTGTCCGACCGTTAAAGTAGGGCTTACCATAGTTTTGCGGCTAATTAAGCTTTTTCTATTTAGCAAGAAGAATCTCTGCACGACAATTTTTAAATTGTAAAATACGGGAAAAACCGGGTGCCAATGCAAAGCTCGGACGATCCATGGCATTTAAATAAAAAACAACTATTCCAAAATACGATACGACGGAGATGATTTTGAACTTTTCCAAGTTCCGATGGCCGATCTATACAAAATTCCATATTCGCGAATATATTTCCCATCCACCAAGATCTGTACCGCAGCCCTGGTAAAACACGCAAGTGGCACAATGCGGCCCAAGAGGAAATGATGTTAAAAAAAATGGCTTGCAGTCCGGTCTTGGAATCGCAAAACGAGCTCCGTTGCCTGGCTAGCTCAATTGGTAGAGCAGTTGACTCTTAATCAATTGGTTCGGGGTTCGAGTCCCCGGCCAGGTACCAGGATGGCCGGATTAGCTCAGCCGGTAGAGCACCCGCCTTGTAAGCGGAAGGTCGTCGGTTCGATCCCGACATCCGGCTCCACGCGTCCAGTGTGGCTGCGAGAGAATTTCCGCAGATAGGAGATTTTGACCGATGGAACCCTACCAAACGGTCGATTGCTTGCGGTTTTTTTCGGATTTTCTAGCACCTAGATTTTCTGGCAACTGGGAAAATTTTCTCCAATCTTACGGACGATGGGCACGGAGCAGCAGGAACTTTTTGCCCAGGGGGAAGGGGAATCGTCCGTTCGCGCCCCGCTTGCCATCCGCCTGCGTCCGCGCCGGTTGGCCGAGATCGTGGGCCAGCGGCACATTTTGGGAGAAAACTGTCTTTTGCCCAACCTGATTCGACAAAATTCCTTTGGCAACATCATCCTATTTGGCCCACCCGGCTGCGGAAAAACATCCCTTGCCGAGGTCATTGCCAGCGAAACCGGTGGCAGCTTTGTCCGTCTCAATGCCGTGCTTTCCAATTTGGCGGAGCTACGCACCGTTTTACAAGATGCCCGCCGAAAAAAAGAACCACCCATCCTGTTCATCGATGAAATTCACCGATTCAATCGCGCCCAGCAGGATGCCCTGTTGCCGGACGTGGAGCGAGGCACCATCCGCTTGATCGGAGCGACAACCCATACACCTGGAATCTATGTCATTGCACCGCTGCTCAGCCGCTGCCATCTATTCCAGCTGGAACCGCTGTCCGAGGATGCCATCGTCGCCTACCTGCAAAAGGCACTTACCGACCGGGAGCTGGGCCTTGGAAATCTGCAATGCACCCTGGAAAAGTCCGTTTTTGCCGCCATTGCCCAGACCTGTGATGGTGACCTGCGCCGGGCATTGAATAATTTGGAAACATTGGTTGGCAGCGTTCCCATGGGCAGCCACGTGGACATGGCCCGCTGGGAACGGTTTGGCAAGGAGCGCAACGTGCGCTATGATCGGGACGAAGGAGAGCACCATGCCACCATTTCCGCCTATATCAAGAGCATGCGCGGCTGCGACCCGGATGCGGCCCTCTATTGGCTGGCCAAGATGCTGGCAGGCGGCGAAGATCCCCGCTTCATTGCCCGTCGGCTGGTAATCTTTGCATCGGAAGACGTTGGTCTGGCAGATCCCCACGCACTGCCAATCGCCAATGCCTGCTTCGATGCCTGCGAACGGGTTGGGCTGCCGGAATGTGGCATCAACCTCGGCCATGCCACCACATTCATGGCCACGGCATCCAAAAGCAACAGCGCCTACCTTGCCTTTTGCAGCGCCCGGGAGGAAATTGCGAACCATCCCGTCCAGCCGGTTCCTCCCTACCTGCGCAACCAGCCAAAAATTGTGGCTCGCAAGCTGGGTACGGAGACCTATCACTACGCCCACGATTTTGGAGAAAATGTGACAGACCAGCCCCATATGCTGGACCCGAAACGATTCTACTTTCCCAAACCATCCGGTGCCGAAAAGTTGATCGCCGAGCGCATGGCCCGCATTCGCCCTGGACAATTCGGCGAACCGGAAAATTAAAACCCAAATATGCTGCCAATGAACATTTAGCGACAGACAGGGTCGTAATAATTGCGCCAAATTTTTTTACCGAAGACCGCAATATGACATGGGCTGTGATTGGGTGTCCCATACAACCAGATCAGTTTCCATTCTTTTTTTCGGGTGCTTGTATTGTAAGCAGGTCATTAATGGTGTGATTCATATTATCCGTCCTAGCAATAAAGTCATTATAGCGTTCACGAGTGCCTTCGTCTCCATAGGTATTCACTGCTCGCGCAAGGTCGTCTAGTAACTTTGATACAATTTGAAAAAAAATGTCTTCATTAACCTTCACGGTGGGGTCGTTTGCGTCTTGATTGCTAACGTCCCAAATGATGCAATGCAAAATGGTTGCATGATAAACAAGGTGGTAGTAACAGTGACCGGGGCGTAGCTCCAACAGATCAAGCAGTCGGCCTATGCAAGCGACATCCTTTAGCGGAAAGGCTGACAGCAATTTTAGCATGCTCATCATCGTGTTCTTCACACTTTGGCTGCGGAGTAACATGGTGCACAGTGCGTTGTCTGTTGAATTTTTCGCATCAAACAGCACATCATGTGCTCTTTGATCACCACCTGTTTCGATCAACTTTTGCACCAATCCCAGCCAACAACATTTCTCACAATCATTGGGGTATATGAGAGCTTTGGCCATAAGAGTTTGGCCCTCACTATCCCGCATTTCCAAAAGATCGAACGCACGGTCTATGCTAGTTTTGGCTAAAGTGTCCACCAGTAGAAAAATTTTTTGCTGCACACTATCGTCCAGACTCTGCATGGCGCAATGCAAAATTAGCTGCTTATTGGTATTAACAAGCCTTTGATGAACCATATCCGGGTTTTTTTTGGCTATTCCAATCAGTCGATCCATCACTGATCGTGTCCGAGTGTCTTCCGTTGTGCAGTGGTTCACGCAGTCACAGGTATTTTGCTGGCATTCCAATGGTGTGCTGTCGACTTGGATGGCAATACCTCCAGCGTCAATTAGCAGAACCTTGTCCAAAAAATCCTCATCGGATTGGCTAATACAGTCATTTCCATCATTTGTGCCACCGCGAACCAGCCACCAGGCAAGGCCAAGCGTCGCTATGCAGCAAATCCAAAATAGCACATTTCCTATGACATATGTGATCTGTTCAGCTGCACCGCAACTTTTTGTCTTTGTACTGCCCAGCACGTTAACTCCTGTGGTAGAGGCCATACCAGCCGTACCTTCCCTGGCCATGGATGCATCAATTGGTGTTTGTTTCTGTCCCGTCCAACCGGCTATGAAAGAACTGCTCAACAAATTCATTGCCCGACTCTAAAAGCAATATTCCGCAAAAGTAAAGGTAAACTTCCT
Organism: Puniceicoccales bacterium; assembly: GCA_031275345.1. Lineage (GTDB taxonomy): Bacteria > Verrucomicrobiota > Verrucomicrobiia > Opitutales > JAIRLM01 > JAISOW01. The sequence goes on from JAISOW010000001.1 coordinate 92,657, forward strand.
TGGCGCTCGTCATTGTTGGCCGCCTGCCTGTCCCAGACGCTTTAATGGCGGCAGAGCCTAGCCACCGCGAACATTCAGCAGCAGTCGGCGATAGTCATCGAGGGTCCCGCGGAATCGTTCGCAGTGACCATCGGCGATGGCGTAGAATTGGGTGGTGGATGCCCTGAGCGTGGCGAAGTCGTGGGTGACGAGGACGACGGCACCGCGAAATTTGCCAATCGCTTCGCAGAGCGCCTCCCTCGCCTCGACGTCGAGATGGTTGGTTGGTTCGTCTAAAATCAGCAGGTGTGGCCGATCACACAGGATCAACGCCAGGACAAGCCGCGCTTTTTCCCCGCCGGAGAGGTCCCGAACCTGGGTCATGGCCCGTCCCTGTCCAAGGCCAAATCTGGCAAGCTGGGCCCGACTTTCCTTCTCATTCAACTGTCCCGTCTTTTTTTGGAAAAGCTGCAGCGCAGTGGATGACAGTTCCAACTCTTCGCTCTGCTGCTGAGAAAAATAGCCAATTTTGACACGCCGTCCGGCAGCAACGGTGCCGGCAAGTGGCGCAAGTTGCCCTGCGACGGCCCGGGCGAGGGTGGACTTTCCATTGCCATTTACTCCGAGAAGCGCAATGCGGTCTCCGCAATCGACGGAAAAATTGACGCCCCGCAGCACGATTTTGTCGCCGTAGCCAAGGGTGGCGCCTGCCACGGTGACCAATCGGCGGTCAACATCGGGGAATGGCTCTGGAAAGAAAAATTTTACGGCATAGTCCGGCGGTGGTGGTGGAATTTTTTTTAATTTTTCCAGCATTTTGAGCCGACTCTGCGCCTGGGATGCCTTGCTTGCCCTGGCCCGAAAGCGATCCACATAGGACTGCAAATGCTCCCGCCTCTGTTCGCTCGCCTCCCTTTCCCGCTCCCTGGCGAGGCGAAGTTCGGCCACCGTTTTGCGAAATGTGGCATAGTTTCCTGCGTAGAGACGCACATCGCCATCCGCAACGTGCAAAATTTGGGTGCAGATGTTGTTCAACAAATTCTTTTCATGGGAAATTAGCAGCAAGGTTTTTGCCGTTTTTTTTAAAAAATTTTCCAGCCACAGATTCGTTTCCAGGTCGAGGTGGTTGGTTGGCTCGTCGAGCAGCAGGCAATCGGATGGTACAAAAAGTGTCGATGCTAGGGCAGCCCGCACCTGCCAGCCACCGGAAAAATTTTGCACAGGAATTTTCAATTCGCTCTGGGAAAAGCCAAGACCGGTCAGCAAGGCCGCGGCCCGTGCTTCGGCGGAAAATCCACCGATCTCCTCCATGGCAGCGTAGACGTCGGCCAGTCCTTCGGCATCGTGTTCCGCCCTTCGACGCAATGCCATCAATTGCCCATCCGCTGCGAGCACAAAATCCAGCAAGGGCCGCTCCAAACCGTCCAATTCCTGCCGTATCTGCACGATGCGCGCATTTTTACGGGCAAAAATTTCACCGCCGTCCGCCGCCATTTCCCCCGTTAAAAGCCGAAAAAGTGTCGTTTTGCCGGCGCCGTTTGGTCCAACCACGCCAACCTTCGCCCCATCTGGGATGGAAAAATTTATCGATTCGAAGAGTGTCCTGGGCCCAAGGCGAAGCGTGAGCCCAGAAACTTCAAACATGGCACAATGGCAATGGGTCCAGCCGCGAATTGCAATGAAAATGCAAATAATCCACGGCACATTGCGCATGGAGAATGGGGAAAATGCCTAGTCGATGAGGTCACCGACTGTGGGCAATTTCTTTTCCACCAGCCGCCGCAGCTGCCCTAGCCGTTCCCCTTGCCGCTGGCCGTAGGACCGCAATTTTTTTGCAAATAGGGCAACGGATAGGACGTCACAGCCCAGTGCCCGCACCGCAGCGCCAATCGCGCCGTCATCGCTTACAACGGCAATGGATGGAGAATTTCTCAGCCGCCGGATGCGGCGTACCGCCGCTACGATGAACTCGTCGGCCGATTGATTTTTTGGTGTATGGGCCACCAGCAGAAGTGGATGGACAGCAATGACGCTGGCCACTGGCCCGGCTGCGCCACCGTCAAAGACAACGATCAACTGGCAAGCCCCGCCCTGCACCAGGGGCATTGACAGATCCAATAGCCGCTCACCGGCTGCCAAATGTTTGTCCGGCAACAGGTCACAAAACAGGGAACAGCCGTGGATGATGTTGAGCGCGTCAAGGAGAATCCAGCGCATGAATTACCTCCGCCGCCCGACACAGTCCGTCCTCCCGCGAAGAAAACTTTCCACCCAGCTGATCTTCGAAAAGGAGCGCCAAAATCTTACCCATGGTAGGGGAAGGAGCCAGAGAAAATTTTTGGGCCAGGTCGCGGCCACGGACCAGCGGTTGAGGAGGGTTGGCGAGCACTCCCTCTTCTTCGGCAAGTTTGCGCAGCCGCTCCTCCCCCGTGCAGTCGGGAATGGCCGGTGGCCGGCCCCAGGCATCGCAGTGGGCCACCAGCAACAGACGATCAATGCGGCCGACGTTCCACGCCAGCCGGCGCACGGCGGCACAGCCCAGCCGACGGTCGGCAAAAGTTCTTGGAACCATGTGCCATGTAACCAGTGGCAAAATTTCTTTCACCATTTTCCGCGGCACCCGCAGCCGGTTCAACAGCGCAATGGCCGGTGCCATCCCTGCCATTTCGTGGCCCCGCGCCCGCGGCTGGCCCGTGCCATCCCATATCGTGCAGCAAGGTTTCCCAAGGTCATGGCAGAGGACGGCAAGGCCAACGACCAGCGCATCATTTTCAACCATGCCAGAGCGAATGGAGGCAAACACGTCCATCGCCGCCTTGACGTGCTCCCAAACATTTCCTTCCGGATGGAACGTGGCATTTTGGGGGCAATGGCACAAACTTTCCAATTCTGGAAAAAAGCGCAGCCAGTGGCAGCGGTACAAAAATTGCAACCCATGGCCAATGGCCCTGCCGTGAAGAATTAGTTTGCGAAATTCGCAAAAAACGCGCTCGGGCGAAAGATTGTCAGCCGTCAGTGCCCGGCATTTTTTCAAAGTGTCTTCGTCGCAGTCAAAATTTAGGCGGGCAATGAATTGCATGGCTCGAAGAACACGAAGCGCATCCTCGGAAAATTGCTCCGACACCGCACGCAGGCACTTTTTTTTAAGGTCGTCCAGTCCACCGACCGGATCCAGCAACTCTCCGCCCAATGGATCCAGGTAGATGGCATTGATCGTAAAATCACGGCGCTTGGCAGCTTCCAATGGGGAAAGCCGTGGGTCGACGGCAACGGCAAAGTCCCGGTGGCCCACGCCATGGCACCGTTCCCGGCGGGGTAGACCGAGATCAATTGGCAGATGGCGGAAGTGGTAGATGCCAAAAGACTTTCCCACAAAATCGATCTGGCCGACAAAGAGCCGTTCCACCTGCTCAGCATCGAGGCCAAACACCTCAATGTCCCATTCCTTCGGTGGGCGGCCCAGCAGCAGGTCCCGCACACAGCCACCGACCAACAATGCCCGCCCGCCGGCCGCACGGATGTGGCCGCAGACGGTGCACACATTTTTTGGAACAGCTGCCGCGGGATTGTGCGGAACGGATGGGATCTCAGAGTCGGCCACAAACTTTTCCGTCAGAGTAGATCCATTCCTCCAGGACGTCGATGGCATTTTTTTCCGGCACGGAGCGAAGCAGGCAAATTCCTTTGCGGTACAAATTGACCCTTCCTTTTCCGCAGCCGATGTAGCCGTAGTCCGCATCCCCCATTTCCCCCACTCCATTTACAACGCAGCCCATGACGGCGATGCGCACGTTGGGCAAATTTCCCAATCTGACACGCACGGCATCCGCCGCAGCTGCCACATCGTAGGTGGTTCTTCCACAGGTCGGACAGGCAATGATTTCCGTGCGGAAATTTCCCCAGCCGCAGCACTGCAAAGTCCATTCCACCACCTCACGCCGCCATTCTTCGCATCGGCCGCGGCCAATGGCCACCGTGCGCAGCTGTGGAGCGGAAAGAATGCGGTGCACAATGCCAAGCAGGGCCATATCCCGATCGGAGGCACAGGGATCTATGCACAGGTCGGCGCATCCATCGACGATGGCAACGGATTTTTTTCCAAACTCTACCGGTGGAAATGGATAGCGATCCAAAAATGCGAGAAGCGTGCGGCAAAACTCAACCTCACGCTCCGGTGCTTCAGCCAGGGACAGGCGCAGCGTATCTCCCATGCCCGCCGAGACCAATGTTCCGATGCCAATGGCTCCCCGTACCAATCCGGCCACACCGCATCCGGCTTCGGTCACCCCAAGATGCAGCGGATAGTCCCAGCCAAATTCTGCCATCCGCCGCACCGCCATCCGGTTCCATTCCACCGTTCGCCGGCAATCGCTTGCTTTTAGGGAAATGACCAAATTTTCCATGCCTACTTCCCGTGCCCATGCCACCATTTCCTCCATCGACGCCAGTAGGGCGGAATCGCCGTGGCGCCAGCGCATGCGTCCGGCAATGGAGCCACCATTGCAGCCAATGCGCACGGCACGGTTCATCTTGGCCGCTTTTTGAAAAAATGTCCTTGCCTGGCCCGCCACCAATTCCCGCTCCTTGGCAAAGCTGGCATTGTCGTACTCCCGCCACGGTCTGGTGCGGAAAATGCCAAAATTGCCGGGATTGATGCGCACCTTTTCGCACACATCCAGCGCTGCCAGTGCCAATTCGGACCCAAAGTGCAGGTCTGCCACGTAGGCAACACCGTCCCGCGGCAAAAACCGAAGCAGGGAAAGAAAGTTGGACAAGTCTCGCCGATTGGCCAGGGCAAGGCGGATCAATCGGCAATCAACGGCCAAAAGCCGGTCCACGGCCCGCAAAAAGCGATCTTTTTCCCCGGGTGAAACGTTGACCATGGACTGTAGCAGCCTGGGCCGTCCTCCTCCGATTGCCATTGGTCCGATGGCCACCGTCCGCGTGGGGAAGCGTCCCACGGATGCGTCCCCTGGCACGGCCCGCTGCCCAGTTCCAAACCCCTGCATCCCGAACCAATTTTCACCATCCGGACACTGATCCAAAGGATTGCCCTGAACAGCCATCGTCATGGTTCAACCCGTCCTGCACGATTTGGAAATAATTTTGCACGAAAGTAGGCAATTGTTCTGTCCAAGCCATTTTTTAGGGAAATGCGCGGGCTCCATCCCAGCCGCTGCCGTGCCAGCGAAATGTCGGGGCAGCGGCGGAACGGATCGTCGGCTGGAAGTTGGCAAAACACGATGCGGGAGGGTGATTCGGTCTTGGCCACAACCATGCGTGCCAGTTCGCCGATCGAAATCTCCACCGGATTGCCACAGTTGACAGGACCCGTAAAATTTGGGCCGGAAGCCATTGCAGCCCGCATGCAGTCAATGCAGTCGTCGACATAGCAGAATGAACGGGTTTGTGCACCGTCGCCAAACACCGTAACATCTTTTCCCAGCAAAGCTTGGCAGATAAAATTGCTCACCACGCGGCCATCGTTCATGACCATATTGGGCCCATAGGTATTGAAAATACGTACCACCCGGATATCCACACCTTCGCTGCGGTGGTAGTCAAAAAATAAACTTTCGGCACAGCGCTTTCCCTCGTCATAGCAGGCCCGCACACCGATGCAGTTCACATTGCCCCGGTAAGATTCGGACTGCGGGTGGACAGTTGGATCGCCGTAGACCTCGGATGTGGACGCTTGTAAAATCGTAGCACCATGAACCTTGGCCAGGTCAAGCAGGTGGATGGCTCCCAGTACGCAGGTTTTTGTTGTAAAAATGGCATTTTTGCCGCCGTAGGTTGCCGGTGAAGCTGGACAGGCGAGGTTATAAATTTGATCAATTTTTCCATCCACCGAAAATGGCAATGCAACGTTTTGCTCGCGGTAGGAAAAATTTGCCAGCGGCAACAGTGCACGAATATTTTCCCGACACCCCGTGCAATGATTGTCGATGCAGAGAACTTCCTGGCCGGACCGCACGAGGGCAGCGCAGAGATGGGAGCCGAGAAAACCGCTGCCACCCGCCACCAATGCCAATCCCACTGGCAAACCATGGCAGTGGTCGCCGGATGGGCAATGTTTTTTACAAAAAGATCATCAACCCATTGCCCTGCATAGCAATATTGATTGAAAGTTTGGCGATGGTGCCATCTAGAAACTGTCCTGCATGCGACTTTCCACCCTTTGTCGCATTTTTGCAAAAAATGGCAGGATAGCTTGCGGATGGCACGGATGGGTTCTAGCACCTGGTCGATGGAATGCCTGACTGGTCTACGCAAAGCATTGGCGGAGGATTGGGCCGCACTCGTGGGGCAGCAGCAGCAGATTTCTCCGCTGGGACTGTTCGTTGCGGTGACAGGCGGAGTGTTTTGCGGCCTCTATGCCTATTTCCATCGGACCGTTGTTGTGTTTGCCATTTTTCCAATTTTTGTCCTGGTTTATTGCCTAAGGACTAAGTGCCGAACCGTTCACCGTTGCTTTGATTTCGTGCGAGCGTTGTGCGTACCAGCCAACGGGACAGACCTGGTCCAGGAATCGGTGTAGACCACAACCGAATAGGGGCATTGACCCTTTACTGTTCTGCTTTGCCGTGCGGTGCGTGTCCTGGGTGCTGTGCTGACTGGAGTAGATGAATTTTATCCAGGAAAATAGCTTGCCGCATGCCATGCGGCCACTAGACGGGGATGGCATGCCAGAGTAGCTCAGTGGTAGAGCAGAGGACTCATAAGCCTTTGGCCGGCGGTTCAAATCCGCCCTCTGGCACCACGTTTGCAGAATTGTAGTCCGCCAGCTGGCCAACAGCTGGCTATGGGAAAGGTCCGTCGCCATCCGCGCCCGTTCCACGGAAGAATACCGCGTCCAGCTCGGGAGCAGTCTGGCAACCGTTTAGGAAAAATGATAAAATTGCGCCGAAAGCAAACCTTTGCCGGCAAACGGTTTTTTAATAACGGATCCTGGCCGCAGTGCCTTGAATTTTCATTGAAAAGCATTTTGAACTTGATTATTGTGCGCCTGTTGCTTTCCTGGCGTGGTGAGCGCTGTAGCATCATCGTCTCTTCTGAGGGAAATTTTCACATACTCCACGGGCGAAAAGGCGGCCATTGTGACGGCCCGTTCGTTCACGTGCATCGTTGGGACCCTGTATGTTGCTTTGCTGCCTCTGACAATCCTGCTTGTTCTCTCACTTGGGATCATTGGCCATGTGAAGCCCGGATGGAAGCTGGGATTTGGTTCTCCATTTTATTTTCTTCACTCTCTTTGGTGCCAGGATGATCGCATTTCGGCCAAAAAATTCATTCAAAAAATGGAATTGGGATACTGGGATCGTTCTACTGTCAATGAGTATCGGCACCTTGTGCCAGACATGTGCAATTCTCTGCGCGACGGGAAGGCCATCCAAAGTGTGGTGGAAGCGTTTATTCTATAGGTAGATTTGCATCAATACGATACAAAGCAAGATACTATCATTGGGAAAGTTATCCCTATGGAAGTTGTCGATGACCTTCATTGGACCATAAGGGCCTGCAGGGGAAATCGGGAGGCCCAGACAAAGTTGGCTAAAACTCTGGGAAATATTATAGAGAAATATCCCATAGTGAATGGCGAAAGTTCGCACATAGCTTGCATGCTTGCCTGGTCAATCTATGCCTGCAAGGGCAACGAGGCAGCACAGCGCATTTTGCTAGACAAATTTATTTTCTGGGAGCCCCCAATAGATTTGGGGAATACGTCCAAGTACGATGCAGTATTTGACTCGTATGTGCAAGCATTTGCGTCGTATGATGATTATTACTGTAAGAGTCAAGTGACGCCAGATCAAAATCATGCGCAGTTAGAATCCAGGGAAATTGTGGTGAAGGAATGATTGCACTGTCACGCGCATATGCATCCACCTTCCTGTGTGATTGATTCATAGTCAGATGAAGACATGCCGTCCTCTGACTCCAAATAATTGATTTGGCGTGACTTAGACGATGGCTGCAAATGAATCGATCACAGCCCAACCGTTTGGCGTAGCTTTTGAATGGTTTCCTCAAAAGTGTCTCTTTCTGTCAAACCCTGGCGCAGAAATGAATTGATTGCGTCTATGCGATCGATTGCCTCGTCCGTTTCCTTGTCATTGCCCCGCTTGTATTCGCCGATGCGCAGCAATAATTCCACCTCCTGAAATTTTGCCAGCAGATTGCGCAACTTTCCAGCAGCCTGCCTGTGCTCCTTGGATGTGATGGCATTCATTACGCGGCTCACACTGGCCAGCACGTCGATGGCAGGATAGTGGTTGGCTGCACCCAGCTTGCGGGAAAGAATAATGTGGCCATCCAGGATGGATCGGGATTCGTCGGCGATGGGCTCGGTCATGTCATCGCCCTCCACCAAAATCGTGTAAAGTGCTGTAATGGAACCTTTTTCCGATTGTCCAGCCCGCTCCATTAGCTTGGGAAGGGTGGCAAAGACGGATGGAGGAAATCCGCGGCGGGTTGGCGGCTCACCGGCGGCCAGACCAATTTCGCGAAGAGCCCTGGCAAAGCGGGTCACCGAATCCATCATCAATAATACCTTTTTTCCCTGATCACGAAAGTATTCCGCTACGGCCGTTGCCACATAGCTGGCCTTTAGCCGTTCCATGGGAGTGCGGTCCGACGTGGAAATCACGAGAATTGTCCGCTTCATGCCCTCCTCTCCCAGATCTTTTTCAATGAATTCCCTCACCTCACGGCCGCGCTCGCCCACCAGGGCCAGTACATTGATATCCGCCGTTGTCCCTCTAATAATCTGGCCCAGAATGGTGCTCTTGCCACCGCCGGCGGCCGCAAAAATGCCCATTCGCTGTCCTTCTCCACAGGTCAGCAGGCCATCCAATGCCCGCACGCCAAGGGAAAGGGGTTTGTCAATTGGATTGCGCACCATGGCATTGGGCGGATCCGCATAGACAGGATAATATTTTTTTACCCGCAGTGGACCCTTTGTTGCGCTGTCGATCGGGTTGCCCAGGCCATCCAATACCCGTCCGATCAGCTCTTCCCCCACCGGTACCATGTGCACCTTTCCAAGTGGAATTACCTCAGTGGCAGCCGATATGCCGGTCAATTCACCCAGCGGCGTCAGCAGAGCGTCCTGCTTGGAAAAGCCAACCACTTCTGCCATCAGCTCTCCCTCTTCCCAGGGAGTCTTCAATTGGCACAGCTCGCCAATTTTGACGCTGGGAACGGATGCTCGAATGATGGTTCCCACCACCTGCAGAACGCGGCCCTTGACTTCTACCAAGCTCACATCCTGCATTTGCTCGTCGAGCATCTCCGTCAGGTAGTCAAATGGCCTGGTCTTCACCGTGTCAGTGTGCAAGCCAGAGAAAAGTTCCGCAAGCATTTCCCAAAAAAGGGCCCAACTTTCACCGTTGACAGTGGCGCGGATTGGGAAGAGGATTTTTGTCGTGGCGAGGATTTTTTTGGGATTTGTCCTTGTTCTTTGCGGCTGTGCGTCCATGCCGCCCCCCAGCGCTGACCAGACACTATCTTCCGGCGACGGGGCCGAAACGGTCTATTTTCGTCTGCGGGATGGGGACTACACACAAAAAGATCTGCTGGGCCAAGTGTTTTTTTCCTTCGACGGCTCCAGCATCGGCGCCGATGACCTGCCACTCATCCGCTCCATTGCCACGACGCTGCGGGAATTTCCCGACCGCACGGTCATGCTGGTCGGCTACTGCGACTGGTACGGCGATGAAGCATATAACCTGGCGCTTGGCCAGCGGCGGGCAGATGCGGTGGCAAGAATGCTACAGAGGGAGGGGATTGGCGTAGAACGCATCCAGACCCAGTCCCGCGGAGCCCATGATTCGCCCATCGACCTGCCGAAGCACGAAACTCGCTACGATCGCCGCGTGGACATCCTTCGCCGTTGACGTGCGGCCAGTTCCACCTAGCAAATTTTTCATGGCTGGTTGGGAGAAAATGCAGCGCCGCACGCTGTGGTGGGATGATCTTGGGTTTGGGTTGGATACGGGAGACCTGGTCCCGGATGGCTGGGAGGAAAATTGGGGCAAAATGGCCCAGGCCGCACTGCTGGCAATGGAACGGTTGGAATCGGGTGCTGTGGCCAATGGAACAGAGCAGCGGCGGGTGGGGCACTACTGGCTGCGGGCTCCAGAACTTGCTCCAACGGAAGAAATTCGGCTTGCCATAGAAACAACCACCGCACGGCTACGAAGGTTCACAGCCGCCATCCACGGTGGAAAAATTATGGCGAATGGAAAAAAATTTAGCCACCTAATCTGCGTCGGCATCGGCGGTTCTGTCCTCGGCACCCAGCTGTTTCACGGCGCACTGGCCCCCGCCAACCCTCCTCTCATTCCATTTTTTATGGATAACACGGATCCTGAGGGCATGGTGCGCGTTCTTGCTTCCATTGGAAAAAACCTGGGCACAACGCTCGTCATCGTCGCATCAAAATCCGGCACAACGCCCGAACCATGCAACGCACTGCAGGTGATACGCCAGGCCATGGAACGGGATGGGTTGAACCTGGCAGAGCGGGCGGTGGCCATCACCTGCTCCAGCAGTGCCCTGGACCGTCAGGCCGAGGAAGAAAAATGGCTGGAACGATTTCCCATGTGGGATTGGGTGGGTGGCCGAAACAGTGCTCTGTCGGCGGTTGGCCTGCTGCCGGCTGCCTTGATGGGAATTGACACGGAAAGTCTACTCGCCGGTGCCGCTGCCATGGACCGTCTTGGCCGTTCCACCGGTGGACGCAATCCATCGCTACAGCTTGCCCTTGCCTGGTACGCCGCGACTGGTGGAAGAGGCGAAAGAGCCATGGTGACCATTCCCTACCGCGACTCATTGGCTCGCTTTTCCCCCTACCTGCAGCAGATTGTCATGGAATCCATCGGCAAACGCCTGGATCGAAACGGTAAAACGGTGCACCAGGGATTGACCGTCTATGGCAACCGTGGCTCAACGGACCAGCATTCCTATGTGCAGCAATTGCGGGACGGACCGAATAATTTTTTTGTTAATTTCATTGAAGTGCTGCGGAGTCCAGCGGATGGCTTAAATGCCGCGACGGCAACGGCAGTTGCCTATCTGGAAGGATTTTACCTTGGAACGCGGGCAGCACTGGAGGAAGCTGGCCGGCCCACGCTGACCGTAACATTGCTCGAATTGACACCGTTTTCATTGGGCATGCTCATGGCGCTCTACGAAAGGGCCGTTGGAATCTATGGCGAATTTGTAAACGTAAATGCCTACGACCAGCCGGGCGTGGAGGCCGGCAAACGAGCAGCTGACCGCTTTCTTCGGCTCAAAAATGATGTGGAAACATTTTTGGCATCCGCCGGAAAAACGGCAGAAGAGGCATCGGCCGCCGCCGTTGCCGAGGCATTGGGTCGGCCGGAGGAAGAAGAAATGGTGTACAAATGGCTTGCATTTCTTCGGGCGCATTCCTAAAAAATTCTTCCATGCGGGGTTGGCGGTATTTGGCGGCGGTGTTTGCCATGGCACTATGCGGTGGCTGTTGCACTGCACATAATCCGGACAACAGCCAGTTGCCGTGGGCCAGGCCTCTTGGATGGGAAGGTGGAAATTCTTTCACGGCCGCCCTGACCAGATGATCGTGGATACGGGTGAAAGCGAAGCACTTCCTCAAGGGCTCTATGTTGTAGCCACCCCAATTGGCAATTTGGAAGATATTACGCTGCGCGCAATTTCCGTCCTGCGACGGGTTGGCCGCATAGCCTGTGAGGACACAAGAAAGGTACAAACCCTGCTGCAGCGCCTTGAAATTCGCCGCCCCCTTCTTCCCTACCATGAGCACAACGAACGGCAGCTGGCCGGCCAGCTCGCCGATGCTGTGGCCGCAGGCGAAGCAATTGCCCTCGTCACCGATGCCGGCACGCCTGCCATTAGTGACCCCGGCTTCCGCGCCGTGCGGGAATGCCGACGCCGTGGATTACCCGTCATCCCAATTCCAGGCCCCTGCGCCTTGACGGCCGCACTTTCCGCATCCGGTTTACCATCCGATTCTTTTCTCTTCCTCGGCTTTCTCCCGCCCCGTTCCATGGCCCGTCGCACCGTGCTCCGCCGCCATGCAGCGGTAAGCGCCACGGTTGTGATCTTCGAATCTTGCCATAGAATTCGGCAATTTCTTTGCGAAATTGTGGAAGAACTTGGACCCAAGCGCATTGTAGCGTCTGCTCGAGAAATGACAAAAATTCACGAAACCTGGTCCATCGGCACCGCCGAAGTTGTGGCAAATGCGGTCGCAACCGGCTGTGTGCGGGGAGAATTCGTCGTTCTCATTGCCCCACCGAGCTTTATTCAATAGTTAGATAAATTTTTAAAGTAGACGAAAAATTTTTATACAGCGCAATTGCTCCAAAAGTCGGATGGTGACACCATCACATTTTTGTGGACTTCATAAAAAATGCAAAAGTCCACCGGTTTTATCCAGTGGACTCAACTTCCTGGCAACAACCTACTCTCACACCACAGCGAGGTGGCACTACCATCGGCGTTTGGGGGCTTGACGAGCGTGTTCGGAATGGGAACGTGTATTTCCCCCCACCCATGGTCACCAGAAATTCCAAAATGCGCACATGACCATCCAACGGCCCCGTCACAGGCCCTGAAATTTACTGCAAAAGGTTTTGCAGTACTGCACCATTGCAACCGAAGGCGTCCAAAAAGGCATAGCCAAAACGGCATGGTATAAGTCGCACGGGCCATTAGTATCGGTTAGCTCAATGCATTACTACACTTACACATCCGACCTATCAACCTGGTGATCTACCAGGGCCCTTTAGGAAGCTCAAAGCTTCGGGAGATCTCATCTCGGGAGTGGCTTGGCGCTTAGATGCTTTCAGCGCTTATCCATTCCAAGCATAGCTACCCGGCGCTACCACTGACATGATAACCGGAACACCAGCGGCTTGTCGTTTTCGGTCCTCTCGTACTAGAAAACGAACCCCACAAATCTCCAACGCCCACAGCGGATAGAGGACCGAACTGGCTCACGCCGTTCTGAACCCAGCTCACGTAACACTTTAATTGGCGAACAGCCAAACCCTTGGGACCTTCTCCAGCCCCAGGATGTGTTGAGCCGACATCGAGGTGCCAAACAGCGCCGTCGCTATGAACGCTTGGGCGCTATCAGCCTGTTATCCCTAGGGTACCTTTTGTCCTTTAAGCGATGGCAATTCCACATTCAACCACCGGATCACTTAGACCTACTTTCGTAACTGCTCGACTTGTTGGTCTCACAGTAAAGCTCTCTTATACCTATACGCTCTACGGTCGGTTACCATCCGACCTGAGAGAACCTTCGCAATCCTCCGTTACACTTTGGGAGGAGACCGCCCCAGTCAAACTGACCCCCTAGCACGGTCCCGCCGCCCGATTAGGGCGGACGGTTAGATATCTAATCATTGAAGAGTGGTATTTCACCGGCGACTCAACGACACCCTGAAGTGCCGTTTCGCGGTCTCCCACCTATTCTACGCATCAAAAATCAAATACCAATACCAGGTTACAGTAAAGGTCCATAGGGTCTTTCCGTCCTGCTGCAGGTACGCGGCATTTTCACCGCGACTACAATTTCACTGAGCATCTCTCCGAGACAGTACCCAACTCGTTACACGATTCGTGCAGGTCAGAACTTACCTGACAAGGAATTTCGCTACCTTAGGACCGTTATAGTTACGGCCGACATTCACGGGGGCTTAGTCCAGAAGCTTGCACCTCCGGGTTTCACCTTTCCGCATCGGTCACGTGTCACTCCCTATACATCGTCTTGCGACTTGGCAGAGAGCTGTGTTTTTGCTAAACAGTCGGTTGGACCAATTTACTGCGGCCGGCAATAAAGCCGGCACCCCTTCTACCGAAGATACGGGGTTAATTTGCCGAGTTCCTTGGAGAGACTTCACTCACGCGCCTTAGAATATTCATCCCGGATACCTGTGTCGGTTTGCGGTACGAGTAACTTTTCCACCATCGACGAAGCTTTTCTTGGAAGCTGGATCTCATTCAATTCCCTCCGGGTTGCCCCGGAAGTACCCCATCCCTTTGCCTATGTGTCCCGCGGATTTTCCTACGAAACGGCATTGGAGACTTAGACGCAGATATTCACCACTGCGCTGAACTAACCTTCTCCGTCACTCCTTCGATACTAACATGGAAAAACTAGTATAGAAATATTAATCTATTGTGCATCGACTACTCCTTACGGCCTCGCCTTAGCTCTCGACTAACCCTGGGCGGACGACCCTGCCCCAGGAAACCTTATCCTTACGGCGGCACGAATTCTCATCGTGCTTATCGTTACTCATGTCTGGATTCTCACTTCCAACCGGTCCACCGTCGGTTACCCCTCCGGCTTCAGCCCAGTTGGAACGCTCTTCTACCATTCCGCAAAAAAATGCGGAATCCGCAATTTCGGCACACCACTTAGTCCCGATCATCTTCGGCGCAGGCTCACTCGATAGGTCAGCTATTACGCACTGTTTAAATGATGGCTGCTTCTAAGCCAACATCCCTACTGTCTATGTAAACCCACCTCCTTAATTCCACTTAGCGGTGATTTAGGGGCCTTAATTGGCGGTCTGGGCTCTTTCCCTCTCGTCCATGGAGCTTATCCCCCGCGGACTGACTCCCGCACTGCACTTGCCGGCATTCAGAGTTTGATAAGGGTTGGTACCCTAGTACGGGCCCTAGCCTTTTCAGTGCTTTACCTCCGGCAATCAGTGTGCGAGGCTATACCTAAATATATTTCGAAGAGAACCAGCTATTACGGGGTTTGATTGGCCTTTCACCCCTACCCACAGCTCATCCCAGAACTTCTCAAGGTTCACGGGTTCGGTCCTTCACTCGACTTTACTCGAGCTTCAACCTGGCCATGGGTAGATCACCTCCGTTTCGGGTTTTATGCACCTAACTAAACGCCCTATTCAGACTCGCTTTCGCTGCGCCTCCGGAAACCATCCTTAAGCTTGCTAGATGCAAAAACTCCCAGACCCATTATGCAAAAGGTACGCCGTCACCCTTTCGGGCTCCGACCGCTTGTAGGCAGAAAATTTCAGGTTCTATTTCACTCCCCTCCCGGGGTTCTTTTCACCTTTCCCTCACGGTACTCGTTCACTATCGGTCGATGGATAGTATTTAGCCTTATGCAGTGGTCTGCACAGCTTCATACGGGGTTCCTCCTATCCCGTATTACTCAGGATTCCTCTAGGATGAATCAAAATTTCGGATACGGGGCCATCACCCTCTACGGCACCCCTTTCCAGGGGTTTCTCCTATCTTTCTCCATTCCACAGCGAGGTCCTACAACCCCAGAGATTAAAACCCCTGGTTTGGGCTACTCCCCCTTCGTTCGCCACTACTAAGGGAATCGCATTCGCTTTCTTTTCCTCTGCTTACTTAGATGTTTCAATTCAGCAGGTTTGCCTTTCTTCCCTATGAATTCAGAAAGAAATCCCCAGGTCGAACCCGGGTGGGTTGCCCCATTCGGAAATCTCCGGATCAAAGCCTGTTCTCAGCTCCCCGAAGCATATCGCAGCTAACCACGTCCTTCATCGCCTTCCATCGCCAAGGCATCCATTTACTGCCCTTCATAACTTGATCACGCCGTTTTAGAATATGTCATTCTAAACGCTTCAATTGTTGCAACAATACAATACTGTCAAAGATCGGAAAGTGGTGGGCCCAGATGGACTTGAACCATCGACCCCGCGCTTATCAAGCGCGTGCTCTAACCGGCTGAGCTATGGGCCCGTCTATCTCCACCGACCTGGTGGAGCCGATCGGACTCGAACCGACGGCCTCCTGCTTGCAAAGCAGGCGCTCTACCAACTGAGCTACGACCCCAATCCGCCGGTCTGCCGGAAAGCTAGAATCCGCAAAGAGCAGGTCAAGAAAAATTTTCATACATACTTTTGTCGGCCATCGTTTCGACCTGGTCGAAAACCCGGAAGTTCTCGACCTCTCCCTAGAAAGGAGGTGATCCAGCCGCAGGTTCCCCTACGGCTACCTTGTTACGACTTCGTCCCAATCGCCAACCATGCCTTAGGGCGCTGCCCCCTTACGGATAGCGCACGCACTTCGGGCACAACCGACTTTCATGACGTGACGGGCGGTGTGTACAAGGCCCGGGAACGTATTCACGGCGCCGTAGCTGATGCGCCATTACTAGCGATTCCGGCTTCATGGAGTCGAATTGCAGACTCCAATCCGAACTGGGCCCAGTTTTATAGATTTGCTCCTCCTCGCGGAATTGCGTCTCATTGTGCTGGGCATTGTAGCACGTGTGCAGCCCTAGGCATAAGGGCCATACTGACTTGACGTCATCCCCACCTTCCCCCTCCATAGGAGGTTGTCTCCCTAAAGTTCCCGCCATGACGCGCTGGCAACTAGGGACAAGGGTTGCGCTCGTTACCGGACTTAACCGAACATCTCACGACACGAGCTGACGACAGCCATGCAGCACCTGCACGCCGGCCCCGAAGGGCAGCCCAACTTTCATTGGACCTTCCGGCGCATGTCAAGCCTAGGTAAGGTTCTTCGCGTTTCATCGAATTAAGCCACATGCTCCACCGCTTGTGCGGGCCCCCGTCAATTCCTTTGAGTTTTAGTCTTGCGACCGTAGTCCTCAGGCGGCACACTTATCGCGTTAGCTTGGATCCTGAAAGGGTCGAATCTCCCAAGACCTAGTGTGCAACGTTTACGGCGTGGACTACAGGGGTATCTAATCCCTTTCGCTCCCCACGCTTTCGTGCATGAGCGTCAGTTGTTTCCCAGTAAGCTGCCTTCGCCTTTGGCGTTCCTCCGCATATCTACGCATTTCACTGCTACACGCGGAATTCCGCTTACCCCTTCAACACTCTAGCCGAACAGTTTCAAATGCACGTTCAGGGTTGAGCCCTGAGTTTTCACATCTGACACATCCGGCCGCCTGCGCACCCTTTACGCCCAGTAATTCCGAGCAACGCTTGCAGTCTCTGTATTACCGCGGCTGCTGGCACAGAGTTAGCCACTGCTTCCTTTTTGGGTTAACTCAAGCCGGGCTATAAACCCGACAATTGCTCCCCAACGACAGAGGTTTACAATCCAAGGACCTTCATCCCTCACGCGGCGTTACACCATCAGACTTGCGTCCATTGTGAATAATTCGAAACTGCTGCCACCCGTAGGTGTCTGGGCCGTGTCTCAGTCCCAGTGTGGCTGATCATCCTCTCAGACCAGCTACCCGTCTTAGCCTTGGTGGGCTGTTATCCCGCCAACAAGCTGATAGGCCGTGAACCCCTCCCCTAGCGCCATTCCAAGCTTTCCTATCGGAGTCATGCGACTCCCAAGCACATCCGGCATTAATCCACCTTTCGGTGGGCTATTCCAAACTAGGGGGCAGGTTATTCGCGTGCTACGCACCCGTTCGCCACTCTCGATTTCCGAAGAAATCTTACCGTTCGACTTGCATGTCTAAACTACGCCGCCAGCGTTCGCTCTGAGCTAGGATCAAACTCTCCACAAATTTTACAACCGAAGTTGCACAATCCGCAGATTGTGAATTTAGCTCTTTTGAAGCTGAACTACCCCGGGTTGCCCCGGGTTAATCATATTTGTTTGTTCGAGGGCCGAACAAAACCATGTATAAAAATCTCTCAAAGACCATCTCCGGATTTCCCGAAGACAGCGGAATCCTCTTCGGGGAATTTGGCCAGTCAACAAAAATTTTCAAAATTTTTTTTTACCCCCATCGGCCGGCGCAGGAACTACGGTTTCGTGATTTTTTTGCGGGCGAAAAATTTGGAGAAAAATTTCAATGGCCTAGGCACGCCTTTTCAATGGACCGAATATTGGGAAAGTTGCGGAAAAAATGGCCCCAACGTTTTGCGAAGCGGATCACGGCAAAGGACAGAAATGGGCCTCATGCGCGCATAATTCCGTCAGAAAACGGGCAGGGTAGGGAATAGCCATCTGCGCCAAATTTTTGGCCGGCAAGCCGTGGTTTGCTAAAATTTTGATTGCCGTAGCGATGAAAAACTGCTAACATATTACCATGCTAGCCTCCGAAACGCTGATCCAGGAGTTGGGAAAGATTCTGGGCATGCCCCTCGAACTCGACAAAAAAACTAGGCGCTGCGTGCTGCGGGACAAGGCCAGCAAAAAAGAATACTTTATCGAACTTCCCCAGCACGCTCCCTACCTCTATCTCTACTGCGTGCTGCTCAAGGCGTCGGTGGAACAGCAGTCGGAACACTTCTATCGGGCGCTTTTGGAAATGAACCTGTTTGGCCTGAAGACGGACATGGGAGTGCTCAGTATTGATCCAATCAGCCGATCCATTCTGCTACACCTGTCCTTTCCTACGGAATTTCTCACACCCCAACTTTTGTGCAACCTGCTCACAAACTTTCTTGCCATGGCCCTGAAGGTTGCAGCGGCCGTGGAGGACCAATTGCTCATTTCCAACAAAGATGCCCGCAAGAGACAATCCCACTACTCCGCTGCAGATGGCATGGACAGAGACGATCCGAAGCGCTCCATGCGGGTCATCCGCATCTAGTGGGAAGGGGCCATTTTTTTCGAAAAAAGTCACCGCTGCAACGGATTGGACGGCCCAAAACCAACCTGAAACACAGCCCCATGCCCACGAGGACATGCCTACGAGGATATGCGTT
The DNA here is from genome assembly GCA_031275345.1 of Puniceicoccales bacterium. Lineage (GTDB taxonomy): Bacteria > Verrucomicrobiota > Verrucomicrobiia > Opitutales > JAIRLM01 > JAISOW01. The sequence goes on from JAISOW010000001.1 coordinate 111,301, forward strand.
TTCCCGAACGCACCCCAAACTCAGAATACTCGGCATCGGCACCGGGTGCCTGTCCCGACGTGCTGCCAACGGTTGGCAGGATGATCAGAGCTTGGCCATCGGGATTGAGCGTATTGCGCGGATTTAGGGCATCGTACCTGCCCATCCCTCCCTGCAAATCTCCTGGCTTTGTTTGGGTGACGTGCTCCTTGCCGGGCGTCGCGATTCCATACCCGCGCTGCGTTTTTGCCGGATCATCCAGGCCCTGCTTCGAAAAAAACCCGTCGGTCCCGCCACTGGCAACCTTACCTACACCATCCACTCCACCAATACCTGCCATCCTCACACCTCCACCACGATGTTGCCGAAGTCGTCGCCGGACGGCAATATTTTTTTCCAAAAAACGGTGAAAATTTTACGTAAATCGCAAAATTCCCAACTTCCAATTCCAGCCACAGAGAGATGCCCTAGTGGCCATTGGCCAGGTAGGCATTGACACCGTCGCGGGTAGGAGAAAAAGCCGGCTGGCCGGCATGCCAATTGGCAGGGCATACTTCGCCGTTTGTTTCAAAAAATTGCAACGCGTCCACCAGACGTAGAACTTCGTCTACGTTGCGCCCGATGGGCAAATTATTGACTGTGCTGTGCTGCACAATGCCCTTCCGGTCGATGAGAAAAAGTGCTCTGAGGGCAACCAGTTCTCCGCGGACAGCCACGGAATCCTCCCCGTCCACATACTCCCCGGCCAGCACGTCGTAGGACTCGGCAATTGTCTTGTTTGTGTCGGCAACGATGGGATAGGTGATGCCCCGAATCCCCCCCTGTTCCCGCGGCATCTGCAGCCATGCCCAATGGCTATACTCCGTATCCGTTGAGCAGGCGATCAGCGCCACGCCGCGGCGTTCAAACTCGGGTAATTTTTTTTGAAAAGCATGTAACTCCGTTGGGCAGACAAATGTGAAATCTTTGGGATAGAAAAATAAAACGACGTGCTGCCCGCCCAGAACGTCCGCCAGGCGAAACCGTGCAATGTCCTTGCCGTGCAAAACCGCCATCGCTTCGAAATCCGGTGCCCGCTGTCCAACCTTCATGGCACACCTTCTAAAATTTTCAACGGACTCGACAAGATTTTTTGTGCAATCCATGGGACGGAAACTTGCCGGCCAAAGCGGTGAATTCGCCCATGGCCGCGAATCCGTGGCACCCCGGCGTAGGGAAGTGTCCTTTGCCATTGCCAGCGGCAATGGAAGCGGCCAAATTGGGTGCGCAAAGCAGAAAAATAAGGTGTGGCCTAGATCCGGGAACGGCGAATTTCGGTGGAGAGCAAAACATCTTGCCGAAAAGGTAAAATTTTTCTAAAATCTGCCCATGGTAGCGCCATCTAATTCAAGTTCGCAGCACATAAATTTCAACAATCCACTTTTTAAAAATGCCCCTGCCCACAGCAATCCAGCCGAAGTTATCCCTCCAATTAAAACCATTTCCACCGAAAAAATAAATCAAAAGGATAGAAAAGATCCTATTTCTTTTATCCTTTTTGGTTCCTCTTTTCTAAACGTTCCCAGGCAGGATCAAACTCGTCGTGATGCGGCTTACGATGCCATCAAAAGCTTGGCGACGGACACAACTAAAAATAAAAAAGGACAAAAACAGATAAATGCGCTTTTGGACGACATGAAAACAGCAATGCCGTCCCCAAAGCTAATTGAAGAACACAAAGCAATTTTCATTGCGCTCCTAGAAGCAAAGAATTGTTCGGACGAACAGAAAGTGACCTTGCTAGAATTTCTCACATTTCCAGATAATCGCGAGTCTTTCACCAAAATTCTCCTGAATGAGAAGCATAAAGGTTTTCAAGTGCTATTCCAGCTCTGCAAAGACTTCACGAACGCGCAAAAAACATGGGCTTGCGTGAGTGCATTTTTTTCCAACAATGGCCATATTTTTGAAGAAATTTTAGCCACGCCCAAGGATAGGGAGAACTTCGTAAAAGACTTCATAAAACCTCTCCTGGATGAAAAAAAGGGACCGGCCGTGACCTGGATAAGGAACCTAATCGTTGCAAATGCAACCACCTTTTCCAATTTGGCGGACATTGATCTTTTTCAAAAAATTATCATAATGCAGCTATTCCATCCAGAACTATCCGACTGGCCAATTTCCCTATTCGGCAGTGCGTCCACTCTACGCGAAAAATTTTTTAAAAGTCTTGATCCAAGTATTCTGGAATCGCTTTTTACGGCGCTTTCCATAAAAAAATGGCCTTCTTCCGCAACGATGGCCAAGTGGAATGCGCATGCAGCGGATCATCCAGAATATCCTCACAATCAACTGCGATCGCAGACGAGTCGCATAAACAGCGCAGAAACATTGGCCAAAGAAAAACTTAATAAAGTTTATATCAAATTATGTGCCGTACTTAATTTGGATCCAACCGAACAATCTGCGCGGGATTTTTTTAGAAATCACATGATCCAAACCGAGCCAACGCTGTACAATCCTGGCGAATATGTGCCCACAAAGGAATTTTCCGAATTATTGAAGACAAAACCAGGCGCGTGCGAGCTATGGCTTGAATTGCAACAGCAATGCGAACGATTGGATGATGTGGACGAGTGGAAACAAATGGATCCGATCAGAAGCCAGCAGATCACGTCCCGCGTAATCGGCGGCCCAAATGGCAATGTCCGTTGAATTTATATCAAATGGGCCCGAGGTCCAGCAAATTCATGGCACGGACCCCAATGGACTGGATGCAAACACCCAGCAGCACGGCCCATAATATGTATCGATGGCAACGAAAACGGCAGGAATGTCATTGCTGCGGAGGCAGGCTGTGCGCGCGGCAATTCGCCGACTACCGCTGCAAAATATTTAATAATTCGTACTTTTACTACCGTACCCAAACGATTCAGGTGGTTGCTTTTCATGTAGTTGCTTTTCAGGTAGTTCGTTTTTAGCTAGTTTGGCGGCCCTTTTAAGACCTTTTGTAATGCCTTTTGCCACACAAGACTTGGGGAACAACGAGCTTGCCAACCAATCGATAGGAACGTATGGCACTAGGCCGATGCACGTAAGTATAGGTCCCAATTTAGCACAGCCGCAGGAATTTGCGATGCGGGCAATCAACAGAAGAAGCAGTGCAGGCACAGCATAGGCCAAACCAATCCCCACCATTACGCCAAAACCAATGAGCTTTATGGTCGTTGTGACACACCAACCAAACTTCTGTGGGAAGGAAAATTCGCTCCATGAGCCTTCTTGGCTTATAAACCAAACACCATCCTCGTCACGAATGGGCGTCTCCCACAAACTTTTCGCAGCATCTGCATCCATCATGGTGTTTGACCATGCTGTTTTAGAAAATTTTGCAAGAAAATTCATGAAATTTGCACCATTTTGTCGCACGGGCTCTGCGGCGCGCCAACCGCTCCAAACGATGGTCGATGAACTTTTTACAAAGTTCGCGCTCGTATCCGGCAAGGGGATGCGGCTTGCAGTAAAGCTCGTGGATTTGCCAAAAGATCATCTACAGCAGCAGCCAACAGCCAAGGCGGAGAAAAATGTACATGCCAACCGTATCGGTGATCATAGTCAAAAAAATGTAGGCACTCTGGGCTGGGTCGCAGCGTAACTTTTGCAGCCCGTAGGGAATCAGTGCACCGGCGATGCCGCAAAGACCCATGGTGATGGTAAGGGCTAGGAAGACGGTGAATCCCAGCAGCAAGTTGTGGGTAAGGACGGCGCAGGCAACGGCGGCCACCAGGCCAGTCAAAAAACCATTGCTCAGGCCCTTTATGGTTTCGCGAAGACAGATTGGGATGGTATCCCCCCGCTTCCAATCTCCCAGTGCCAGGCTGCGGATTGCAACGGCAAGCGTCTGTCCGCCCGCATTGGCTCCTAGGCTGGTGTTGATTGTCATGAAAACGGCCAGCAGGGTAAGCTGTTCAATGGAGCTTTGAAAAAGGGAAACAACGAATGCGCCCAGTGCCGCCGTAAGCAAATTGACCAGCAGCCACGGGATGCGGTGGGCCACGCTGTAGCCAACGGTATCGTGAATATTCTCATCGGCGCCTGCACCGTGCAAAATCTGCATGTCCTTGGTGGCATTTTCCCGCAAAATACTAATGGCGTCGTCGTGGGTGATCATGCCAATGAGCCGGCCGAGGGAATCGAGCACGGGCACGCTCTGGATTCCAAAATCCGCAATTGCCTGGGCCGCCTGTTCCGCCGGATCATCGGCATGGCAGGCCCCATGGACGTGGGGTGCCATGATCTGGGCAATCCTTTGCCCTCCCTGGGCAAGGATGAGCTGGTGCAATGTTACACTACCCTGCAGCCGCCCATCGGCGTCGATGGCGTAGATTGTGTCCAAATTTTCATTCTTTCCTCCCTCCCGCCGCAGCACATGGATGGCTTCGTCCACCGTCCATGCATCACGAACCCTATTCACGTGGGGTGTCATGACCCCTCCGGCCGTGCCGTGGGCATAGGATAGCAGGTCATAGATCGTCTTCGCCGTGTCGATTGGCAACTTTCCCAACAGTCTGTCCCTGTCCGTTGGATCGAGCTGACGCACAATGTAGGCGGCATCGTCCGGTTCCAAACTGCTTAAAATGCGGAGGGCGCGTATGTCCTTCAGTTGGCTCAGCACCTCGGCCGAATCCTCGGAGTGCATTTCCGACAAAATTTCTCCGGCCATGCGGTCGGAGAGCTTGCGGAGAAAGGATGGCTGATCATCGACCTCCAACCGGGCAAGAAATTGGCCCAACTCATGGGGCGATGTGCGGGAAAGTTTCAGCCTATCCAATCCTTTGAAGTCGTTCTCGTAGAGCGACATCAACTCATCGAATCGATAGTGATCTCCTCCTTCCAGCGGCTCGTCATCCCCTAGAACCATCGCCCCCTCACCTTCATCGCAAAAAAACTAGCCATTGCAAGGCGCACTTTTCTTCACAGCTGATAAATTTCCTGCGGTTCTGGATTGTAAATTTTTGCAGCTGGGGTGGCCTTGGACAGGGCAGATAGAAACCAATCCCTGGCATCCAAGTCGCCGTGGGAAAGGATGATGGTGGATGGCTGCATCTGGTAGGCCAAATTCACCAAATCTTCCCGATCCGCGTGGCCACTGACATCAAAACGGCGCACATCGGCCCCAATGGTTGTTGAAAATTTTAGGCTGGCAAAGGTAAACGTATCGCCACGCTGCTTTGTGAGCAGATCACCGCCCGGCGTATCTTCATCGCAAAATCCGGTAAATGCCACCAGGTTGCGGCCATGGGGAAGCAGACAGGATGCCACCTGGTAGGCCGGCGTATTTTCCACCAGCATGCCGCTGCTGGTGATGAACAGGCTGGGTTCGCGGAAATCACGGCCGGGACAAAGGCGGTTAAACGGCAAAGGTCGTACCTTGAGCGATTGTAGAACACGGCGATGGAAGTTGGGTTCCTTCAATGGGGCGAGTGGATTTTTCAAGTCCTGGCGCATGCCGGCGATGGTGATGGGATTTTCCGCGCAAAAACCAACCCCATGGTGACGGCTGCTGCGGTAGATTTTGTCAAAAACATCGACGATGGCAAGGCCAAGGCCGGAACAATAGATTGGAAAACTTTTGGGAAGCAGGTGCTGGCGGCGCGCCTCGTGCACAAGGGTAACCATTTCCTGCATGCGGCCGAGGGCAAACACCGGCAAAAGGCAGGATCCGCCGCTGCGCAGTGTCGTGCCAATGAGGGAAAACAACTCCTCCAGCTCGCCTTCGTAGGAAAATCCTTCCGCATGCTCGGCCGTTCCGCGGGTGGTTTCCATGACAAGCACATCCACCTGCATGGAGGGAATTTGCGCCCCAATGAGTGTGTGCTGGCGGCGGAACAGGATGTCGCCGGTGAAGAAATACTTTTTTCCTCTGTGTTCAATGAGCACGGACGCCGCACCAAGGACATGGCCTGCCGGATAGAACGTGATGCGAAGCCGGTCATTGTTTTTGAGAAATTCCCGCGCCCTGCCATAGTGCATGGGAAAGAGATCGTCCACAACGGCATCCACCTCGGAGCGGGAAAAAAGTGGATAGTCCTCCACGCCATGCTCATCCCTCTGCCGCAGCATGACCGTGTGGGAATTTTGTAGCATGACGGGCAAAATTTCCTTCGACGACGGCGTGATGAGAACCCGCGCCGATGGTTGATCTCGGTGGATGCACGGTAGAGAACCGATGTGATCCAGGTGGCAGTGGGTGACCAAAATTAGGTCAATGGAATTAGGACGGATGCGCGTGTAATCCGGCAGCGCCGCACGGCCCATGTCCTTCGGGCTCATCCCTCCATCGACCAACAGACGAAACTCGCCAAGTTCGACGAGCAGACTGTGCGCACCAATTTCTCTCTTTGGGTTTAAATCTGTAAACTTCATGGCATTCAACACTGTTTTGCAATAAAATGACGCAACGGCGCCGCTCCGGGCAGCTGACAACCTTGCAAATGGCAGCCACCCCAAATATTTTTTGCCTATCTAGCCCGATGCCATGGCATGTCGATTCTTTTTTTTTGGCAAAAATCTAGTGTCAAGCTCCGGATGCGATGAGCAGTGCCATGCCAAGTGCCATGCGATAGCATGCGAATGGGCGCAGCGATCCGTGACGCAGCCAGCGGAGGAGTAGGAATAGTCCCAGCCAGCCACAGGCAAAGGCGGCCAGGCAGCCGGCTACGACCGGTCCAAAAAATTCGTTTCCGCCGGCGGAAGAAAAAAGTAGGGCGTGGGCCGTTGCAGCCAGGGTGGTGGCACAGCCCACCAAAAAGCAAAATTCTACGGCAGCAACCGTGGAGAGTCCGCAGATAAGGCCGCCGGTGAGAACCATGAGGGAACGGCTCACACCCGGTGCGAAGGCGGCACACTGCAGCAGGCCAATTGCCAGTGCTTGGATGGGGCCAAGATCTTCCAATTTTTTTGGATGCGACTGTTTTTTTGCGCAAATTTTCTCTACCACAAACAGATAGATTCCTCCAAACAGCAGGGCATACCCGGCAAATCGCCAACCGACGGCACGCTGCCAGCCGAGCCGGTCAAAAAAAAATCCGACCGGAATGCAGGGCAGGACGGCCAGGCACAGGCAGCATAGGAGGTGGGCCCCCGACCGAGATCGGCCCAGCAGGCCAAGAAACATCCTACCTATTCGGTTGTGAAAAAAAAACAGGGCCGGCAGCAGAGACGCCAATTGCGTAGCGACGGAAAAAAAATGGCCGTAATTTTTAGTCTGCACCGTTGCTCCGCGGCATCTGGCCAGCAGGTTATCTGCCAATCGCACGTGGATCGAGGAAGATATGGGATAAAATTCCGCCAGCCCCTGCACCGATCCCAGCAGAATGGCATCGCCCACGCCAATCGACGCACTATTTCCCTGGCAATGGCACGGCCACGGAAACAGCAGTGCACAGCAGAAGACAATAACGCGAACCGGCAGAAAAATTCTTTCCACACCAGCTAGGAAATGCTACGGACGGCAACCCGCCTATGCGCTCCATCCCATTCCACCACACCATCCAGCAAGGCAAACAGCGTATGGTCACGGCCCAGGCCGACATTGGCCCCCGGATGGATCCGTGTGCCGCGTTGCCGCATGAGAATTCCACCGGCCCGCACCCGCTCACCGCCAAATTTTTTTACGCCCAGCCGCTGACCCTTGCTATCCCGGCCATTGCGCGATGTTCCCTGACCCTTTTTGTGTGCCACGGTTCCTAGTCTCCCACAATGCTCTCAATCTGGAGAATGGACAACTCCTGGCGATGGCCACGTTTTTTGTGCAATCCTTTGCGGCGCAAGCGCTTCATAATAAACACCTTTTTGCCGCGCCGATTTTCCAAAATGCGCGCCCGCACAACGGCCCCAGGTACCAACGGTGTCCCCACCCTGGCATCGGCCCCTTCACCCAAGAGCAGCACCTCGGTCAACTCCACCACATCGCCCGCCGCACGACCTGGAAAGCGGTTCAAATGAAAAATCGCCCCCTCCGTCGCCAAAATCTGCATGCCCTGCGCCCGAACAACCGCCCTCATCACCAAATCCTACCACAGCCAAACAGGCGCGTACGGGGACGTTAGGCAAGCATTTTTTTATCAATAAAAATAAAAATAGGGCCCACGGCTAGCGGATGGAAAATTGGCCAACGGCCGGAGCAAAAATCGGCCGCAGCGCTTCCAAGTCTGCCATTGGGAATGGTTTTTGCCGACGCAGGGCTGGATTTGCGGCATTTTTGGGATGAAAATTTTGCAGGGTAAACCGCTGTGCTCCAGCAACCAAATCCAGCAGGCCTGGCAATTCTTCCAGGCGGTGAATGCCGGGCACAACCGTCGTCCGCAGCTCGTGGGCCGGGCCATTTTTTAGCAATTGCAAAGATTTTCGCACCAGTTCCACGGCAACGGGACAGGCACAGGCATCGGCGTAGCGGCCAGGAATGTGCTTCACATCCATGGCCACAAAGTCCAGCAAACCATCGGCCAACAGCCTGGCCAACACGTTAGGCCGCAGCCCGTTGGTGTCCAACTTTGTGGCAAAACCCAGCGCACGAACTTTGCGAAAAAAATCCGCCAAATCCGGCTGCAGTGTGGGTTCGCCACCGGAAACGACCACGCCATCCAACAGCCCCTGCCGCTCCGCCAGAAAGGCAAAAATTTCCCGTTCCGGCAGAACATGGGCGCATTTCATGGCCCACAATTCTCCGTTGTGGCAAAAGGGGCAGCGCAGGTTACAACCCTGGGTAAAAACAATTGTCGCAATTTTTCCCGGGAAGTCGATGAGGGTACATTTGTGCCAGCCGGCGATTTGCATGGCAAAGGACCTAGATGGCCGTCAGAAAATGGCAGCAGGCAACGCCGATGGCAACGGCTAACAATGCGCTGGATGGTCGAAAAAATCGCATTTTTTTTGCCAAAATGGCCACCATTGCCAACGGTACCGACCAGCTTCGCACAAGCAGCCAGCGAAACAGAAACACGCGAATCCACGGCCACGGCCCGCCAACCCGCCGACCACCGTCCTGCGGTTGGGTAGAAAATTTGCACGGGGTCCGTCCTCCTTCCATTGCCCTTCCCTTGTGTGCCGGCGTATTAGCCAAGGTCCTGGCACCGGTCAAGGGCAATGAGCGTTTCCAGTGCATGGCAGCGGCTTCCTTTGATAAATACCGCTCCGCGAAAAGATGCCAGAGCCTGCCCGAGTTCCTCCTTGGAGTCGAAAAAAATTGCATCCGTTCTCGGCACGTGGCGGGCCAGCAGGGCTGATCGTAGCGGCAAAACTTCATTGCCGATGAAAAAAAATTTGTCACTCGGTAGGAATGCCAGGCTCATCCCTGCCTCCCAATGCAGTGCATCGCTAGCATTTCCCAATTCTGCCATGGCACCAATCACCAGCAGGCGCGGGCTTTTGGGAAACATTCGAGCAAAGCTTTGGCTGGCATCTTCCAGTGTGCATACGTCGGAATTGTAGCAGTCCAAATAGTAGGAACAACCTTTGACAGGATCGCATAAAATTTGTCCCCGCAACCGTGGCCAGCGCCATAGGAGCAGTCGTTCGGCCACCGTGTCGTCGGAAATTCCCAAAAGCGTGGCCATGGCGTAGCAGAGGGCAAAGCTTTGGGCAAAGCCATCCGATGGCCTGGGCAGGTGGAAATGCCGCAGGGTGCTCCCTCCCGGTTGGCGAATGGCGATGGAGCAATTTTTGCGAAAAAATGCAAAATGGGGAATGGCCGGAGAAATTGGCCATGGGCGAGAACGGTCCATGGTGCAAACCATGCGGCTGCGCAGTGGCAGCAGGGCTGGATCGCCGGCCATGGATGCCGGAGTGACAAATGTGCCATCTAATTCGTTAACCCAGGCCGCAATGTGCAGTTTCTCTTCCAAAAGCTGCCGCTGGGAAGAAAAAAATTTTTCGTGTTTGTGAGAAATGCCGGTAAAAATCACGTGCCGTGGCCGGACGACGGGGGCAATGATTTCCATCTCACCCGGTTCGCTGATTCCAACCTCAATGACGGCATGTCGGTGAACATCTGGCCGGATGTTGAGTAGGGTCAATGGCACACCAAGGGTATTGTTCAAATTATCCTCCGTGGCACAGCAGCGTTCCCGGCCAAGCAGGGTGGCCATCAACTCCTTTGCCGTCGTCTTTCCATAGCTGCCGGCGACGGCGATGACCGGACAGTCAAAACTGGAGCGGTGGGCTGCCGCGATGCGCCGCAGTGCGATGACCGGGTTTGCGACGCACAGCTGGGGAATGGGTATGTGCGGCTGTGGACTGCTCACCAACGCCGCCGATGCACCGGCGCGAAGGGCCATTTCCAGATGGCGATGGCCATCGTCATGGTCGGTTCGAATGGCAACAAATAGTTGCCCGGGAAGAATTTTTCGACTATCAATGGCCGCCCCAAAAATCGGTGATGGCGGAGGCTCGGTCAGCCAATGACCATCTGCAATCTCGTCCAACCCCATCCGACATGGAACGGATCGGCGGCTCAACCTATCCCATCTCCCAACAGTCTCATCCAAGGTGCCGTCAAAAAATCTGCCGGTTGAAAATTCGTCAATTTTCTTTGCTTACATTCCGATCTATCCTTGGCCACGGTCATGGCCGGATGTGGAACCATGCCATGGCTACAAGATCGCCGTGTCCGCGCTTTTTGGCGATGATACCCAACCAATAGTGTGAGGTGGAGCTGCTGATTTTTTCTAAAACCGGTGGGATTTCTTAGCCAAACCAGCAACCACGCTTCCGTCGTGGAATGGAAAAAACTGGCCAACAATTTCCTGGGTAGATTCATGACCCTTGCCGGCAACGACTAGAATGCCCCCCCAACACACCGCCAAATCGTAGCCAACGGCAATGGCCTCTTCCCTATCAAGGATGCTGCGATGGGTGGACAGGCGAAACCCGGATGCAATTTCAGAGGCAATGGCAGCGGGAGATTCGCCGCGTGGATTGTCGTTGGTCACGATGGAAAGGTCGGCGAATGTTTCTGCAACGGCCGCCATGGCCGGCCGTTTTTTTCTATCCCGTTCGCCGCCACAGCCAAAGATGAGGACAATTTTTTTTTGGGGAAAATGCCGTCGCAAACCTAGCAATGTGGCTCTAAGCGCATCCGGAGTATGGGCATAGTCAACAAATGCAACGGCATTATGGGGCAGGGGAATGCGTTCCAACCGACCCGGCGGTGGGGCAAATGATTCCAGCCGTGCTAAAAGTTGGTCAATGGGGAAATAGTGGGCCGCCACCGCCATGGCTGCCAGCAAATTCCATGCATTGTGCCTCCCCAGCAGTGCCACCCGTGCCGTGCCCACCGCGCCAAAAATTCGAAATCGCAGCCGCATGCCGTCGCCATCCGGCTGCCAACCAAGCAGCTGACAATCGCACGCACCGTCCGTTCCAAATCTTTGTGCCAAAATATTTTTGGCCCGTAGCAGCTGCCAAAGCCGGCGACCAAAACGATCAACCCGATTGATGGAACAGATTTTTGGCACTGCCCCATTGCGTCCATCGAATAGACGGCACTTGGCGGCAAAATAATTTTCCACACCGCCATGGTAGTCTAGATGGTCATGTCCCAGGTTGGTGAAGGTGGCCGTGGCAATGTGCAGGTCCCAGAGCCGTTTCTGGTCCATTGCGTGGGAAGAAATTTCCAGCGCAAAGTGCCTCCGTCCCGCCGCAATCGCCGTGGCCAGCGCCTGGCAAGTTGCGCTAACGGCCGGCGTGGTCGACGGCGCTGGACCAACAGCGCCGTGGCCGTCGACGGTGGATAGGCGGCCGCAGAGAGATGGCTGCAATAGGTGTTGCAGCGCGCAGACGGTCGTCGTCTTTCCGTTGGTGCCGGTCACCGCATGGATGGCTAAATGTTCATCCGGCCGGCCGTACCAGCGTCGCTGTGCCGTGGACCAAAGTTCTCTGGTATCGGCTACCCGCAGGGTCGGCAGGTCGTACTGGCCCTGCCAATCTTTGTTTACCACGAGCGTATCAGCCCCGTTGGCCATTGCCTCGCCAATGTGGCAATGGCCGTCCTGCTTTACTCCTAACCTGGCAAAAAACACACGACGACCGGGACCGGGATGGGAACCGATGCATCGGCTGTCATCCTGCAATTCGGCAATAGGGGTCTGGGACGGGAAAAAATTCGCAAATTCCAAAAAAATGCGGTCCCAGGTTGGAAAGCTTTGCCTTGGAGCAATCATCGCCATCACCGGTTAGCGTCGTTTTTTTAAAAAATGGCCGGCGATGGCGGAAAATAGGGAAACTTCTGCGAATCCGACCAGCCGCAAAACGTAAAAATAGCCGGCAAAGCCCAGAAAAATGGATGGGAAGAGTTGGCACAATGCGGCTGCACGGAAGGACATGCCGGCCGGAACCCATTGGCCGATTGCTAGGAGCAGGAGCGTGAGAAAAACATTGGCCAACAAAAGTTTATAAAAATTTTGACAGAAAGTGGATGGAGATGGCCCAAGAAATGGGTGCAGGCGCCATTCCAGCAGCAGCCACTGGAGAATGGAACTGGCAACGCCAGCTAGGGCAATGCCGGATGCGCCCCATAGCCGTGCCAATGAAAAAGTTAGCAACAAGTTGACGGCGGCGCTCACCAGGGCAATGCGCAGGGGCGTAGCCATGTCCTGGCGGGCATGGAAGGCTCGAACGGCGATGGCGGACAGGGAAAAAAATGGGATGCCCAGGGCCGATGCCCTCAGGACCGGCAAGGTTTTGGCAAGTTCGCAGTCGCCGTAATGGCCCCACTGGAAGAAGATTGAAAGAATGGGACGTCCCAGCAGCACGAGTCCGAGCAGGGCAGGGATTGTGGCCATGGCAATGGATCTGCGGGCGCTGCGGTAGCATTCGCCAAAGGCGGCATGGTCGGCGGTGGCGGCCAGGCGGGAAAGTTCTGGAAATGCGACGGTGGCAATGGCAACACCAAATATGCCGAGGGGAAGCTCCACCAGGCGATTGGCAAGGTACAGTGTGGAAATGCCATCCTCTGTCAGGGAAAATGCCAGCAGCCTCGAAATCGTGGCATTGACCTGGACAACGGCTGCTCCGGCCAACGCTGGAAGAAACAATTTCCACAGCCGCAAAAGGTGGGGATCCGACTCCCAATGCCAGCGAAATTTCCAAAATCGTCGCCGCATCAAAATCCACGGAAATGCCAGCTGGATGCAGCAACCGACAAGCACTCCTCCGCAGAGCAGCAGGGTGGCATGGGCAGCATTTTCTGGCAAAAAAATAAGACCGGCCGCTCCGGCCAGCAGCATGGCACAGTTTAGCCAAATGGCCGTCAAAGCCGGTGAACCAAACGATCCTAACCCGTTGAGTGCACCGCACAGCATGGCGCATAGACAGGTCAGGGGCAGGGTGGGGGAAAGTAGGATGGTGAAGAGCAGAGCCGGCTCCCAGCGTTGTCCCAGGTGGCTGCGCAGCGCAAAAAATAGTCCGGCAACCAGGGCCAGCACGGGAAATAAAGTGGCAATCAGCCGCGTCAAAATTTGGTTTAAAAATGCAAAGGCACGCTGCTGTGATCCACTGGCAAGTGCTTCGGAAAAAAGTGGCAGCATGGCAGATGCCAAGGCTCCCTCACCCAGCAGGCGGCGAAATAGGTTGGGAACGGTGAAGGCGAAGACAAAAATTCCATTCCATGGGGAAAGGCCGAGCAGGGCAAAGACCACCATGTCCCGCAAAAGGCCGGCAATGCGGGAAGCAAATGTGGCCAGGACCACCGCCGCAATGGAACGCTCTGCCGCCCCCACAACGGCCGCAGACTGGAAAATCACCGTGGATCTGGCAACCGTCTTTCTCCAAAAATTTTTTCCATCGCATCGAAGGTGCGGACGGCATCATCCGAACAAAATAGGGCACTGCCGGCGATGGGAACTTCCATGCCGGCCGCTGCCAGTGCCCCAATCGTGGCAGGGCCCACCCCCCCATCCACGGCGATGGCGAATGAAAAAAATTTTTTCCGACGCAGTTGCACCGCCTGCGCAACCCGTTCCACCAGCCCATCGTCCGCCGGCTGGCCACCAAATCCTGGCGGAACGCCGAGCAGCAGCAACTCGTCAAAAAATGCTCCACAGGATGACACAATATCCAGGGAGGACCCGGGGCTCAGGGCCAGTCCACAGCGCAGGCCAATCGGCCGCAAATTCCTGGCCAGTGCAGCAGGATCGGGACAGCATTCGCCGTGGAATGTTATGGCATCGGCTCCCACCCGCCAAAAAAATGGCCAAATGTCCTCCGGATTGTGCACCATTAGATGTACGTCGAAGGAAGGCCTAGGCAGTTGGCTGGCCCGCACATGGCCATCGAAGTCGCGCAGCAGCTGGGGCGAAAATCCAAAATTGGGCACAAATTTTCCATCCATCACATCAAAATGGATGCGATGGACATGCCTGGCACGGAGAAGCGGCTCCACCGTGGACCAGATGGAACAGTGGTCACAGGAAAGAAGCGATGGGACCAAAAATGTCATCACCAGGGCCCCAGGACCAGGTCACGGATGCGTCTGGCCAACTCTTGCGCCAGCGCAGGCATGGCATCCTGCCGATTGCCAATTGCGCTGGGACCGGCTGAATAGTAGACCCTTGCCTCCACGGGCCGGTCTGAGCAATATTCCCTTCCACTGCGACAATCTTTCAATGTGCAGCTGGCCGTCAGTCGCAGATCATAGCATGCGGCGCGGCGTGAATCCGTCGCCGCCGTACCCGTGGCAATCTGGAAGCAGCTAGTCAGCGCAACCTCAAGGATGGCATCGGCATTTTTATCGGCCAGGGACAGCGAAGGACAGGTGGCCAATTCTCTGCGAAGTTCCGTCGCAAGCAGGTCGTCGCCGTGGTGAGTCCATGCATCGCCCGCGGCAACGACGACGGCAATGCTGCGGAATGGCAATGGAAATGGATTTTTGAAGGAATAGTGCAGGCAACCGGCACAGCAAGCTCCTAGCAGAATGGATAGCGCAAAAAATGGCTTCACGGCGTGGAAAATTTTTGAAACACCAGAACTGCGTTGTGCCCGCCAAAGCCTAGGTTATCACTGACCGCAACCTCGACGATGGAATGCCGCGCCACGTTGGGCACGTAGTCCAGGTCACAGGACGGATCCGGCCGCTCGTAGTTGATGGTGGGAGGGATGATTCCCGTGGCGATGACCTGGGCACAGACGGCAGATTCAAATGCTCCGGCCGCACCCAACATGTGGCCGGTTGCTCCCTTGACAGAGCTGATTGCCAGCCGGTAGGCTTTTTCACCAAAGGCCAATTTGTAGGCATTGGTCTCGCAGAGATCGTTGTAGGGCGTGGACGTTCCGTGGGCATTCACGTAGTCGACATCCTCTGGCCGCAGACCACTTTCCCCCAATGCGTCGCCAATGGTCCGCGCCAGCACCTCGCCGCTGAGCAGGGGAGCCGTCACGTGGTGGGCGTCGCAATTGGCCGCATAGCCGGTCACTTCGCAATAGATACGGGCTCCCCTGGCCAGGGCATGGTCCAGCGTCTCCAGGACCAAAACACAGGCACCTTCTCCCACGACGAAGCCGTCCCGATCCGCATCAAATGGTCGGCTGGCTCTGGTCGGTTCGTCGTTGTAGGCGGTACTGACCGCCCGCATGGCACAAAATCCGGCGATGGCAAAGGGATTTACGCTTCCCTCCGACCCACCGGCAAAGATGACATCCGCCTTGCCGAGTTTGAGAAAGTGGTAGGCTTCCCCGATGGAATGAGCTCCGCTGGAGCAGGCCGTAAGCGTGGCAAAATTGGGCCCCCGCGCACCCAGCTCGATGGCGGCAACTCCGCCGGCCATGTCGGCTATGAGCGCAGGAATCGTAAAGGGTGATACGCGGCGAGGACCCATGGTGTGCAGCACCGCCGACTGGGCATCAATGGTTTGCAGTCCGCCGATGCCGGACCCGATCACCACGCCCACACGGTAAGGATCGGCGTAAGGGCCACCAAGCGCCGCATCCTCCCGGGCCATTTTTGCGGCGGCAACGGCGTAGTGGGTGAATGGATCATTGCGCCGCACATCCTTTCCATCGAGGTAATCCGTGGCAACAAAGTCTCGCACCTCGCCGGCCACCTTGCACGAGAATCGGCTGGCATCAATCTTTGTCAGAGCCCGCACACCGGTCTTGCCGGCAACCAGGGCCTTCCACGACGTAGCAAAATCGGCACCGAGCGGCGTAACGGCGCCGAGGCCCGTCACCACCACGCGGCGGAGAGGACTGCAGGACAGCGGAGCCATGGTGGCAGCGCCCGATCCTAGGCCTTGGAAAGGATGTAGTCCACCACGTCCTTCACCTTGTGCAACTTTTCCGCGTCCGCTTCGGGAATTTCTCCGGCAATCTCGCCGCTGAATTCGGACTCAATCGCCATCACCAGCTCCACCAAATCCAGCGAATCGGCGCCCAGGTCATTGAGAAAGGAACTTTCCAGTGTAACCTGTTCCTCTCCCACGTTAAGCTGCTTCACAACAATGGCCCGCACCCGCTTCTCAACGGTTTCTCTATCCATAGGATGGGAAAGAAACATTTTTTTTCAAGAGGAGAGTCAATCCATTTTATCCATCAAAAAGCTCATTTTTTTCACCGGATGAGCGCAGCACCCATTCCATCCACAGCCAGCTGGCCCGGTCGGTCACCTTGCCATTGAGGGGATGGCCCGGCACGATCCCCAGCCGCGCCTGCGGCCGCAGCCGCTGTACCAACTCAAATTCACTCGCCGGCTGGCAGTGGCCGATGGCCGGGTCGTCGAAGCAGTCGCACAAAAGTCCACAGCGAAATCCCTGCGGCGTTTGCAGCGCGCGGACACGGTGGCGGTCCAGGGCATGCAGATTGGGCAGCTCAATCAGCGCATCGGCGATCGGCACGGCCGGGGCTATGGCATCGTGGCGGGCAAGGGCAAGGCACACTTCATCCACCAGCGGGCGGGGCAGAAATGGCCTTGCCGCATCGTGAACCAGTACCCACTCCTCGGCGGCAGGGGAAATTTCCCGAACGGCATGGGCCGTGGAATGGTGTCGGCAGTGGCCACCGACGATTGGCTTTGCAATGCGCGGATGGCGGGGCAGTGAAATTTGCAAAAAATCTTCCGGCAGGACAACGTGGACGGAATCGATGCCGCCGTGGGTTGCCAATGCCAACAGGGCATGGTACAGCAGCGGCTGGCCAGCCATCGGTAAAAATTGCTTGGGAATGTCCGCACCCAGCCGCCGGCCACGGCCGGCGGCGAGCAGGATGGCACGAATTCTAGGGGTCACCGCCATAGCCAAAAATTCCAATCTTGCGTCCGTTTGCCTCGGCGATGAGGCGTTCCTTGTCTAGAAGAATTGTACTGCCAGCTTCCACCGCCATGGCACCGATACCTCCCCGATCCATGGCATCCAGCGTACGCCATCCCACCACCGGCACGTCGAAGCGAAAATCCTGGCCCGGCTTGGATGTTTTGATGAACCATTTGCGATCCGTGGCAAATTCTGCACAGCGCCGCAGCATGCGGTCCGTGCCATCGAAGCCCTCCACCGCAAGAACCGTCCCCCGCCGCTGCACAATTCCCTGGCCAATGTCCAGCGCCGCCACGGCTCTGGCAATGGCAATGCCATGGTCCAGCTGATCTATTCGCGGCCGATGCTGCCCCATGAAACCGGCAATCGCCAGATCCTGGTCCATGAAACAACGCGCATCCAACAGCTCCACGCCCCTCCGTTCCACGGCAGCGGCCAGTGCCCCAAAGATCGTTTCGGCATTGCGCCGCCGCAGTGATGCCAAAAGTCGAATGGCTGTGACATCGAAGCGCAGGCCGTGGAATAGGCGCTTGGGAGCCACCTGTCCAGCCATGAGGGCGTGGGTGGATCCATACTCCTCCAGCCGATTCAGCAGTTTGCCGATTTGGCCCGCATTGTAGCGCGCCCTTCGATTTTTTGGAAATAGCTCCATCAGCGCTTCGTCGGCGTCCTCGGATGCGATGAGGCAGAGCCGCATTCCGGTCGCCAGAATGCGCCGTGCAGCAAGAAGCGGATAGAGCCCGCGGCCGGCCAGCAGGGTGATGGTAGCAGTGGCCGGGTTAAAATTGGCCGGCAGAAAGTTGGAAATGGCTCCAAAACTTTCTCCGCCGCTGATCGACGGGGAGGCCGCCGGCCTGCGCCTAGCGCAGCACGAAATTAACCACCTTACCAGGAACATAGATTTCTTTGACAATTTCCCTCTCCATGAGATGGACCTCCACCCGTGGCAGGCACCTTGCCTGCCGTAGAATTTCGCCGGATGGTAGGTCGGGCGGCACGGCCAGTTCTCCCCTAATGCGACCGTTCACCTGCACCAGAATTTTTCCCAATTCTCGGTGCATTTTTTGCGAATCCACCTCGGGAAACGGGGCATGGGCAATGGACGACGTTCCGCCACACCGGTGCCAAAGTTCTTCGCAGATGTGGGGTGCGAATGGAGCTAGCAGTTGGAGAAAAATTTTTCCGGTTGCCAGTTCAATTTTTTTCAGCCGCTGCATGTGGTTGAGCAAAATCATCAGCTGGGAAATGGCCGTATTGAAGTGGAGCTGTTCAATGTCCCGGCGAACGATTGCGATGGTTTCATGGAGCAGGCGCTGCGTCGGCTCATCGTCGCAGGGTTCGGCCACAAAAACTGCGGATGGCCGGCCGTCATCATTCAAAAAAAAGCGCCAAATTTTTTTCAAAAATCGGGCAATGCCGCCGACAGCCCGCATGTCCCACGGTTTTACCGCATCCAACGGTCCCAAAAACATTTCAAAAAGCCGCAGCGCATCGGCCCCATGGCTGGCAATAACATCGTCCGGGTTCACCACGTTGCCCCGGCTTTTGGACATTTTGTTGCCATCTTCGCCCAGGATAAGGCCCTGGTGAAACAACCGTGGATAGGGTTCCTTTGTGCGCACCACACCGATGGTGTGGAGAAATTGATGCCAAAAGCGGGCATAGAGCAGGTGGAGCACGGCATGTTCGGCACCGCCGATGTAAAAATTTGGAACCTTCCAAAAAGCTTCCGCGGCGGGATCGACCGGTCCAGCAGCAAAGTTTGGTGACAAATAGCGCAGGTGGTACCAACAAGAACCGGCCCACTGCGGCATGGTGTTGGTTTCCCTCCGACCGCGAATCCAGCCGTCTGCTGCCCGTTCTCCCTGGGCCGGCCGCAGCTCACCGCTGGCCGGGTGCAGGTCCACGGCAAGCCATTCGCTTGCCCTGGCCAGGGGGCTTTCTCCGCCTTCGGTCGGCAGGTAGCAATCCACGGGTGGCAGGATTAGAGGCAGCTGGCTGGCGGGAAGAGGAACGGCAAAGCTGGTTTTTCCGCCTTCGGAAAACGACACTGGTTTGTCCGGTAAAAATTCTGCAAACGGCGAAGATTGGTCGCAGGAAATTTTTAAAAAATCCTCACCATCCACCCAAACGATTGGCACCGGCTCGCCCCAGTACCGCTGCCGAGAAAATACCCAATCCCGCAATTTATAGTTCACGGCCGGCCGGCCACGGCCCAGCTTTTGCAATCTGTTCCCGATGGCGACCCGTCCGTCCTTCGACGGCATGCCGTCGAAGTCACCGGAATTTGTCAAAATTCCCTCACCGCAGTGGGGCAATTCGACCGCTCCATCCGGCAGCAAAACAACGGTTTCAATGGGTAGGAAAAATTTTTTGGCAAAGGCAAAATCGCGCACGTCGTGGGCTGGAACGGCCATCACGGCGCCGGACCCGTAGGAACCCAGCACATAGTCGGACACCCACACTGGAATGGTTCGTCCGGTGAGCGGGTGAATGGCCAGGGCACCGGTGTCCACTCCGGACTTGTCCTTGGCCAGGTCCGTTCTTTCCAGGTCGCTTTTAGCAGCTGCCATCTTTTGGTAGGCTGCAACGGATGCGGCGCACTCCGGTGCCACGATGCTGGCCAGCGCAGGATGTTCCGGAGAAAGTACGAGATAGGTGACGCCATGCAGCGTGTCCGCCCTCGTGGTGTAGACGTCGATGACTTCCCGCGAGCCGGCGACGGAAAAATCGATTTCCATCCCCTCCGACCGGCCAATCCACGCCACCTGCTGCCGTTTTGTGGAATCCGGCCAGTCCAGATCTTCCAATCCTGCCAGCAGCTGCTCTGCATAGGCCGTGATGCGCAGAATCCACTGGCGCATGGGCCGCCGTTCCACGGGAAAATTTCCCCGCTCCGACAGGCCATTGACCACCTCTTCGTTGGCCAGGACGGTTTTTAATTCTGGGCACCACCAGACGGGCCGCGCGTCTACGTAGGCCAGGCCATGGCGAAATAGTTGGAGAAAAATCCACTGGGTCCAACGGTAATAGGCTGGATCGGTGGTATTGATTTCCCGCCGCCAGTCGATGGCAAAGCCGAGGTGGCAAATCTGGCTGCGAAATTTTGCAATGTTGCGTTCCGTGTTGGCAGCCGGATGGACACCGGTCTGCACCGCATGCTGCTCCGCCGGTAGACCGAAGGCATCCCAGCCCATGGGATGGAGAACATTGTAGCCAAGCGCCCAGTGGTAGCGGGCCAAAATGTCGGATGCGGTGTAACCCTCCGGATGGCCGATGTGCAGTCCCGTGCCCGATGGATAGGGAAACATGTCGAGCACGTAGTAGGGCGGGCGGGCGCCGCCGTCCCTGGCTGCAAATGTGCCATTTTGTTCCCAAAACTTTTGCCATCTGTCTTCAACGATTGAAAATGGGTAGTCGTCCCGCATGGAAGCGGACTTTTTCTAGGAAATTTTTCTTAGCAAACTTTTAAAAGAAATTTAAAATTATTTCCGCCACGGCGAGAACCTGGCAGCTGTGGCCGACCTGGGAAGGGTAGCTCTCCGGTGGACGGGTGAATGGGAACTTGACACTGGCCAGCTGCTACGCCATGCTATTGCCGTGTCAGCGATTCCTGCGGCGTACAACGATCTTTGGCGGCATAGTGTCTACTGCCAGCTGCTCGAAGTCAATGAGGCAAACCATGCAGACCTGCTCTACGACGCCTCCTACAACAAGCTCCTTGGAACGCCCACCGTGGAACAAGATTTTGATGGCAATCTGGCCTACTACGCCATGCAGCCGGGTGGCAGCTTCGTTCGATCAACGGACGGCAGGGGAGAGTTTCTTTGCATTTCCGTGCAAATGGAAGATCCGGCCACGGGAAGTGCGTACACCGGTCAAAGATATGTCCACTATTCCCAGGTTTTTCAGCCAACGGCTGCAGCGCTGGAAAAAATGGATCTGACAATGGTCGTCCTGGGCGTTGTTTACCAAAACTCCGCCTACCTGATGGCAACGATGAATAACATGCTGGATGCCATGGATGATTTGAATGCAAAGATGGTCACACTGTCCCAGCTATTTGCCGAATTTACCTCACGCCAGGCAGCCATCCAGGACAATGAAGGCGCTTGCAAGGTTCCATACAGCTTGCTGGAGAAACTTATCGCAGCAGGTGTCACCCCTCCGCAGCGGATGCTAACCACCGGCATCATTCCTGCGCTATACGTCAGGGCGTGGACATACAACTCCTTGGAAGATCGGTACATTGTCGTTTTTGATGCCTTTTATCTGCAAGAGAAGAATGGCAAGCTTGAGCCGCAGTATATTCAGGATAAGTGGCTGAAGGACCATAATAATAATAAGTATAGCAGCCTTGCAGACCACAGCTATGCCGATGAAATGCCCGACCGGATGGGATTAGATTGGGACGACTATCAAGAGTTTAGTGAACTGCTCAGGTCTAATAACTACAGTTGGGGAGAAGGCGCAGACATGGCGGCCATCATTGGGGCTATTCCCTTGTTTACAAGGGAAGAGGATGTGTCCAAATATTTTTGTGGTGCCAACTATGAATGCACTATAAAAACCCCAACTAAAACCGGTGTTAATGACGGTTATGCCCCAGCTTATGAACACATTTCTGGTGTAGATACCCATACATTTGCGGGAGTACTGTACTACTTAGATGGAATATGGACAGAACAAATTACAGCGAACAGTGCGTATTCTGATGACCGGGAAGACGGTTTTTACATCATAATCAAAACCACACTCACACCTAAATACACACCAGTCACCGAATCAATCGACGACGTGATTGCCGCAAAGAAGGCGTTTTTTGCCGACAGCTCCCAGCTGCAAAGCTGGGCCGACGTGGTTCGCGTCGCCTACGACAACACGAACACACTGCTGGGAAGCTATAGCAACATGCTCAGCATGACAAACAATGACCTGCAAATTGGATTCTCAACGGCCGATTCCATCATGGCAAAGTTGGAAGGAACGAAAAGAAGATCGACCCGCAATATTCGCTAAAATCGCGCCTTTCACCGGTCGTGCGACGGCCGTGATAGCTCTCTGCCGGTGGAAAAGTTGACAATCGTGGCCAGGCTCGATTCCGAAATTCCATTGCCAACCCATGGGCCGAGTTTGCAGCCGCTTTTCCCATTTACAAAAAAGTAAAAAATAGCAGTTTGCGATCCGTGCTGGCCATCATCCAGTCTGGGGCGCTGCTGGGGGTGGAATCATTTCCCGTGCAGGTGGAGGTCAATACCGGCGAGCGGGGTGAGCTGCGCTTTGTCCTTGTGGGCCTGCCCGATGCGGCGGTGAAGGAATCCATGGATCGGGTCTGCTCCGCCCTACAGAACAGTGGCTTCAAATTGCCCCACACACGCACGACGATCAACCTGTCGCCCGGACATCTGCGCAAGGAAGGACCACTCTACGACCTGCCAATCGCCGTCGCCATGCTGCTGGCCAGCGGCCAAATCCGGGGAAATTGCGATGGATTTTTTCTAGCCGGCGAGCTCAGCCTTTCCGGAAACCTGCTCCCAATCCGCGGGTCCATTGCCTTCGCAATCCAGGCACGGCGGAATGGCCTGCGGGGCGTCATCCTGCCATGCCAGTCGGCCGAAGAGGCCAGCATTATAGCAGGAGTCCCAATCTACGCCGCCCGATCTTTGAAGGATGTTGTGCGCTTTTGGGAAGATCCCAGCGCACTGCCCGTCCTGCCGCTAAAAAATGTGCCACCGGCACCCCGGGAATCTGGTCTAGATTTTTCCGACATCCGTGGCCAGGAACGGGCCAAACGGGCGGCGGAAATTGCCGCGGCCGGCGGGCACAACCTGCTGCTGATGGGCTGCCCAGGCGTTGGTAAATCCATGCTGGCCAAGCGCATTGCCACAATTCTTCCCCCGCCCACCTGGGAAGAGCTGGTTGAAATCTATGGAATCCACTCCGCGGCAGGACTTTCCATCGACGGTTCATGGGCCGACGGCTCCCGACCATTCCGTTCGCCACACCATAGCATCAGTCGGGTTGGCCTGCTGGGTGGCGGATCCAACCCGCGGCCAGGAGAAATTTCTCTGGCCCACAATGGAGTCCTTTTTCTCGACGAACTACCGGAATTTGCCCGCGGCACGCTGGAATCCCTACGCCAGCCGCTGGACGATGGCCACGTCGTCATTTCCCGCAGCATTGGCAAGGTACGCTTTCCCTGCGCCTTCACTCTTCTTGCGGCCATGAATCCCTGCCCCTGCGGCTACCTCGGCTCCCGCACCAGGCCGTGCCGCTGCACCCGTCAACAGATCAGCGACTACCGCGCCCGCATCAGCGGACCACTGCTCGACCGCATCGATTTGCACATCGACGTACCACCAGTTCCTCCCGAAAAACTCCGCGCTGGACGATCCGGCGAAACATCGGCCCAGGTGCGTCGCCGGGTCTGTGCGGCCAGGATCTGCCAACGGGAACGGCTGCAAAAGCTGGGCGTCCCATGCAACGCCCGCATCGGTGATAGCTTTTTGCACGAGCTTTGCCCACTGGGTGAAGCGGAAAATTTACTCCTTCGACGGGCACTGGAAACCTCCGCCCTATCCGCCCGCGCCCATGGCAAGGTACTGCGCGTAGCCAGGACAATAGCAGACCTGGAGGGGGCCGACGCCATCGCCACACCCCATCTGGTCGAAGCACTGCAGTACCGTCTGCTGGACGACAGCTAAGTCCGGCTAGAAACAGCCGTATACCGCTCCATTGCCAAGTTCTTCCTCGATGCGCAATAGCTGGTTGTACTTTGCCATGCGATCCGAGCGGGAAAGGGAACCCGTCTTTATTTGTCCCGCACCGGTTGCGACGGCGATGTCGGCGATCGTGCTGTCCTCCGTTTCTCCGGAACGGTGGGAAATGATGGTACCGAATGCGGCGCGCTTGGCCAGTTCCACGGTGTCCATCGTCTCCGTCAGCGTCCCAATCTGGTTCACTTTGATCAAAATGGCATTGGCCGACTTTTCGGCAATTCCCCTGGCCAGGTAGGTGCGATTGGTTACGAACAGATCATCGCCCACCAGCTGCAATTTACTGCCCAGCCGCTCAGTGAGCAGCTTCCAACCATCCCAGTCGTTTTCATCCAAACCATCTTCGAGCGTCAGGATAGGATAGCGACCGCAGAGTTGCTCATAGTACGCAACAAGCTGGTCCGCCGTATACTCCGATCGGTCGGATTTGCGAAAAACATAGAGACCACGCTCTCCATCGAAGAATTCCGACGCAGCCACGTCCAGGGCAAAGTGCACTTCGCCGCCAAGGGAATAGCCAGCTGCCAATACCGCCTCGCACAGAACATCCAATGCCGCCTCGTTGGATGGCAGCTGAGGAGCAAAGCCCCCTTCATCGCCCACTGCAGTGGACAGATGCCGATCCCGTAGAACTTTTTTTAGTGCGTGAAAAATTTCCGCACCCATGCGCAGGGCTTCGCGAAAGTTTGGAGCACCGCGTGGCACGACCATAAATTCTTGAAAATCGATGGGGGCGTCCGAATGGGCCCCGCCGTTGAGAACGTTCATCATGGGAACCGGCAAAATTTTTGCATTCACCCCACCCAAATAGCGGTACATTGGCAGGCCAATGGCCGTGGCAGCAGCGCGGGCAACGGAAAGAGAAACTCCCAAAATTGCATTGGCCCCCAAATTTTTTCGATTGGCCGTCCCATCCAGCGCGAGCATTGTCCCATCCACGCCGGATTGATCGGCGGCGTCCCTGCCGATAAGCGCCGGACCAATGATTTCATTCACATTGCGCACTGCGGTCAGCACACCCTTGCCACCATAGCGCGGACGGCACTGGCAACCACAGGAATGGGAACAGTTTCCATCCCGTAATTCCACGGCCTCGTGCTCTCCCGTGCTGGCGCCGGATGGTACGGCGGCACGGCCCATGGTCCCATTTTGCAAAAAAACATCCACCTCCACCGTTGGATTGCCACGGGAATCCAGAATTTCCCGGCCTACAACACGTCCAATCCGCATTCCACAGCCCATGGGCCATGGCTACTATACCAACCCCTCTCCCTAGTCAAGGTCGGTCGCAGGATCTTTCGCAGCCAATCCATCCGGCGCCATGGCCGGAAATCCGTTCAAAGCCCGCTCCAGCAGTTCCAATCCAGCATCCTTCGCTGGAAGTGTTGCCAAAAATTTTGGCAAAATTTGCTGCCCTCCGATCTTGACCCGGGAAAATGGCAGGGGAATTTGGAACCGGTCCCAGGAATTGAGGCGAATGGCGTGGGAAAAATGCAGGTTTAAGGCAACGATGGGCACGGCAGCTTCCCATGCCAGATGCAGCAATCCTGGCTTGCAACGCCGCGCAGGTCCCTTCGGCCCATCCGGAGTGATGGCAACATCCTCTCCCAGGGACAATTTTTCCAATGCGGCCATGGAAACGGCCCCTGCGCCCCTTCCGCTGGAACCGCGGATGGCGCCGATGGACAGATTTTTTAGCAGCTGTGCCAGCCATTCGCCGTCGCGGGAAGCGCTCACCATGGCCCACAGGGGCGGCCTGCGGTGCAATGTCCGGCGCAGGTGGCCCGCCAAAAAAAGATGGCCGTGCCACAGGGCCCAAAGAATGGGTCCTGGCCGGGCCGCCAGGGAAAGTAATTTGGGATCGACGACGATGCGCAAAGTACCCCACCACAGGCGGATAAGCGGCGTTAGCAGCCGCAGCAGCAGCCGCTTGGCGAATGGAAGCGGGCTACGGCCGCGGTCAGTCCTATGCCCGTGGCGCATGGTCCCTCCAGGCGGAAAGCACGCCGGGGAATGCGCCGTTGGAAAATAGGACCACAATGCGCCGTTTCTCCGATGGCCGGGATAGTTCGCCGAGAAGGTGGCTCTGCAGCTGGCAATTGTCCAAAAAATAGTGGGCATCGACGCCGGCCGTGCGAAGGGATTGGACCATTTCCGGCTGGGACAGGCGTTCCTCCTCCGGCACGGACGGAATGCGCCGTGGGACGCCAAGCAGGCAGCGGTCGCATAGGGCAAAGGCCTGGGAAAATTCTTCTTGCAAGGTGCGGCGCATGGATGTGTTGGTGGCCGGCTCGAAGCACGCGGTGAGCTCGCAGTCGCCGTGGCGCAGGCGTAGGGTTTGCAATACCTCTCCAACGGCCGTTGGATGGTGGCCAAAGTCTTCGTAAACAACCAAACTTTCCGTTTCTTGTAAAATTTCCTGCCGTCGATGAACCCCGCGAAATTTTCGCAGATCGCAGGTGCGCGGCAGGTGCGTGCCAATGGAGGCATGGGCTGCAAGGATTGCCATGGTGACATTGCGGGCATTGAATTCACCCAAAAGACTACTACAACAGCTCATTGCGCCGCCTTCGTAGGCCACCTCCCAGCTGCTTTCCAAGCCGTCCATGGCAAAATTGCGCAATTGGTAGTCGCAGTGCAGCCCCTGACCGACCTGGTAAACCGTTGTCCAGGGACAGGGCAGGATGGCCGCGGCGTTGGGATCGTCTCCGTTGACAAAAACTTTTCCCTTGCCTGGCACGGTGCGCAGCAGATGGGAAAAAGTCCGCCGCACGTCGACCAGGTCACGGAATATGTCGGCATGGTCGAAGTCGATTTTATTAATCACGAGCGTGTCGGGCGCGTAGTGGATGAACTTGCTCCGCTTGTCAAAAAATGCGGAATCGTACTCATCGCCCTCGATGACGAAAGGAGCGGTCCGATCTCCTTCGGCGGCACCGGTTGGAAAATTGATCGGTGCCCCACCGATGAAGTAGCCGGCACCATGCCCAAGCTGGCCAAGGTAAAAGGCAACGCAGGCGCTGGTCGTGGTTTTGCCGTGCGTGCCGGCCACAACGATGCGGTGGCGATCGGCTAAAAAATTGCGAAAAAGAAAGTCCGGCAGGGAGCAGAAGGGATAGCGGCGGGTGTTGAGCAGCCATTCCATTTCCTCAGCGCCGCGGGCCACCACATTGCCCACCACAACCCGGTCCGGCGCAAATTTTTCCAAACGACCAACGTCGGCCCCCTCCCACGGCTCGATGCCGCTCTGCCGCAGCAGACCATCCATGGGTGGATAGATTTTTCCATCACTGCCGGCCACCACGTGGCCACGCCGTCCCGTCAAAATGGCCGCATTGCCAACGCCAACGCCGCCAATTCCCATGAAATAAATTCTCTCCATTGCCACACGCTTCTAGGGAATCTTTTTTTTTTGAACAAATGGCCCGGGTTTTTCGTCTCAACTATGAAGCTTACCGGTTTTTCCTGGACGCTTCACTTTCAGTTGCCGGCCGGCCGCTCCAGGGCGGCCGTTCTTCGTTTCCAAAAGACCATCCCGGCGCAGCAATGGTTCTAGCGCAGGGTCACGGCCGCGAAAATTGCGAAACAGCTGCTCCGCCGGTGCCCCATTGCCCCGCTCCAAAATTTCTCGGCGGAAGCGAACGGCCGTATTTTTGTCAAAAATGCCGCACTGGGCAAACAAATCGAAGGCATCCGCGTCCAACACCTCGGCCCATTTGTAGGAATAGTAGGCGGCGGCGTAGCCAACCGGGCTGGCAAATAGGTGGAGAAAGCGGCGCACAATGGTGGGCGGCTGCATCGTGCGGAATGGCATGCGGTAGCCAGCCAGCGCGCCATCCAGGAAGGAATCCAGGTCCGAACCGTCATAGGAAATGTGCAGGTCCAAATCCATCTTCTGCTGAGCCAACTGGCGCATGAAGCCAAGTGCCGTCAAAAACGTACGGGAAAGGCGCATTCGGCGCAGCAAATCTTCGTCCATTGGAGAGGCATCAAGGTAGTGGCGCGCAAAAAGATCCAGTGCCTCCCGCTCCCAGGTCCAATTTTCCAAAATTTGCGACGGCAATTCCACAAAATCCCAGGCCACCTTGGTGCCATTCAGCGATTCCCGCTCCACCCTACCGAACAGGTGGTGCAGAAGGTGGCCAAATTCGTGGAAAATGGTCTCCACCTCCCGATGGGTGAGCAGGGATGGACAGTTCGCGGTGGGCGGAGTCAGGTTGAATACGATGACTCCCGTAGGCCTATGCCAGTTCCCTTCCCGATCCCGGTAGCCCGTGGCAAGGGAATCTTCCATCCAGGCACCGGAACGCTTTCCCTGCCGCGGGTAAGGGTCAAGGTAGAAATCACCGATGGGCGTGCCATCCTCCTCCACCACATCCCAATGGCGCACAGAGCTGTGCCAAACGGGAATATCACCACCTGCCGGGACCGTCTTGCGCTCCAAGAGTCGAATTCCATAGAGCCGGTTGGCGATGGCAAACAGTCCACGCAGCACGGCATCCAGCTCAAAGTAGGGCCGCAATTCCTCGCCGTCAAAATGCAGCTGGGATCGGCACATCTTTTCCTCCCAATAGGCGGCGTCCCACGGTTCCATGTGCTCCACCGGCCGGCCCATGGCCTGGGCGCGAAATTTTTCTACGCGGTCAACGGCGTGGAAAAATGCTTTCTCAACCCGCCCGTGCAGGTCTTTGGTAAAGCGCAGGGCGGCATCACCGGACCTGGCCATGCGCCTGGAAAGGAC
This sequence comes from Puniceicoccales bacterium, assembly GCA_031275345.1. Lineage (GTDB taxonomy): Bacteria > Verrucomicrobiota > Verrucomicrobiia > Opitutales > JAIRLM01 > JAISOW01. Next base: position 140,076 of record JAISOW010000001.1, read on the forward strand.
AAGGTCCGCAAAATTTTCATGACCCAACAGCAGCGCCTCTTCCCGGCGCAGTTGGAGAATTTCCCCAATCAGTAGGCTGTTATCATGGGGTTCGGCGTGGCCGACACGGTTGGAAGCTTCCCATAGTTCGCGGCGCAGTGCCTCCGATTCCAAATGGCGCATTGCCGGGACGTAGATGGGCTCGTGGAGGGTCAGTCGATGGCTGCCGGGGTGGCCATGATCTTCGGCATCGGCCCGCAGCACGGCCATCACAGCCTCCGGCATGCCACGCAACTCATTTTCATCGTCGACGTACTTTTCCCAGGCACCCAGGGAATCGAGTACGTTTTCCGAAAATTTTTGTGTTTTCTGAGCTAGTAGGCCACGAATTTCCAGCAGCCGCTCCCTGCCCGCCCGATCCAACTTGGCTCCCCCATCGACAAAGTCTAGCACCGTCTCTTCCAAAAGTCGGCGATCTGTGGAGGAAAGCTCTTCTCCACGCTGGGACACCGCCCAGACCCGTTCCCAGAGTCGTTCGTCCAACGGAATGGCGGCATAGAACCGGACCACGTCCTCCTGTACCGCATGGTAGGCGGTGCGAAATTCTTCTCCGTTGGCAACGGAATTGAGGTGTTCCACGCGTCCCCAGGCAATGTCCAACGGCCTAGTTGCCGCTTCCAAAGCCAAAATTACGCCGTCGAACGTGGCAGATGAGAGATCGGACGTGGCAATGGCTTCCAAATTTTGCCGTGACCGTCCAATGGCATCGGCAATGTCGCCCACAATGCGATCTGGAATGAGCTGTTCCCAACGAATGGGGCAGCAATCACAGGAAAATGAATAGCTTGCGACGGGCGGTGGGCAGAGATTCATCGGCGGCGATGCTAAAGCGCAGCGTCCGGCACACAAGACGATTTGTGGCAAATTTTTCGCGCATTGGAAAATTTAAAGAAAAAATATTGCCAATGGCCCACGGATACGATAAGCTTATTCATATGATAGATGGCTCCCCGGTTTCCCAATTTCTCAACTCCTCTCCTCAACTCCTCAACTCCTCAACTCCTCAACTCACAGACCCCACGTCGCCCCCAAATTCGATGCACTCAAAGTGCGATGAGGTGACGGCAAAGGAAAGCCAAGCAACAACGACGCTGCTGGAGACGGTTATCAGGCGTGGAGCTGCCGTTGGATTGGTAATCTGCGCCGGGGTCCTTGCTCCGGCCATATTCATCGCAATGCTGTGCTGTGCTGCTTTAGATCAGGGGTTCTACACACCAACCCATATCGTGGGTGACTTTATTGCAAAAGTTTGGTCTGGCAATGCCATTGCAGGCGATCGGGTCGAATATGTGAACGCAGAATTTAACCGTACCGGGCATCAAATTTTGAACAGACTGACCCCGGATGATGCCGTCGCTACGCTGTGTAAAGATCCAGGGGATGGCAGTGGACCTTTCATTGTTCGCATTGCCACCATGGGGGATGAGTCGCTACAGCAAAAAGCCATTAATTTCTGCAAAAAATTACATTCTGACGAACGCATGAAGGTCCTTTCATGCCAGGATACCGACGGCAACACATTTCTCCACAGCATACTGCGGAATGATTCTCTCACTGTTCGGAACAACGCAAGCCTCCTGTTCGAGGATATTGCTTCATGTGAAAAACTAGATTCCCTCTTCTTAATCAAAAATATGTATGGAAACACCATCGCCCACTACGCCATGTTTATTAAGAATGACTGGGTGCAGCAAAATTTTTTATACACTATTTTGGGAAAGCTGCGTCCCGGTGGTGCGCGGTTGGAGGCTTTGACAAATCTAGGCGGCATGGGAAAGACCATTCTCCACCTTGCCATGGAGCGAGGAAGTGAAAACACTCAACTTTATTTTTTTACTGTATTCAGTAATTGGAAAGCCAAGTTTCCAAGTGCGTGCCAAGAGTTGCAGAACGACATTCGCCCTATACAGTGCGGTTCTGGCAAGGACACCTTCCTGCACCTTGCGCTGAAAAGTCAATATCAGGCTGTGCGACAGGCGGCTGTGCAATTTATTACAGACAATAAAATAAACGAGGACATACTGAACCTCGAAAATAGCAAATGCGAAACCGTGCTAGGTTTGAGCTTCTGTGGTGAAGTACCAATGCCAGAGCGGATGCGCGAAAGGGTGGATGAGAGGGATGAATTTGACGGGGTGGATGAGAGGGATGAATTTGACGGGCATGGGCCCTACGCACGGAACAAATTGGTTGCCGATAACCTGGAAGAAAATGAGCAAAAAATGCGGCTAACGGACGCAGGAGAAAAGTATGAGGATAAATTGCTAGGAAATTTGTGATGGGAGTACACCGCGGAAGCAAATACAAAGATCACAGGAGCGGTGATGTTTAAAACGCCGGTATCCGAATACAACCCACAGAAGTGAGCGTTACAGCCTTTCTTCGGGACAAATTTTTAGGATCATGCGCCGCTCTTCTTTGAGAAATGGTAGCACGGACAGCAGATCTTTCCGCTCCAGCTGTTCATAGAACGGCAGCAGTGTGCGAATAAATTCCAGCCGTTCCGGCCTGGCCTGGATGCCGTCGATGGCATTTAACCAGTAGGAATTGTGCCGCAGCTGTTCCTGGATTTCGCTGATTGCCGGCAGTTTGGCCCGCAAAAATTCATCCTCTCCCATGCCTTCGCAGCGCAAATCTTCGGCAATGGAGTGGACGAAGTAGGCTACGTCGTGGATGCGATCAACCTCGGCCAGCACCTCCGCCCTGAGCAGACCATAGCCCTTGAACGTGGTACTGGCATGGTGGGACACGTGGGGCGAGTAGGTATCGCCTAATTCCTTGCGAATGCGCGCCCTGAGCCGATCCTGCAAAATGTCGGCCAGCAGATCAAGGCGTCGTTTTTGACCGATATCCCAGCAATCATCCGTTGCCCACAGCACCAGCAAAAGACCTTTGGGAATGTCGGATTCGTAGGAAAAATTTGCATTCTGTCCGGCCGGAATCGTCATGGGGACGTCCCTGGGTGGGGGCAGGCCGGTGCGGGTTGGCAGTGCTCCCAGGGTCTTTGCGACGGCATCCACCACACCGTCCACATCCACATCTCCCACAATGCTCAGCTCGCAATAGCCGTTGCGCAGCTGGGGAGTAAGCCAGAGGCGTAGGTCGGCCATGGTTAACCGCTCCATCTCCACCTGTTCGGGAAAACCAAAGCGGCGATCTCCTCCGTGCAAAAACATTTCTCCCCGCCTGACCATGGCACCGTCCGGCGTGTGGAGTAGTGCGGGATACACCTGGGCAATGGCCTTACCCGCCTCCCTTTCCCCTTCCTCCCGATAGCCAGGATCTTGCAAAAATGCGGCCAGCAATTGCAGCTGGAGCAATAGGTCGGATCGGGTGCTGCGTCCGGAGAACAAAAATGCGTCCACACCGGCCGAAAAATTGACCTGCACCGAGTGGCCAACCAACATGTTTCGCAGGTCTTCCCAAGAATGCCGACCCAAACCACCCTCAACGAAGGCCCAGTCGGCAAAATGGGCCAAACCGGCCAGTGGTTCCGTCAACAGTCCATGGCCAACGCGCAGGCGAAACCGCACCTGGCCCGTTTCAAAGTCCGTTGGCCGTACATTGAGCCGCATGCCATTGGCAAAACGGTAGCGGTGCAGCTGCAGATCTTCATCCTGCCATTGTTCCACGACCGCGGACGGACTGCCAAAATTTTCATAGGCAAATGGAGCATCCACCTGGCCATCCCACGGCGTCAACATTGTGCGTTGGGAGCGGCCGTAAATTGTGCGCACGGTCTCTTCGCGAAGAGTTTCTGGAAAATTGCCAGCAAGAAAAATTGACCGGTTTTGCGGTGCCCAGAGGCGGCAAAAGCTCTGCCACACCGTTTCCGCCGCCACGCCATCCAGAATGGCATGGGCAAAGGTGGCATCCCAGCTGGCAGAGGACGGGACCCGTTCGGACGTAATGGCGTCCACCGTTTTCCCAATAAGTTTATCCGAGCGCAGGGAATCTTCCTGTTCCCCCAAATCATCCAGATTTTTTAGGATCGACCGTGCCGCCCGATCCACCTCGGCCTGGGAAAATGGAAATTCCAGGGCACGCCGCAGCTCTTCCTCAGCCACCGGCAGGGCCGCGCAAATCTTTTCCGGACAGCAGGTCAATTGCAGCTGGGTCAGGTGTAGGCCGCTGCGCAGGTTCACCGTGGAATGGCTGCCACCGTCGAAAAAAACTGCTCCATGCGCCTTTGCCAACTGCTCCAGACGTCTGGTAAGTACCCAATGGCCCAGCTTCTGCCGCAATTCTTCTCCGCGCAGGTCCTGGCAATCGCCGCATCCATCGAGCAACTCCTGTGTGGCAATGATGATCCGTGCCTGGGGCAGCTCCGGCTCCCGGTGCAGCGCGACCCGCAGACCTTCCACCTCCAGCGTTCCCAGGTCCACAGCTGGCGGAGGCGAGCCGGCGGCTATGTCGCCAAAAACCAAGGCGATGGCTCTTTCCACTGCGACGGGATCGACGTCGCCTACCACCACAACGGCGGCATTGCCCGGCACGTAGAATGTTTCATAGAATTTCCGCATCTTTTTTGCATCCATTGACTCCACCACGGACCGCTCGCCGATGGGAAAGCGCTTGGATAGAACGGCATTTGGGAATAGAAAATTGTAGCGGGCCAAAGCTTCCCGGTAGTCGGGTGAGTCGATGTGGAGCAGTTCCGATAAAATCACTCCCCGCTCACGCCGCACTTCGGCCTCCGCAATTGTAAGTCCTGCAAGAAAATCTCGCAACACCACCAGGCCTTCCTTCACGCTCTGCCGATCCGTCTTTGGCAGCTCCAGTTGATACACCGTTTCTTCAAAGCCCGTATAGGCATTGCTGTGGTGACCAAAGCGAACGCCTTGCCGCTGCAAATATTCGACCAAATCACCGCCGGGAAAATTTTCCGAACCGCAGAAGGCAATGTGCTCCAGATAGTGGGCCAAGCCGCGCTGATCTTCCCGCTCCACCAAAGAACCTGATCCAATGATGAGTCGCAAACTCACCCGACCGGGAGGTTCGCCGTGGGGCAGAATGTGGTAGTGGAGACCGTTGGGCAGTGAGCCCATCCGGGCCCGAACATCCACCGGAACATCTGACGGGATGGCAAAGCGTAGCGCGTCCATTGCCCAACCATTTCCCAGCGAAAGGCCGGCTGCAAGCACAGTTCCAAAAAACCACTTTTTCATAGCAGAATGCGCCACTGCCTAGCCATCGCAGGGAGAAGATGCAATGGAAAAGCTGCGGGCAGTTCCAAATCTTTTTGATCAATGGATAACCCAAAGAATGTTTGTCACATAGGCGAACCAGAAACTTTTGGGGGTTCTGGTAACATTGTCATGAAATGCTGCGAGCTCATGTCGTGATAAAGAAACAAAGGATTCTGTTGGGAGTCCATAAATTTAAGGAAATCTCCAAACGCTTGCGTTTGCTTCTTTTTCATATATTCGACGTATGCTTCATAATTCTTGCATGTCGTTTGTAATATGTCCTCTTGAGTGACGTTCGAATTGTGTTCTCTGTTTCCTTGCACCCATAAAACACGATTGTCCCAGTCACTTTTTGAGCGTATATGATCACCAAATTTCGCCAACTTCACTTCTGGCAGGCAGACGCAAAACACCGTTCCCCCCGCTGATCCTTTTGAAATGATGACCACCGGTCGACCGAGCATTGCAGCAAATCCCTGCCCAACATGATCTCCAAAAGGCATTTGTGAAAAAGGCTTCCCATCATCTCCCTTGTCTAGATCCCAAGCTTCTCTATAAATGTATTCAATAATAGAATCATTTGCATTCTTCATTGTTTTGGCCGTCAATTGGCGCAGTCCATCCACGAAATAATCGTTCCCTTTAATCGGTATTACTCCAAAATGTTTGCTCATACCAGTTTCGGAGTCGCCTTTCCAGTTTTCTATTTTAAGTTGGCGCAGGTTTTCATACTGAAGAATTGCACCGAGGCTTCGAAACATGCAGTCATATTCCTGATTCGGCTGGCAGGTCGCGACAAAAGCCGCGTAGGACGATGGGGCGGAATACATATTAACACCAGTTTTTTTCACCATGACTTTTGTCTTGTCATCTAGAGAAGTAAACTCTAGCTCGCTTCCTATTGGCTCGTTTCCATTTTCTGTCACCGTACCACGAATCTCTTCACGTGACCTATTTCGATACAAAGAAACTACCGGCTTCCCTTGGTGCATTACAGGAATTGATCCTCCCGTGCCCACTTCAAATGGCCCAGCAAGAGAAAACTTTTTTCGGACTTCCTTCAGAAATTCGGTTGCATAGCCTTCGCAATTGATCTTTCCATCGGACCTAAGCATTTTCAATGTTGCCGATCGGTATGCTATAATATTATTCTGTAAAGACGGAGAAGAGGCAATGGGTGACACGCCTAGGGAAGACGGTTTAAAAGATGGCATTTGCTGTTGTTGGTACGGAAAAACTGGCACGCCCATACCTGGCTGCCCCAAAGAGTTTTGGGAGTTTTTTTGGGAGGGGAGTGGGGGAAAAGCGACGTTGTTGAAAACTATGGGCACCGTCGGGGGATTGGCCGGCTGGGATGATGCTCTTGGAACAATGTTTGTTTGCGGCGGCGGAAATGGGTTTACCCCAAATTGCTGGTGAGATGGCAAAACTGAATGCCATGTAACCAAATTCTCATTCGTTGAACTACCTACTGAATTATCTGGACTTGAACTGACAGGAGAGAACGTTACAGACTGCGATGGTTCCTGCAACGGTACTTCGGGTAAAACCACCTCAAAATGACCCGGAGCACAATACACTGTGAGAAGATCGGGATTGTTTTTTACAAAATTTTGGCACTTCTGGATTTGTAGTTCGTTTTTTTGGCGTATTGAACTAGCGTAGTCTTCATAGGTAGAACTGGCATAGAAAGGGTTCGTCTCTTTGTTCTTTATTTCGTTCTCGACCGTAGCTTTGAACACGTCGGCGGGACCATTGTTTGAGAAATATGTCTTCACTTCAGCAACATTTTCAAATTGTGGCTTTTGGAATATTTCGGCACAAGTATTTGCAGTTTCTAACAGGAGTTCGTCACCCCTTTTGCAACTCTTCCACTCATCCTTCGAGCGTATTGGGTCCGTCCCATATCCGAAACTTGGCCCTTCCGCCGGAATTATGTGCATTGTTATCCCGTTATTATTGTCAATCCATGCAATCGGTCTCCTAAATATTTTGGAACCGGCATAGGCTACTAAGGAAAAGTGCACCTCCGCATTTCGTGGTCTCCCTTCCTCACCTTCTTTTGATAAGTCCCAAATGCCTTTGATATTTTCCTCTGCAAGAAGCGGAATGACTTCGAAATAATCACCCTCCATTTTTTGCATTTCTTCGAGTGCTTTTTGAGCATCAACAGCGTCAGTAGGGTTAGTTGATTGAGACCTAGCACGCAAGTCTTCTAATTTCTTCATTTCCTCATTAAGAAGAGTGGCCATCTTCTTGCGTAGGTCGTCCACCGAAAAACTTTCTCCATTGTCAAGCGTTACCCGTCCAAGTTCCTCATTGGTGCCTGTGCGTAAATTTTTGACTGGAATTGATTGGTTATTACTGTACGCCAGCGCGACAAGGAGGCTACGAAAGGCGCACGAATATGACTTGTTATAATCAAGATAAAAGCCAGTACAATCCTCATTTCCCACCTCGGTGAACACTCCGTATTGATTCTCTTTTACCTTAAATTGCACATTTTTATTATCTATTGAGGTAAAAATACCATCATCCGATATGGTTCCATAGATTTCCTCGCCGCTTTTCCCAATATGTAGGTATACGAGTTCTCCCTTATGCTTACGATCGGAGACACCACCAGTTCCCTGATCAAATGGTCCAGCAAATGAAGTTTGTTGTAGAAAACTACTAACACAAGTGCCGTACCTATTCTCGCAGTTGACAGAGCTATTCGTTCTAAGCGCTTTCAGCGTTTTCTGTCGATATTTCACCGTCGCCTCGTCCATGGATCTTGGTCCAGCATTGGGTAATGTGTTCACCGCAGGCTGTATGGACGAGGATGGCGCGGAAAAATCGGATATCAAAGGCTGCGTCGCCTGCTGGATAGGGGGAGAGGGAATGTGGGTCTGGGGAAATGTCGGGGTTGTGGACAGAGAAATTGATGGGGTCGAGGGAAACAGTGTGATGTTTGGGCGTTGTTCAGTCACGTTCGATTGAGCGGGCGGCTGGGATGATGCTTCATGCACTGGGCGTTGGTTGGCATTGTTGGGACTTCCCGACGCCGAAGATTGATCTGCCGACAATTGCGAAATGGATGACCAGACTAGCGCAGATTTCTTAAATTCGGCATCCTCTTCCTGGATTGAAGAAGAAGTGGGGCTTGGCAATGTCGAGCTGAAACCATCGCCCCCCGGCGGTATTTCCTGTGACAGGATCGACGAAGGATTGTTTGTTTTATTTGCCAAATTAAGCGAGGATGAAAGCCCAATTTCCGACAACTGGGACTGGTTCGTTTCCGTGCCATGCTGGAAAGAATCGAGCCTATTTTGAGAGAAAACACTGGAACCTTGTGCCGATAAATCGCCTGTGCAAGTAGATGTGAAACTACATATGAAACGAACAATTTTTTCATCTACCTTCCTCTTCATAGGGGGACAAACGTACACCAGCAGCACGCAAAAAAATGAAACAATTTTGCAGTGGCCAATCATCCGCAGGCCATAATATGAGATCATGACCGATAGGAGAACAGTCTTAATATTATTGGATAAACTTTTCGGCTTAACAAGCAAATCGGCACGTGCCCACCTGGCCACTTCAAAACTCGTATAAGCCGATTCCACATCTTTTGTTATTGATACCATTCCCGGTCTACTGGACATGGTTTAATATGCTAAAATGTCCCGCACCTGTCAAGGAACTTTTTCAATTATGGCGTAGCGTAGGAACACAGCTGTGCCCCCAATGCGCTTTTCCATTGATTCTGCGTGCGTGATCCTTGCCTCTGATAGCTTGTCGATTTTTGGACAGAAAGAAACATTCCGCAGCTTGACATTTATCTGCACGGCTTGCACCCATTGTTCCGTGTCAATGCAGATGGTCAGTGCCCAGGAACGTGGCATCGCCCTAATCCGTGGCGGTAAAAATGTTTGGATCGATGGCCCGGCCGGCACGGGCAAGACCGTATTTTCCCAAATGCTACGCAGCATGGACGGATCGATTGTCTTCCTGGCACCGACCGGCATTGCGGCCATCCATGCCGGCGGTATGACAATTCATTCCTTCCTCGGCTTTGGCATTGCTCCTCTCTACGACAAAGAAGTTTTGAACAAAAAAGTACGAAGCATGGGCCCGGACGCACGGCAGCGGCTGCGCGCCGTGCACACATTGGTAATCGATGAAATTTCCATGGTTCGCGCCGACATGCTGGATGCGATCGATACGGCGCTGCGGGCAGTTTTTCGCCGGGAACATGGTCAAACTCCATTCGGTGGCCGCCAGGTTGCGCTCATTGGCGACATTGGCCAGCTGCGGCCCATCGTTTCTCGAGAGGAGGAAGAGGCAATCGGTAAAAATTACCCCGATGGCTGCATGTTCTACGATGCGCATGTGTTTGCCGAAGCAGGGTTTGAAAAAGTCGAATTTTCAGAAAATTTTCGCCAGGCCAACGACGGCATTTTTGCAGAAATCCTCGATTCCATCCGCAGTGGCCAACTTTCCAAGGAGCAGCTGGCCATGCTCAATGGTCGCATTGGCAATGGGGAAGACGGTTCCATCGCCGTCGTAGCCTACCGTGCGACGGCCGATGCCATCAATGCCGAGCGCCTGCGGGCGATCCAGGACAAGCCGTGGCTGTTTTCCGCAATCCGTACGGGAGTTTTTGAGGAAAAAACTGCCCAGGATATCGTGCCGGAGGAATTGGAGCTGCGTATCGGAACGCGGGTGATGCTGGCCGTCAACCATCCTCCAGAATATTATAATGGAAAAATGGCAACCGTGTCAGGGGTCTGCCGCAGAGCGGGCAGCCTTTGCGCCTTTGTCAAAGCCGACGATGGCCAGGAAATTTTAGTGGAACCCTATACCTGGAAAAAGTTGTCCTATGAGGTGGATCCAAGGACAGGCATTGTAAAAGAAAAAACGGTTGGAACCTACTGCCAACTGCCCATCCGCCTCGCCTGGGCCGTCACCGTCCACCGTTCCCAGGGCCTGACCTACGAACGCATGCACATTCAAGACCCAACGGCATTCTTTCCCGGTGATGAAGGCAGACGAATGTTTTACGTTGCCTATTCCCGCTGCCCAACCCTTGCCGGCATTCGGGCTGGACGAATGCTGCAGCCAAGACATTTGACACGCTATGGCATAGCATTACGACCCTAGAATGATTATTCCATCTATTTGGCCGGTGCCGTCGAGACACCTGCCTTTACCGAACCAAACGCCAACGATCGCCAAGACCGTACCAATCAGTAGTAGGCTCGTTGAAACGTAGTGCGTAGGAATAACCGCGCCGCTCACCTGCGTTGGCTCGACTTCGACAAAAGTTCTCCTTCTCCCACGCCATGCACAGCTGCGCATGTTCCACGGTCCTAAACGGACTTTGGACAAATTAGGGAAAACCAGACAGGGTAATTAGACAATTGCACTGTGCCAAAATATCAATAAAAAAAGCAAAACCCCCACGCGCCTTACACGATGGAGAACCACCAGCTGAAAACTGGCGAACGATCCTCGCAAAACGAAAATCATCCACCAGGATGAGAAACAGCCACCTGTGAGCAATGCACTGCCGAATAACCGTCACACCAAATCACTATCAACCGCCGCCGCCGCCGCCGCAGCCGACGGATATATTATCGCCCTCGTTAACAATACTAGGCGTAGGCATAGTCTTAGCACCGTAGCGCGCGGCCGCGCAGACACACCATATCCCGCCAATGGCGATGAAGCCAACGGCCATTATGGCAAGCAACGTCACGGAATTTAGATACAAAAAGGACGCAACGGCGCTCACAATGACAATGTAGGTAACGCACTTACCCCAAAGAAGACCCACGCCGGCCAGGCAACCAAGGCTAAGTACCAAAAAAAACCCGGGCACAATCGCTTTATTAAGTAAAGCTCCCATGGAAAACGGCTCCCTTTCCAAGTAAGCCTTTATAGGTTTTGTGTTGCTCACTGTTTGATGTTTAAGTTCTTTCTCTGAAGAATCCTCATCATTGGAATCGTTCGTAAGCGAATCATTCAATTCACTACTGCTGTTATCGAACAAGTCACCTGAATTGTCGTTTTTGCCTTTATTGTAATGAACTTTATTAAGCGACCCACCAGGGTAATAGTCGGAATTCTCTTCAAAATATTCCCCTTTTTCGTTAACCTTCAGATGACTTCGATCCTGCCAAAACCACCGCATTGCGTCTTTTATACTCATACGGTGGGCCTTCTAGGATCAGTTGCTGAAAAATCAACAAATTTTTTCTTTTTGGCCGATTTTTTAGCAGATAATTGCCGTTGCGTATTTTTTTCTCCAATTCATCCATGGTCGATGGGAATTTTGCCCTTGGCCATGGGACTGGGAATTGTGCTGGCCTGTACCACCGTGGTTTGGCAGCTGACCATGAAGCTTCAGCGGCTAGGAGAGGCGGAGCGGAGGTGGCTACGGGAAGAAAAGGAAACACTGGAAGCCACGGTGGAGCGGCTGCGGGAAGAACTGCGGGTGTTGGACCGAGAATTTGCCGTATCTCGTGCCGATGAAGAGCAGCGGCGGAAGGGACTGGAGGAAAAACTTACCTTCCTTGACCGCGCAAAGATTGAAATGGAGCAGGCATTCCGTTTGGCGGCTGGAGAAATAGCGGAAAAGGCGGTTAGCCAGCTGGGTGAGCGAGGCAAGGAACAGTCACAGCTGGCACTGGAGCGGGTTGCCATGGCACTAAAACCGCTGCAAGAGGGGATGGAACGGTTGGATGCGCGGGCACTGCAGGTGGATCGGCGGAGGGTGGAGGAAGTGGGCCGGATGGAGGAAAATCTGCGCCAACTGTTTTCTGCGCAAAAGGAATGGAATTTGGAAACGCAGCGGCTCAACCAAGCCCTGCGGCAGTCGCACGTGCGAGGTCGCTGGGGAGAATTGCAGCTCCGTCGGCTGGTGGAACTGGCCGGCATGCAGGACCACGTGGACTTCGACGAACAGGTTGCCGTGGCCGTCGACAATGCCAGGCTGCGGGCGGACATGGTCATCCACCTACCCCACGGCCGGCGCATTATTGTGGACTCCAAGGTTGTGCTGGAGGCCCACATGGCGGCCGGAGAAAGTGCCACGGAACAGGAACGGGAAGCGTGGCTTCGCCGCCACGGACAGAACGTGCTGGAACGGGTCCAGGAACTGGGAAAAAAAGATTATTGGAAATATTTTGACGCCGCATTGGACCACGTGGTTCTGTTTTTGCCTGGTGAGCACCTCTACGCAGCCGCACTGGAGGCACGGCCAACGCTTTTTGAAGAAGCCTTGGAACGGCGCGTGCTGCTGGCATCGCCCATGACGTTGGTTGCCCTGCTAAAGACAATCGCCCACGGCTGGGGCCAGGCAGCGGTTGCACGGGAGGCGGCGGAGATCGTGGAGTTAGGAAAAACTTTACTGGAACGGGTGCGCATTTTTTTTGAAAAAATGTCCCAGCTTGGGGTCCAACTTCAGCGCACGGTGGACATCTACAACGGAGCCGTGGCATCCGCCGAGAGCAGGCTACGGCCAACGTTGCGATCATTTAGCCAACTACAATCGCTTGGAGCCCAGGAAAATGCACCAGAATTGGAAAGACTGGAAAGCAGCACGCGGCCCGTGGAAGAAGATTTTTGGCAAAACGTAAAATAACTTGCAAAATTTTTTTATTTTCCCAGAGCGTCGCCCGTGCATGCCCGCAATGAAAAGGCTGACCTGGGGAAGGCGGTGAAGGAAATCAATCGCCAGTTCGGCGAAGGTTCGGTCATGCGGATCGGGGACATGGTTCGCATGGAGGTACAGGCGCTGTCAACTGGATCCGTCGCCGTGGATACGGCCCTCGGGATTGGCGGCCTGCCAAGGGGGCGCATCTGCGAAATTTTTGGCCCCGAATCATCGGGCAAAACCACATTTTGCCTGAGCTGCATTGCTTCGGTCCAACGGAACGGTGGCGTAGCGGCGTTCATCGACGTTGAGCACGCCCTGGATCCGAACTACGCCAAGGTTGTTGGCGTGCAATTGGAAGATTTGCTGGTGTCCCAGCCGGACAGCGGCGAGGTGGCCTTGCGCATTGCCGAAAGCCTCATCCGCTCCGGTGCCGTGGACCTCGTTGTGGTGGATTCCGTCGCCGCACTGGCAACACGGGCGGAGCTGGAGGGAGAAATCGGCGATGCGGTCGTAGGAGCCCAGGCGCGGCTCATGGGCCAGGCCCTGCGCCATCTCACGGGTGCCGTTGCCAAGACGCAGGCTATTTGCCTATTTACCAATCAAATACGCTCAAAAATCGGTGTTGTCTATGGCAACCCGGAAACCACGCCCGGGGGCAATGCCCTAAAATTTGCCGCATCCGTGCGCCTGGACATACGCCGCATTGCGGCCATCAAAGACGGCGATGGAAAAACAATCGGCAATCGCACCCGCATAAAAGTTGTAAAAAATAAGGTTGCCCCACCGTTCGCCGAGTGCGAATTTGACATTCTCTTCGACGAGGGAATTTCTCGCATCGGTTCGCTGCTGGATTTGGGCCTTTCCCTTGGAATTCTCACCCAGCGCGGTGCCTGGATCGCCTTCGACGAGCAGCTGCTCGGCCAGGGACGACAGGCTGCCCGGGCGACGCTGGCCGGCGACGCATCCCTGCTGGCAGCCTTGGATGGACGCATTCGAGAACTGACCCTGCCTTCTCCGGCCAAATCAAAGGATTTACAAGGTCAAACGGACCAAAATTAGCAAAGATTTCGCATGGGAAAATTCTGGCCCACGGCGGGTGATGGATTAACCTTGGGCCACCATGTCCATTTCCCTCAATCTGGTACGGGGTACTTTGCTGCGCAGGCCAAATCGCTTCGTCTTTGAAGGAACGCGCGATGGGCAAGAAGAGCAGCGCTGGCATTGTCCTGTGACCGGCTCCATCGGCGGTGTGAAAGATTTTTTGAACATCCCCTGCCTACTGACGCCAAAAAATATGAAAAATGGCAGAACAACCAGTGGGACTGTGGAGGCCATCTCCCTGGATGGCGGAAGTTCCTGGATCGGCATCAACCAAAATCGAATCAATGGGTGGGTCGAGCAGCTGTTGCTGGCCGACGCCCTGCCGGACATGCTGCCCTGCGGCGGTGCCACCATTCGCCACGAAGTTGCCATTGGCAAGTCACGGTTGGATCTGGTGGTGGAGCGGGATGGCCGCACCACATATTTGGAGATCAAAACTCCCATGCACCACCTGTTTCTGCCGGGTGCCGAGCCCTACCACCACCGCCCCACCTATGCCCAATTCTTTGAGCGTCTCATGCGCCACTATATCCTTTTGACGGAGTTGGCCAAGGCAGGGAATCGGGCCATGGCCGTGCTGTGCTTTCTCTACGACGCGCCGCCATTTGCACCGCCGGAACGGGATCGGTGGAATGGCCCCACCATGGATGTTGTGGCCAGGGCGCAGGCTGCCGGTGTGGAAAATTGGCAGCTTAATCTGGACATTTCACAGAACGAGTTGCGGGTGAAGCACATCATCCGCCCCTCCATGGCACCATCATAGGGCGCGCCACGCATGACAGATGACGGAACCCGGCCAGGGCATCGAACGAAAGCTTTGCCCTGCCAGTTGAAACTCGGGATCAGGCAAAATGGACGGCAATGGATTGCACAGCATCCGCCATTTTGGCAAACTGTTTCGCATCTTGTCCCACACTTGACCGGGCATTGACGGCCTCGCAGAATGCATTGCGGGCGGTGTAGGCATGGTTCACCTTGCCGTCCACCATCATTTCGTTCGCACGATCCCAGTTGCAGCAGCATGACACCCCTCCGGCATGGGCGGCCTTGGCCGTATTCCAAACGGCGCGCAGGGCACATAGGAGCGGGCTGCGGCCCAGGCCACCGGCGCAATGAATTACAACCTTGTTCGGATCCACCCCCGTCTTCATGGCCACCGCATCCATTTCCTGAAATATTTTTACGACCTTGTCACCATCCGCCATGGTGTTGTCCGGCATGTCGCGAATTTTCATTTGCACACACCGGTGCACCTGGCCGTCGTCGTCCTTGAAATTTGCCTCGCGGTAGGTATGTCCTTGCTCGCCCTGTACCGTTTCATTGCCATCCTCGGACCACTCTATTGTCCTATGTTCCGATACGCCCCACAAACCGCCTGCTTTGCAAAAATAGTCGTCTTTGTCCTCTTTTGTTAAAACTTGTTCTCCCTTGCTGCGTGCCTCACTGTCGCGTGCAATTTGTTGATCCATGGTCAGTCCAAAGTTTGGATCCGCCCGAAGATCGACGTAAAAATTGACTCCTTCCCGTGTCGTGGCTTGGAAAAATTCTTTGGCTGGCAATGCCTGGTTGCTGTTTACTTTGTCCTGATTTACCGTCGGAGCTGCTGAAACGTGGATGCCACTGCCCTTGCCTCCAATGCGGGAAATGTCAAAGCGATTGCATTGGAGTTTCGTCCCTTCAACGGTGCGTTCTACGGTGCGCTTGCTCTCGTGTAAAATGCTGTTTTTTGGATTTGTTTGAAGGGCATAAATGTGAAAGCCTTTCGTTCCATCATTCATCGTAATCATTGCATTTTCTCCGTAGACTGCGGTGCGCATGGGTTGCAAATCCTGCAAAAATTGCCCTCTGTTGAAGTTTCCAGTTTTTGAAAAATCAATCGTCGGCGGCACGGCCTCACTCACTGTCGGAGAAAGATCTTGCAAATCTATGCCAGCCGCGGAAAAAAGGTTGCCGACAAATTGCGCATCAGTCCGAGATGGCGGTGCGACCGGTGCAGCCACTCCCTGGCTATTTATCGCTCCGGTGGTGTTATTCTGCATTGCCGCATTCGCGGCCGATAAATTGCTGTTTACTGGCTGCAAAGGTTTCTTGACGCCGGGTGGCGAAGTAAAAGGATTTGGGGGCAGTCGGATTCTCGGCGTAGGGCCCGGTGGAAATTTGGAAAAACTCTCCTTTGCTACCAGATGCCCTCCCCCACCCGGTCCTGGAGCATACTTCATACCCTGCGGCGCCACAAAGGACTTCGAAAGATCAAAATTATTTCCCTCCGGCCCGCCCCCCGGCGATAAAGATGTAGAATTTGATGCGGACGATGGCTGACCTTCAGGCGGCGAAGATAAAAATAAAATTCGCCTTACATCATCCGCGTCTAAGGTATCGAGGAGCTGATCCCTAACCGGCGGTGAAAGCTCCTCCATTGATGATCCGGCGAACAGGGATAGAACGCCGCTGCCCGATTCCTTGGCAGGCTGTTCCGCCCTATACCCGCCCATGTCCGCACGCACATTGGTCACGCAAAGCGCACCCGCGAATGAGCTCGCACCAGCGCTTTTCGCAACTCCTTTCGCGCTTTTCGCAACTCCTATAAAGATGTTACCGTCACCTGTCCGTGCATTTCCATCAAATGTGGGCAGGGTAGACAAACCAAGTGAGGTCATGTGGATGAGTTAATCGCACAGGCCGGAATACGTCAATATCTATCCATTGCGCACGGGTTATGCCAGCCCTAGAAATGGGTTGGCTAGCCGTTCCTGACCAATTGTTGTGCTACCTCCGTGACCGGGGAATACCGCGATTTCGTCGCCAAGTGGCAAGATCCGCTCCTTTATGTGGCGCAGCAGCAGTTCTCCGTTGCCACCCGGTAAGTCACTGCGACCGACGGTTCCACGAAAGAGCGTGTCGCCACTGAATAGCCAGCCCATGGACGGCAGGTGGTAGGCAATGCCGCCCGGCGTATGGCCTGCAACCGCCAGTACTCTCCATTCATGCCCTAGCAGGGAAAAAACTTCGCCATTGTGCAAAGGCCGGTCAACCTTGCAGGGTAGTACTTCAAAACCGGGAGGAGGAAATGCTCCCGCCGCCATGGGATGACGTACCCAGGCCAAATCTTCTTCACCCGCAAAGACAGGAATGGAAAATTTTTTTTGAAAACGGGCCGCCTCCGCCGTGTGATCCCAATGGCCATGGGTTAGCAATACTGCTAGCAAGCGGTTGGGATTTTTTTTGGAAAATGCATCGTAGGCGGCAAAACTGCCCCAGCCAGCATCCACCAAAATACCTTCCTGTCCGTCCCAAACCAGGTACACATTGTTCCCAAGAGGACCGCAGCGAAAACATTTTAATTGCAGGAGCAACGGCGCAGCCATCAACCTTCTCCATCCACAAAGACAATTTTTGCCCCATCCCGCACAGCCGTTGGCCACTCTTCCTGATCGGAATAGCCCAGCACGGTGGCGATGACCGGCTCGTGGCTTTTGGGAATTTGGAACATTTTTTCCCATTCCTTCCCAGCCGGATTTTTTAAAAACTCTGCCACGCTGGCAATGATGCAGGAGCCAATGCCGAAGGAATGGGCAGCAAGTAGAATATTTTCCATGGCCAGGATGCAATCAACCTGTGCCAATGGCGCACCGCGGTCTCCGGCAATGACAACGAGCAGCGGCGCGTGGTACAGCACGTGAATTTGGCTAGAATTTTGAAAAAATTGCAGGGCGGCGTGCCCCGTTTTCCGCATCCAGTCAACAATTGCCCCATCGAACTTTTCCAAAGCCGCCGCATCCGCCACCACACGGATGGCCCACGGTTCGCAGTGCCGAGCCGTCGGCGCATGGATGCCGCACTGCAGAACAATTTTTACAATATCCATCGGCGGAGGCGTGCTCCTGTAGCGGCGTATGCTCCGCCGGGAAAGGATGCATTCAACGATGGGATTGCCCGCCATGGGCCAACGGTACCCACCGCGTCCCGCTTGTCAATGGGGAATGGGGATGATGGATTGGAGCAGTTGGCGTGCACATTCCGTCCCAGGTTTGGCAAGAATAGAAGCAGCCGTACCGCATTCCACAATCTTCCCTTTCTGCAAAATTGCCAGATGGGAACAGAGATGGCCGATGAGGGAAGGGTCATGGGTGATGAACAGCATGCCCAGGTTGCGGCTGACCTGCAATGTGCGCAGCAATTGAACCACCTCACCCCGCAGTACGGTATCCAGTGCGCTCACCACCTCGTCGCAGATGAGAAATGCCGGATCAACGGCCAGCGACCTGGCAATGGCAACCCGCTGCCGCTGCCCTCCGCTAAGCGCGCCTGGCAATCGATTTTCCAGTTCCGAAGAAAGCTGTACGGCAGCCAACAGTTCGTTCACCACCTCCCGGATCCGTCCCTTCGCCGCACCGTACAGCCGCAATGGCTCCAATAGAGTTTGCCGCACCGTGTACCTGGGATCGAGGGCATCCCTGGGCGATTGAAAAATAAGCTGCACCTGGCGATGAAACCGGCGCCGCGGAATTGTGGCGGCGGGAACTCCGTCCAGCAGCAAATCGCCGCCGGTCAATTTTTGCAGCCTGGCAAGGACAAGGCCGAGGGTGGTCTTGCCGCTGCCGCTTTCCCCCACCAACCCCCAACATTCTCCCCTGCGGATGGCCAGCGATACGCCATCCAGGGCAAGAAATGGTGCGGCACGCCGCCGAAATATGGACGCAAGTAGCCGGTGGGGGCCGGGAAAAGCCACTGTCCCGCCGCGAATTTCCAAAACATTCATGGGAAAAATCCGGATGTCAGCAATTGGATCGTTTTTGGATGCTTTGGTGCGCCAAATACCTGTCGCACAGGTCCTACTTCCACCATGCACCCATCGTCCATGACGGCCACGTCGTGGCCCAGCTGCTGGGCAAGGTGCAGGTCATGGCCAATGAATAGCAGGGAAAATGCCAGCTGGGACCGCAATTCCAGCAGCAACTCCAGCAGCAGACGCTGGGCATTGCAGTCCAGGGCCGATGTTGGCTCATCGGCGATGAGCAGCTCGGGACCATTGCACAGGGCCATGGCCACCATCACCCGCTGGGCCATGCCACCGCTGAGCATGTGGGGATAGGAGTGGTACACGCGCAGAGGATCAGGCAGGTGCAGCCGTTCAAACCACCGCAGGATGGTGGCGCGAACTTCCCTACGCGAAAACTTTGGCCGGCAAAGTCGCAGACATTCTTCCACCTGCTGACCCGCCGTTAGCCTCGGATTGAGGCAGGCCATCGGCTCTTGGAAAATGTAGGCTATTCGCGCTCCGCGCAGGCGGCGCAAGGTTCCATCATTGCTCCGCACCACATCTATGCCGGAAAAGAGGATGGAACCGCCAAGCTGGACGATTTTTGGCAAAAGCCGGCCAATGGCAAGAGCTGTGATGGTTTTACCACTGCCGCTTGCTCCGATGAGTGACAGCGTGCGGCCCCTGTCCAGGCGAAGGTCCACCCCGCGCACCACCTGCCGCAGGACACCATTTGCCATGGGAAAGGCAATTGTCACATTTTGCAGAATGAGAAGCGGCATGGCAATTTGCTTTGACGGTTGGCGTAGAGACCATTTTAAAAAGAAAATGGGATCGGCCAGGGCGAGACAATTCTTTGGCACCGATGGAATTCGTGGCACGGTGGGAGGCCCGGTTGTCAATGGAAAATTTTTTTCCCGACTGGGCATCGCACTGCGCCGATTTCTTCTGGCAGATCGTTCAAAAGACCGCCGCCCACGGCTGCTGATTGGCCACGATACCCGCCACAGTGCTCCAACCCTGCGATCTGCTCTGCTGCGAGGCCTTGGCAATCTGGTAGAAGTGTTGGACGGTGGCGTGCTGCCAACACCTCTGCTGGCCCACGGCGTCCGCCTACTTGGCTGCGATGCCTGTGCCGTGCTAACCGCATCCCACAACGGTGCAGGAGAAAATGGCATCAAATTGCTACGGACGGACGGAGGTAAGTGGACCGTCGATGCAGAGCTGCGGCTGGAATCACTGCTCATTGACAGGGATCGGGAGGGTGATCTGCCGATGGAGGAGGCCACGGCAGCCGATTGCCGGGAGACAATTTTGTCATTTTATCAAAAAAACATTTGGGAACGGTTTTTCCCAAAAAATGCGCTGTCCGGCATGCTCATTGCCCTGGACTGTGCCAACGGAGCTGCATCGTTCCACGCCGCCGCACATTTGCAGGCATTGGGAGCAAAAGTCTTTTCAACGGCCTGCACTCCGGACGGCTACAACATCAATGCCCGGTCCGGTTCGGAGCATCCGGCGAGCATTATTCGGCACACCCTTGCCAAAAAGGCGGACTGGGGATTGGCCCTGGACGGCGATGGAGACAGGGCTCTTATCTGCGACGGCGATGGTCGGCTCATTTCCGGAGAACAAATTCTGGCATTGCTGGCCCTGGAAGGCTGGCGGATGGGTCTGGCAAAGCCTGACATTGCCGTGACAACGGAGCTGGCAAATGGCGCACTGGATGCTTTTCTAAAAACTGGCGGGGTTGATGTGCTGCGCACGGCAGTGGGGGATAGGGCTGTGGCCGAGGCGATGGAAACCTGGGGCAGCTGCCTGGGTGGGGAACCGTCCGGCCATGTGCTGGTGCCAGCCCTTGGCCCATTGGCCGATGGCCTGGCGGTGGGCGCCCTGTTCCTAAGCTGCGTGCGGCAGGTGGAAGGAACGGCCTGGCGATTTGTCCACAGGCCGGGCGGCAAAAAGAATATTTTGGTTGCCACAAAAATTCCCTTGGCACAGCTGCCAGGTTTTTGCGAAACTCTGCACGACGTGGAACATTTTTTGAAAAATAGGGGCAGTGTGCGGGTCCGCTATTCTGGGACGGAATCGGTGCTGCGCCTCCACGTGGAGGCGGATGATCCCGCGCTGGTGCAACCCTGTCTGGCACGGCTGGAAGTAGCCTATGGGGAAGGGGTTGCCCGTGGCTCAAGAGCTTGATGCCATGGATTGCCGCGGGCGGGCCATGGAAGTGATGCGCATCGAAGCAGAGGCGATTGCAAAAACAGCCGAGCGCCTGACGGAAAGCTTTGACCGTACGGTTGCCCTACTGCTGCAACATCCCGGGAAAGTGATTGTCTGCGGCGTTGGCAAGTCCGGCTTTGCGGCCCAAAAGATTGCAGCAACCCTCACCAGCACCGGCATGCAGGCAGTCTTTCTCCATCCCACCGAAGCGCTCCATGGAGATTTGGGCATCTATACCCCCGGCGATCCAACCCTACTTATTTCCCGCAGCGGCGCAACCGAAGAACTGTTGTCACTCGTGCCACTGCTGCGCCGCTTTGACTCCCCCCTGATTGCCATCGTTGGCAATGTGTCGTCGCCGCTTGCTTTCCGCTGCGACCACGTGCTCGAGGCCTATGTGTCCGTTGAGGCGGATCCGCTGGCACTCGTTCCCACGACCAGCATCATCACGGCATTGGCCATGGGCGATGCGCTGGCCGCCGCACTGATGTCAAAGCGCGCATTTCGCCGGGAAGATTTTGCCCGCTTTCACCCTGGGGGCCAGCTGGGTCGCAATCTGTCGCTGCGGGTGGATGACGTGATGTATCCGTTGCACCAGATTGCCATTGCCCAGCTTTCAACGCACATTCGGGAAGTGATCATTGCCATGACCGAAAGGCCGCTCGGCGCTTGCTGCGTCATGGATGAGGAACAAAATTTGCTGGGAATTATCACGGACGGCGACATTCGTCGGCTCATTCGGCGCACGGAAAATTTAGCAGGAATTACCGCCGCGGATGTCCTTTGTGCCACTCCCCGCACCGTTGACCCGGCTGCAACCCTTGGCCAGGCAGTTGCCATCATGGAAGCCGGTGTTCGCCAGGTCATGGTGCTTCCCGTGGTGCAGGCAGAAAAAAAGCTACTCGGCCTCATCCGCCTCCACGACGCATACCGCGGCCCCCGGCCAGCGGAGAGCTAGACGTGAACCTTTCTCAAAGGAAGGAAAATTTGGGGCCAATTGTGCAAAAAATTTTCGAAAGCCAGCAAGAGATGCTAGTCAAAAGCCTGTGAAAAATTTAAACGAGAGCCAGGATTTGGCCGATTGTGTAGGTGCGCAGCAATTCGTACTGCTGGGGTTTACCACAGCATTTGACCAAAAAAGAAATATGAGGCTGCCCAGTGAGTCCTGGACCAGCAGATATTTCGATGGCGACAATTCGATATTTGAGATCTGTTTTTGCCGTGCACATAGGCATGGTACGCGCTTTGCATGGCAAAGCCACCTTCTTCGGGAGTGATTTCAATCCAGAACATGTCGCAACGGCAATTTCTAAAAGCGTCTATTTTTTTTTGCCCACATCTTGGTCGACCATTTCTAGGCAACGTCCACCAAAATTCTATGGCCAGCGCCGGCCGGTGGTTTGCCGATAGCCGCCAACCAATTGGGCAACGCGGCGATGACATCCTCCGGCTGGGGAGTGAAAATCCAAAATTCAACGAGAAAGTTGCCACGGCGGCGGGGAATGGACGGGATGGTGGGACCCTTGACCTCCGTTGCGGCAATTGTTTGGCAGGCATTTTGCAAAATGGGGGCCCAGCGGTCGGCGTGGTGCAGCAGTTCTTCTTCTACTGGTCCTGACCATTCCCAAATGACCAGGTGGCGAAAGGGCGGGTAGCCCAGCAATTTTCTTTCCTGCAGCTCGACATCGAGAAATTGCTTCCAATCCCAACCGCACAGGCACGTCAAAATGGGATGATGGGGGTGGTGTGTTTGGATGAGAAGTTGGCCGTTGGGCGGCATTTTATCGAGAAACGTGGCCAACCGTTGCAAGGCCAATTCTCCGCCGCGGAAGTTGGTTCCCTGGAGCAGGGAATCGCCGTCCAGCAGAGCAACCAGTGCCAGGTTGGGAGAATCCAGGCCGACGGCCGCCAGCGATGTGCCCAGCAGCACGTCCCAGTGGCGGTTCAAAAATTCCCGGTGCAGGGCGCGCAATTTGCTATCCGTCAACCCTTCGCGGTCGCAGCGTGCGCAGCGAATACCGGGAAAAATTGCGCGAAATACGGACTCCAGTCGACCGGTCCCCGGCCGTTTTTTTTGCAAAAATCCTCCACAGTGGATGCAAAATTTTGCAACCTTTGCCGTAAAATGGCACTTGCCGCAGCACAGCAGACCATTTCCCCCAACGGCAATTGGGATGCCACAACTGGGGCAGGAAGGTTCCAATCCGCACCGTGCGCAGCGCAGATGGGCAATGCCGCGGCGTGGATGGATGAGGATGGCCTGACCGCCGGATTCTACACAGTTGGCCAGACGGCGGCGCAGGACCGGAGAAAATTGCCGATCCGTGGCTGGAATTTCGCTGAGGTCAATTGTTGCTACGGGCGGCAGCTGGATCGACGGCGGAATGCGGCGGTGGGCAAGGTGGCCAAGTTGTACACGGCGCACGGATTCCAAGGATGGGACGAGAGAGGATAGGATGCAGGGAATGGCATGCAGCTCTGCCAGGCGGATGGCCACCTCCCGGCCATGGAATGGGATTGGAATGGGCAGAAAATGGTCAAAACTTTCCTCCCTTTCCACCGCCACGAGTCGCAGCCTTGGAAGTGGCAATAGCAGCGAGGATGCGGTTCCTACGAGCAGCGTTGACCGGCCCATGCGCAGCTGTTCCCAGGTTATAGCCCGCTGCCGCTGGGAAATGCCTCCATGCCACTGGTCGCAGACCGTGAAAGTTTTGCTAGCCAGAGCCAGCATGCTTTTCACCAGCCCAACGGTTGGGCAGAGCAGTAAAATCTGGCCATCCCCGTCGGCCAATGCATCGGCGATGCTGGATGCGAGGATGGCCCAGCGATCATGGTGTCTTCCCTCTAGCAGGGTGGGCCGTGGCACGGTCCGCCGGTTGCATGGTGCAATTTCCTGCGGTGGAAGCGGAGCGCCGTCCCCAGAACCATCCGGCACCGCCTTTCTAACGGCCATTGGCACCGCAAGATCCAGCAATGCGGACAGGGAATGGCCATGGCGGGCCACCATCCAGTCCATCAGGGCAAACTGCAGCCCATCGACCACCGGATGGGGTCGCAAAATGCGGCCAATGGGCCGCAGCGCACCGGCAAAGGACGGCTCCCTAGCTGGCAGCACAACGGCTGGAACGGAGCGTGGGCCAAGGGGGACCTCCACCAGACTCCCGGCTACCGGCCGCAAATTGCCAGGAACGGCATAGTCCAAAATCTTGCCAATGTTGGCGAATGGAGCCACGGCCACCCGGTGCACCATCCCATTTTTCGTCATTTACTACCTGTGCCGCCGAACAATTTAGCCATTTGTTCCAGCGCACTCTGGGAGCTCATTTGCTGCAACATTTTTTTCCCCTGCGGCTTTTTCATCAATTTCATGGATTTTTTCATTTGCTCAAATTGCTTGAGCACGTGGTTCACATCCCGCAGCGCCACGCCGGATCCCTTGGCGATGCGCAGCTTGCGATTTCCCGCAACCAGGTGGGGGCGGCGGCGTTCCTCGGCTGTCATGGCGCGTATGATGGCCTTGGTTTGGTCGATGAGTGCCAATTCCTTTGGCGAAATATTAGCCGAACCCATGCCGGGCAAAAGCTTGACAAGGGACGACATGGAGCCCATTTTTTCGATCTGCTCCATTTGGGATAAAAAGTCATCGAAGTCGAATTCTGCCTTTTTAAAGCGCTTCGACAGGCGGTCCGCCTCCTCCCGATCCACCCGTTCCTGGGCCCGTTCCACCAAAGAAACTACGTCGCCCAGCCCCAGGATACGCCGTGCCATCCGCTCCGCATGGAACACTTCCAGGTCATCCGCATGCTCGCCGTTGCCCACAAATTTTATGGCAACGCCGCTCGAATGCTTCATCGACAAGGCAGCTCCTCCCCGCGCATCGCCATCCATTTTTGTCAAAAGGATGCCGGTCAATCCAACCGCGTCGTGGAACCCCTTGGCCACGGCAACCGCCTCCTGGCCCAATGCCGCATCGGCGACCAGCAGCACTTCCTGGGCTGCCACGGTCCGCTGCAATTCTACCAATTCCTCCACCAGTGGACCATCCATCTGCATTCGGCCAGCCGTATCGAACAGGATGGCATCGGCCTGCCGTTCGGCGGCCGCAGCAAGAGCCTGCCGGGCGGCGGCCACAGCCGAAGGACAGGACCGATCGGCGAAGCAAGAAATGGATTCGGCCATCGCCAGCTGCTCTAGCTGATCAA
Organism: Puniceicoccales bacterium; assembly: GCA_031275345.1. Lineage (GTDB taxonomy): Bacteria > Verrucomicrobiota > Verrucomicrobiia > Opitutales > JAIRLM01 > JAISOW01. The sequence continues at coordinate 165,234 of JAISOW010000001.1, forward strand.
TCGCCGCTGGTCGGCGCAGATCACAGGCGGCTACAAGCGGCACATAGCCGTTGCGTGCCAGCAACTTGGCAAGTTTGACGGTGGACGTGGTCTTTCCTGCCCCTTGCAATCCTACCAGCAGAATGCGCAGCGGCCGCTCTTCGCAAAAATTTGTTCCCTCGCCAAAAAGCTCCACCAGCGAATCGTGGATAATTTTTACCAGCTGCTGGCCCGGTGCGATGGACCGGGCAACGTGTTCGCCAAGAGCTTTTTGGGCAACGGTTTCCAGAAATGATTTTACAACGGGAAAGGAAACATCCGCGTCCAACAGCGCATCCCGCACATCGGCCAGGGCCGACGTGATATTCTTTTCCGTAATGCTGTTGAGACCCCGCAGGGTGCGTACGGCATCCTGCAGTTTTTCCGTAATCCGCTCAAACATGGTGCCGAATCCAATGAAACCGGCGGTGAACAGGCAAGCATTTTCCCGGCCAATCCTGGCCGGTGTCTGCCGTAGCCGGGGGATAGGTTCTCCAAAAAATTTTTTATAAAAATTTTTTTGGAGTGGCCGGCTGGCAAAATTGCAAAAATTTCTTGACCATCGGCCGTCGTCCCCTAGCAAAATAATGGGAGTTTGATGGCATTGAAGATTCGATTGCAGCGGCTGGGACGGCGGCATCGTCCCCTGTACCGGCTGGTGGTGGCGGAGGCCAGCGCCCGCCGCGATGGTTGTTTTGTGGAAAATTTGGGCAGCTACAATCCCAGCCCGCGCGGCCAGGAGCGAAGATTGGCGGTACGATTGGGCCGGATTGACCATTGGCTGGGCGTTGGAGCACAGCCCACGGATACAGCCCGTTCCCTCATCCGCGAAGCACGTCGGGTCGATGGGCCAGTTCCGCCATCCGGCACCTGAGTTGGAACTTGAGGCCGCCGCCGTGGTCCGGCTCGAAATGACTGCTACGGCACGGCTCGATGTGGATGTTCTTTCCCTGTTTCCCCGTATGCTGGATGGTTTTTTGGCGGAAAGCATCCTGGGCCGCGCCATTCGCAGAGGAATTTTACGGGTTACGTCCCGTTCCCTGCGGGAATGGGCACCCACTGGCCATGGCACGGTGGATGATCGGCCCTATGGCGGAGGCGCTGGCATGATCCTAAAGGCCGAACCCGTCTGCCGGGCAGTTGCCGAGTTGCGCTGTCCGACAAGCGTCGCGATCTATCTGTGCCCGGATGGCGAATCTTTTACGGCGACCATGGCAAGGGAATTGGCCAACGAATGCCATCTAATTCTTATCTGCGGCCACTATGAGGGCTTGGATGAACGGGCCCGTGAGCTGGCGGTGGATCGGGAAATTTCCATTGGCGACTATGTTCTCACCAATGGTGTGCTGGCGGCCGCCGTGCTCATCGACGCCGTTGCCCGCCACGTGCCGGGGGTTTTGGGCAAAAGTCAATCCCTGGAGCAGGATAGCTTTCGCCATAATTTGCTCTCATTTCCCCAGTACACCCGGCCTAGAATCTTTGCGGAACGGCAGGTGCCGGATATTTTACTGGGCGGTGACCACAAAAGGATTGACGCGTGGCGGCTAGGGCAGCAGATGGAAAGGACACGGCTGCGACGGGCCGATTTGTTGGGAAAGCAGGACGATGGACAAGCGACTTAGGGAGGCCTTGGCTGTGGATCTACGGCCGGAGCGGGTGCAGGCGTTTAAGGTCGGCGACAGCGTGCGGGTGCACGTGCGGGTCACCGAAGGGGAAAAGGAACGTGTCCAAGTATTTTCCGGCATCGTGATCGCCCGCAAGGGAACCGGCTCCATGGAGACATTTACCGTGCGCCGCATTTCCTTCGGGGTTGGCGTTGAAAAAATCTTTCCCGTCCACTCGCCCAGCATTGAACGGTTGGAGGTGGCGCGGGAAAGCGTCGTTCTCCGTGCCAAGCTGTACTACATGCGCCAACGCATTGGCAAACAGGCCATGAAGGTGCGGGAAAAGGCTGCGGTCCACGGGCAGTAGGCAACGTTTTGCGGCATGCCCCGGCTGTCCACGCCATTTTTTGCTGCAGTCAGGACGGTTTTTTATGGGCCGGGCGTCTCATTTCACCTGTCACAGGGGCGATCCAAAGGAAATGCACAGGCCGGTGGCGGAATCCGTCGCGCGGCGGTGCCAGTTCCAGGACCTGGCAAGACGCAGCGGTCCAACGAAGGTGTGGAAGGCAAGGCCGTAGCCAACGGAGCTAAGCCAGGTATCGGGCCGATGGCCGGCTGCGCAAAAGCCAATGCCGTCGCAGAAAATGAAGTAGGACAGATGTTTTGTGATGCGCTGTTCCCATTCTCCTCGGGCAATTGCCTGTGCCGTGGCACCCACCACGCCACCGTTTTCATCAAATGGCGTGGCGCGTCCATTGCGGAAGCCGCGCACGGAATTGGCTCCACCGGAAAAAAAACGGCGGTTGAACGGCAGCCGATGGCCGGCCGGGCCGAAGGGATGGACCAGTCCGTGGCGCAGCTCCCCATGAACTAGGGCCGTTGAACCGATGCGCCGGTGCAGGGCAAGGGCAATTTCCAGACGCACGTACCGGCCATCGCCACCGAAGATGGGGTGGGCCAATTCCAGTAGGCATTCGCATCGATCGCCCTTTGAAGGGCAAAGAGGATTATCCAACCGGCTCCGTTCCATGGAAATTCGCCAGGATCCAACCCGATCCGTCCTCCCGCGGTGCCAATCGCCACCGGCCGTGGAGTGGTCGGCGGACAGCCTGCTCCAGGCGTAGATCAGCGACCCCCGATGGCCACCGGGAAAATATCTTTCCAGGCCACAGCCAAATTCTTCGTCGCGGCGGACCCAATTTGCCTCTTCCATTCTTAGCAATTGGCCATGCCAGGTAAAAAATGTACCTTCACCGCAGAGCCAGGGAACCTGGCCATGGTAGGTGGCTTCGCTGCGGCGAAAAGACTGGACAACGCGCAGCAGCGAAGAGTACACCACGCGCCGCACTCCGCGGTGCCGCCAGTCGATGCCGATCCTGGCCAGGTCATAGGTGCCGCCGCCCAGTCGGAGATACAATTCATCCGCCGCAGATTCTCGGCCAACAAAATGTACGTTGCGAAGGCAAAGGGATGGCGATTCGTCCGTAAAATGAACATCAACGGCACCTGCCAGGCCGATGGCTTGCAGCCTGGACCGATCCGTGGCAATGGCGTCCGGATCGCAGGGGTCACCCGGCCGGATGGTCATGTGGCGGCGTAGGGCAGGAAATTCGTTCCAAGGCCGGCCCTGGAAGGTGATGTCGCCAATGCGTAGGGCTGGCCCAGGATCCACCGCGATGACCAACCGATCCGTGGGAAAATCTATGCCATCCATTGGTTCAATGTGGTGGTCCAGCCTTGCATCGGCATGGCCGGCCATGTGCAGCTGGCGCCGCAATCGCTGCAACCGTTCCCCAATAACTCCATCGCTGGCCGATGGCCGCATTTTTTCCTCCCACTCCCCGGCAAGGTGCTGCGGGTCATCGCCGGCCACGGCAATGGAGACGGCTCCAAGCCTGTGGGGTAGGCCCTCATCCCAGTCCAAAACCACTCGCCGCCGATGGCCCAGCTCTTCCACCACCTGGCTGACCAGCCGGGCATCGCGCAGTCCCATGGCGTGCAGCTGCTCTTCCAGCCGCCTAATGCCGCCATCCAGCCTATTTTTTGAAAAAAACCGCTCCGCCGGCGGTGAAAATAGTCCAACGTGTGGGTAGAATGCCTGGATGCATCGACGCCGGTCCAGTGAACGGATGCCGTTGCAGTGCAGAGAAGAAAAGACATCTCGTCGGCCCGGCCGCACGTGGAGCAGCACGGCATCACCCTCTGGAATTTGAAAAAACTCTCCTCCATCCTGTGGGCCAACGTGGGCCGCAAATAGGGGACGGCCATCGCGCCAGAGCTGGGCCGTGACAGCTATCCGGGAAAAGCCTTCCCGGACCAGCCTATGGCGCACGATCCAAATTGCATCTTCCAAAAAGTCGGCACCGTAGCATGGGCCACCGCCCATTTCCCTTAAAATGGGCCGCAGCCGGGCAGCAGCAGCCGGTTGCAGTCCGCGCAGTACGCAGCCTCTAGGGGGATGGGGTGGGTGCAATGTGGCGCCAATTGCCGGTACTGACAGGCAGCAGAGAAGAATTGGCAATACACGCCATTTCACCGAATTCGCCTCCGGTAGTCCACGCTGCAATGGTCAAAGCTATCATAGTCAACGATGATGGAATTTCGTTCATCCAAAACATATTCCACGCCGACGGCCCCATGGCCGGCATCATCCGCATCCTGGCCCATTTGGATGCGAATTCGGTCAAACGGATTGCCGCCCAAAAAGCCGGTGCCAAGGTAGGCTCCCAGCACGCCAAGCGTCGGCAAACTTCCTTCGTCTCCACCGCTGGGAGGGTGGCCAGACATCACCATTGCCGCAATTTCTCCCGGTGCAAGGGACGGCAATGAGGAAAAGCGCAGTGGCGGAAGTGGACCACGTCCCGCCAAGGTAAGCAGCAGGTCATGGCCGTAGAGGCGGGATTTGGCCTGAATATCCCAGAGTGGCCCATCGTTGCGGCTTGGATCGTAGGCAATGCGGCCGTGGGAGACGGTAAAGCGGGCAAATGGAAAAAAAATTGTTGCCCTTTCCAGGGAAAGCTGTCCCTCAACCTCCGGCCGGTTGAGAGTCCCTCCGACTGTGAGTGCTGCGCTGAGAAAACCTTGCAAATAGGGGGTACGGATGCGGAGAAAATTTTCGCCGTCAATGCCAAGGCAGAGCCGCCAGGGCGGGAAGTCAGTGGCGCCACTGGACCGTGGCAGCGGTGGTGCCATGATGGCGTGGAGACCATCGGCAAACCAAAAACTGCGCCTCATGGTAATGGAGCCGGCCAGCGTGGCAACATCGTCCGGATCGGTTCGCAACTGCACATCCCAATCGCCCCTCAGTGCCACACCTCCCTGCCGCAGGATGAGGCAGTCCTTGCCCCAGCTATGCAGGGAAAAGTTTGGCCGATTCCAGCGGCGGTGGGCAACGGAGCCTGCCAGGCGCAGCTCACCTCCTCCACCCTCCATGCGGCCGTTGGCCGATACAACATCCACCCGCCCAGGGACAAGGCGCAGATGCAACGAACCGTCCCGCAGGCCAACCCAGCCGGTTGGGGTATGCAGCCGGCCATCTACAAGGTCGAGCATGCCCAACGGTCCATCGTTGGCAAAGGTGAGGTGACCGTTGAGATTTCCCTGGCAATGCACCGGAAAAAGTGGGGACAGCAGGGCCATGGGAAAATTTTGGAACCAAGCCGTACCGCGCAGGTTGGCCAGCGCATGGATTGGAAAAGATTCATCGCGCAGGGTGGCCGTTTGCCGGGTCGACAGCTGGCGCAGCAATGGCCGCAGCGTGCGCAGGTCCAATGTCCAGTGCAGAATGACATTTCCGGATTCGCGGCAAAGGTTGGCACCCAGATGGCCGCATTCCCACCACAGCTGGGACAAAAATAAATTTCCTCCGGACCATTGCACCCGTTCCACGGTGACCAGTGGATAGCGGAGCAGGGGAGAATGCAGCAGGGATAGTAGGCAGCGTGTGGCCGTTACCAAGTTTTGCGGCCCATTTTCTAGGTCCGGTTCACCGATGCGCAGGCAACCAATTCGGATGCCGCCGTGGCATGGCCTGTGCCGCAGCCATTCCCAAATGGCAAAAAATGGCCGTGGGCAGCTGAAATTTTCCATAACAATTCGCCTTCCACCGACCATCGCATCGATGGTTGGACAAAAATTGCGGTCCCATGACTCCAATTGCCACCGTCCACAGGCAATGGGATGGCGGTGTAGCAGCACCATTCCACCTAGATGAACGGCCACCACGCCAGCCACCGCAAGGCAGAAAATTGTGGCTAGGAAAAGGCGAACGGTGAAAATTGTAAATTTTCCCAATATTTTGTAGGAAAAAAAATTTTCGTCCAACGCAAGTCTTTCCCTTTTCCCTTGCCGGCCTTGTCCGCATCGGCCATACTACGCGCGCGATGGATGTGGCGATTGTGGGGGCGGGGCAGGTTGGCAGTGCGGCTGCATTTGCCCTGCGTTTGAAAGGGGAGGCGGCGCGAATTATTTTGGTGGATGTCAATGGAGATCGGTCACGGGCAGAAGCTTTGGACATTGCCCATGCCACACCCGAGGGCAATGGCCATGCCATCATTGCCGGTGACTATGCGGCTATCGCCGGGGCAGGGGTGGTGGTTCTCACGGCCGGGGCGAACCAACGACCGGGACAGACACGGCTGGATTTGTTGGCCACCAATGCAAAAATTTGTGCGGAAATTGTGCCACAGGTTCTGCGCCACGCTCCGGATGCCCTGATCCTCGTCGCCACCAACCCGGTCGATGTGCTCACCGAACTGGTGCTCAACCTGTCCCATCTTCCGCCTCAGCGGGTGCTGGGAACCGGAACTTTGCTGGACAGTTTTCGTCTGCGAATCGAGCTTGCCCGATACTGGGATGTGTCGCCAGCCTCCATCCAGGCCGTTGTCGTGGGAGAACACGGCGACGGTGCCGTGCCCGTTTGGTCCCGGGTAACGGTGGGAGCCATCCCGGCAGCCGACCACGGTAGAGTGACCGGCAAGCCACTCACCGATGAGATAAAACAATCCATCCGCAAGGCCGTCGTGGGGTCAGCTGCCACCATCATCCAGGGAAAAGGAGCAACCAACTACGGCATCGGAGGTGCGATTGCCCACATCTGCCACACCATTGCCATCGATGGCCAAGAAGTGCTACCCCTGTCCCACCACCACGAAGCACGCGGTGAGGTAAAAAATTTTTGCCTATCCTCTCCGGTTATTTTGGGCCGCAGTGGTATTCTGCGATGCCTAGACCTGCCCATGGATTCCGAGGAAGAGGAGGCATTTGGACGGGGAGCTCGCATGTTGGCCGGAATGGCGGATGAAGGACGCACATTGCTGGGAATATAGGACGGTAGCAACGCCGTCGATGGCGATAGTTTTGGGAAATTGCGTCGACAGGTCTTGACACCGGGAGGTTCACCCCTAGGTGAGGTCTGGTGGCGCTATGAGCTATCAAATTTTGGCGGTATTGGATTATATGGAAAAGGAAAAGGGCATCCCCCGTGGGGAGATGGTCCACACAATTTCCGATGCCATCGCCTATGCCGCCCAGCGTGGCATCAATGCCGGCCAGCGCCTGGAGGTTTCCATCAATCCAAAAACCGGTGCACTCAAGGCGTGGGCTTTGTTGACGGTGGTGGATTCCGTCGGAGATAGTCAGCGCGAAATTCACATCCAATCTGCCCAACGGGAAAATCCTGCCGTTCAACTGGGGGACACACTGCGCCGCGAAGTGGACCCGGCGGTTTTGGGCAGAATCGCCGCCCAAGCTGCACGGCAGGCAATTTTGCAAGGCATGCGTGACCACGAACGCGGCCGCATCATGGGTCGCTACGAGCAGCATATTGGTAAAATCGTCTGCGGCACTGTCATACGGCGGGAGGTTATGGAAAGCCGTGTTGCCGGTTCCCCTGCCCTGGTCAATTACATTCTCAATGTGAACGGTGACGAAGGTGTGCTGGCCCAGCGGGATGCCATTCCGGGTGAAGAATTGCATACGGGCGACAGCGTGCGGGCGCTGCTGCTGGATATCCACAGCCATAGCCAGGGCACGTCACTTGTTCTGTCACGAACATTACCCCGCTTCGTGGAGGCACTTCTCCTCCTCGAGGTGGCGGAGTTGGCCGATGGGACAGTGGAGATCGTTCGCCTGGTCAGAGAGCCTGGCTATCGCACAAAGATCGCCGTGCGAAGTCGGGATTCCCACGTGGATTCTGTTGGGGCCTGCGTTGGAGCCCGTGGTGTGCGCATCAAGGCAATTACCAAGGAGTTGGGCGGCGAAAAGGTGGACGTGCTGCGCCATAGCGACGATCCCATAAAATTTTTTCAAGAGGCAATTCGGCCGGCCGTTGCCCAGAACATACGCATCGATGGCGTGGGCCAGCGCATCAGCTTTGAAGTACCGGCGGAGGACCTGGCCCTTGTGATCGGCAAGGGAGGGAAAAATGCCAGGCTTACTTCGCGTCTACTCAATTATCGCCTGGATATTTCTGCACCGGATGGGGATAGGGCACGCTTTGACCGCAATCGTCAGCGGGCGGTGGAAGAATTGAATGGACAGATCGGACTGTCGGCCGAATGCGCCTATCAGCTGATCGGCGTTGGCATCACGACGGCGGAAGCGCTGGAGGGTGTTACCGTGGCAGACCTGATGGATGCTGGGCTGGCCATGGCGGATGCGGTGTTGGTGACCGATGCCTACAAACAGTACAAAAAAGATGCGGCAATGGTCGCCGCTTCCACAAAATGACGGAAAATAGGACGGCAAAAAGCAACGATGGCAACGCGTGTTTATCTCCTTTCCAAGCGGATTGGCATGGCCAATAAGGATCTGGTGGACCTGCTGCAGAGCAGGGGCTTTGACGTAAGCAGCCCGTCCAGTTCCATTGCAGATATCTACGCCGAGGATCTTTTGCGGGAATTCGGCACCAAAGAAACGGCTGACCAGGAAAGTCGGCCGGTCGATGGCCGATCCTTGCCAGCGAATCCGCCGCCGGCACCCGATCTGGACCCGGCACAGCCACAAATCGGCGAAATTGTCCAGCCGACGGTTGGGAAAGAAGTTGTTCAGCCGAGGCAAAGCTTTACGGTTGCCCGTCAGACGCACGTCATGGAGCGGCCCCGCATCCTGCCAATGGAGCGCATCCAGTCGTCCGTGCGGGCTCAAAACAATCGCTTTTCCGGTCGGGGCGATGGCAGGCGTCCGGATTTTTTCCACGGCCAGCGGAGCGGTGGCAATTGGCCTAGCCCGGACGGAGGGAAGGCGGCCGCCGACGAAGGTCGTGCCCAGGGAAGTTTTGGCCGTGGTGGAGGCGGCCGTGGATTTTTTGGTGAACGGAAAGCATTTCCCGGTGGCCAGCGGCGCACGGATGGCAATTTTTCCCAGCGGGGCGGGTTTACTGCTCCAAAACTTGCACCGCAATCGATGCCGCGGCCACCGATTCCAGTTCCCCTGCAACGCCCAGCACCTGTTCCGGCTGTCGAGCCTGTTGCGAAGCCGGTTGGGACGGTGCTGCGCCTAAAATTTCCATTGAGCGTGCGCGAATTTGCGCCGGAGATTGGATTGAAGCCATTTCAACTCATCGCCGAACTGATGCAGTCCGGCACCTTTGCATCCATGAACTATCTGCTGGATGAGGTGCGGGCGCGTAAAATTGCGGAAAAGTTTGGCTATTCCGTGGAAGTGGCACCGATGGCCGTCGCACGGCCAGCCATTGACCAAAAGCAGCGCAGCACAAAAAAGATTGCGGCAGATGCGGTGCTGGAATCGCGGCCGCCGGTTGTCTGTGTGCTGGGCCACGTTGACCATGGCAAAACAACTCTTTTGGATACGATCCGCAAGGCCAACGTTGTAGCCGGTGAGGCGGGTGGCATCACCCAGCACATTGGGGCCTATGCCGTGGCCGTGAATGGCCGATCCATCACATTCATCGACACGCCGGGCCATGCAGCGTTTTCCAAAATGCGGGAGCGGGGGGCCAATATTACGGACGTGGCGGTGCTGGTCGTGGCGGCAGATGATGGCTTCATGCCTCAGACGGATGAGGCGTTAAAATTTGCCCAGCGGGCTGGCGTGCCGGTCGTTGTGGCCATCAATAAAATGGATGCCCCGGGAGCCAATGCCGAGCGGGTCAAGCAGCAGATGCAGCAGCGAGGAATTCCTCCCGAGGAATGGGGTGGCGAAACACTTTGCGGCACAATTTCTGCGCTGCACGGAGATGGCATTGACCGGCTTTTGGAACTGGTGCTGGTGCAGGCAGAAATGCTGACATTGCAGGCAGATTTTCACGCACCGGTGCAAGGAGTGGTGGTGGAGTCCCAGATGGAGGTTGGCAGGGGACCGACGGCAACGGTAATTGTGCAGGAAGGTACGCTGTGCGTAGGAGATGTGCTGGTTTGCGGCGGCGAATGCTGCAAGGTGCGGGCCCTGATGGATGACAGGGGGAAGGCTGTTCGGAATGCAACGCCATCCTGTCCGGTCCGGGTCATGGGCTGGAGCGCACCGTTGGAGTCTGGAGCAACATTTTCCCAGGCAAAGGATGAGAAGGAGGCGCGACTGGAGGCGGAAAAAAATCGCCGCGATGCGGGGATGGGCGATGGCGCGCCGGTCGTGCGGACAGCAGAGGACAAGGCGGAGGGATTGGAGGCACTGTTTGCCGCCATTCATGCCAAGAAAAAAAAGGTGCTGCACGTGCTGATAAAGGGGGATGCCCAGGGTAGCGTTGAGGCGCTTGTTGCCTGCCTTGAGGCACTGCCACAGGATAAGATCGGCCTTGAAATCGTGCGAGCAGAGGTGGGCCCTGTTTCCGTTGGTGATGTTGAATTTGCCAGGCCGGCCGACGCCACCATCGTTGCCTTTCACACAAGGTTAGAAAATGGCGTACAGGCCCTGCTGAAGCGCCATGCCATCCCACTCATTCAGCACAACATTATCTATGAGATGGTGGACCGGGTGAGGGAGGCGATGGCGGACCTGCTCGAACCGGAATTGCGGGAAGAAAAATTGGGCGGTGCCCAGGTGCGGCAAATTTTTACCCTTTCCAAGGGCACCGTTGCCGGCTGCATGGTAACCGAGGGCAAGATTGCGCGCGATGCACTTTTCCGTGTTTTCCGCGATGGCAAGCGGCTATTCGAGGGCAGGGCAGCCTCACTGCGCCGTGGCAAGGAAGACATTGGCGAGGTGCGGGCCGGCTATGAGTGCGGCATTGTCATGGCAGGATTTGTGGACCATGCGGTTGGGGATACCGTCGAATGCTTCCGCATCCACAAAATTCGGCCCAACCTCTAGGATGCACCTGCCATGGCCAATCGTAGCCTGCGGCTTGGTGAAGTGCTGCGGCGGGAGCTGAGCACACTGCTCCACGCACGCCATTCGGCTGAAGCTGCGCTGTTTACCATCACAAGGGTCAGGGTCGACGATGACCTTGGCCAGGCAAATGTGTTTTTTCTAGCGCCCGATGCGGCACAGATGGCAAGCTGCCGCCTGCTTTTGGAAAAAAGCATGGGAAAATATAGGCGCATTTTGGCTCGGCGCATCGCACTGCGCCGCTTTCCTCGGCTTGTTTTTCATCCGGATAATGCACTAGTTGCAGAGTTGCGGGTACAGACATTGCTGGATGAGTTGCAAGGGCAGCAGCCTGCACCCGCCGTGGCGGACTGCTCTGCTAAGGGGCTGTCCCATGTTTGTGGATGAGGTGGAGGTAAAACTGCGGGCAGGCCATGGAGGTCACGGCTGCCTCAGCTTTCGCCGAGAAAAATACATTCCCAAAGGTGGGCCGGATGGCGGTGATGGCGGCAAGGGCGGTGACGTGGTACTGCGCTGCGACCACAATTTGGGAGATTTGGTGGACTATCGCTTCCAACCCCAGTGGCGGGCGGAAAATGGCCAGCACGGCATGGGTTCCCAGCGCCATGGACGCAATGGCAAAGATTGCATACTGAAGGTGCCGGAGGGAACCCGGGTGATTTGCCAGCGGACAGGCGATCTGGTGGCAGAATTGCTCTGCGGAGGAGAAGAGCACATTTTGCTGCGCGGAGGTCACGGTGGCATTGGCAATGAGCACTTTAAAACTTCAATCGATCGAGCTCCCAGACGAACGGTGCCGGGGCAGCGCGGTGAAGAGGGAGTTTTTTTATTGGAAATGCGTCTCATCGCCGACGTGGGCCTGGTTGGGCTACCCAATGCTGGGAAATCTTCGCTGCTAAATGCCCTCACGGCCACCAAACGACCGACCGGGCCATACCCTTTCACCACACTGCACCCCAAGGTTGGAACGGTGGCCAATTGCGCAGAACGGATGCGCATCACCATCGCCGACATTCCCGGACTCATTGCCGGCGCCCACCGCAATCGTGGCCTAGGCTGCCAATTTCTTCGCCACATCGAACGCTGCTCCCTGCTGATCTTCGTCCTCGACATGGGCGGCGAAGAAGGGCGGGACCCATGGGATGACTATTTTGTTCTGTGGGACGAGCTGGGCCGCCGCGGGACAAACCTGCTACAACGGCCGCGCATCTGCGTTGCCAATAAGATGGACATGGCCGGAGCGGAGGAACGGCTTGCAATTCTGCGCAGCCATGTCTCTGGCGTAGAAATTTTTCCATTTTCCTGCCATGCGCTGACGGGAAAGATGGCATTGGTGGATGGGCTGTGCCGCATGGTGAGGAAAAAAAATGGAACGGCGTGAACTTTCAAAGGATTGGATTTTGGTCACCGGAGCTGCCGGATTTATTGGCAGCGCCCTCATCCGTGCGCTCAATGCCATGGGCTTGGACAATATTCTGGCGGTGGACCGGCTGGATTCCTCTATCCGCTACCGCAATCTGGTTCCGCTGGCCATCGAAGACTACTGGGATGCGGACGACTTGCTGGCCAAGGTGCAGCTGCAGACGTCGGCCATGCCGCCAATTCATACCGTATTCCACCTGGGCGCCTGCGCATCCACCGGAGAACGGGATGCACGCTTTTTGCTAAAAAACAATTTTGAATGCACAAAAATTCTTGCAAACTGGGCACTTTCCCGGCGGGCACGCTTCGTATATGCGTCTTCCGCAGCAACCTATGGCGACGGATCGGCGGGCATGGAGGACCGGGATGCCGAGCTGGCAAAGCTGCGACCATCCAATCCCTATGCCTATTCCAAGCACCTCTTCGACTGCCATGCCCTGCGCCAGGGCTTTTTACAAAAAATCTACGGTGCAAAATACTTCAATGTGTTTGGGCCGGGAGAATGGCACAAAGGCAGGATGGCCAGCATGGTGCTGCAGGCATTTTGCCAAATTCAAAAAACTGGCCGGGTGCAACTGTTTCAAAGCCATCGGCCAAACTGTGCAGATGGTCAGCAGTGTAGAGATTTTATTTTCGTTGCCGATGCCGTTGCCATGACCCTATTTCTGGCATCGTTGCCCGACAGGGACGGGAACGGTTTCCCAACTGGCGGAATTTTTAACATCGGCTCTGGAATTGCCTCAACCTGGCTGGACCTGGTGCGCCCGATCTTTTCCTGTCTGGGCATGGAAGAATGCATTGAGTTCATTCCCATGCCACCGGCGCTGCGCTCCAGCTACCAATACCACACCTGCGCAAATATTGCAAAAATTCGCGGCCGTGGCTTTGTAGAGCCTATTACGCCGCTGCCGACTGCCGTAGCCGACTACGTCACACGCCATCTCGTGCCTTGGGCAGAGGAATTTGCAGAAACATGCGACAGGGACGCTGGCATGGTAACATCCCTTTCATCTTCATTTTCATAAAGTAAGGTACTAAAGGTTTGGACCATGGCTACCCGATTCGTAGTGGCGCAGGCAATAATAGAACGTACGGCAGGAGAAGCGAAAAAATACTATCGTGCCAACGGCTGTCAAGGCAAGCAGTCCCATGCTATGCTGGCGCAGGGCTTCAATTGGGAAATAGCTGCAAAAGGCAATTGGGACAACGAATAGGCTTAAAAATTGGAGCAAACCGCGGAGGGCAGAGCTGGGTTGGCTTGCCACAATGCGCACGGCAGAAATGATTTCCTGAATGAGCTCATTGCCTCCATGGAGAAAAAATGCCAGGCAGGCCAGGTAGAGCAGCAGGGAAAAAGAAAAAAGGACCCCCAGGATGATCACCGCAAAAATTTGCAACGGCATGGCCCACAGGTAGCCGGAAAGACCGATGAAAATGGTGCCCGACACAACTTCGGCCAAGTTGGCCATTTTTCCCCGGGAAAATGCGCAGAGTAGGATTGTGTTTTGTGGCTGAAGGAGAAAGCTTTCCAACTGGCCATTGTCCACCATGATGGGAAGCTGGCGCAGGCCGTAGCAAAAAATTTCCACGGTACTGATGCTCACATTGAATAAACCGGATAGCAGAAGCATTTCTCGAAAAGTCCATCCATGCACGTCCTGATACTCGTGAAAAAACATGAGCCAGGTGGCAAGGAACAGGCCAAGTTTAAAAAATGTGGTGAGACAGGTTCCGATGAGCTCGTAGCGGTACTCCACCATGGCCCGCAAATTGAGCCGGATGGCGGTGGATAGGAAGCGGAATTGGGATGCCATGCCCATGGTACTAGCCTCGCAGTTGAATTGCTTGGAGAAGCCGCGCCATGGTGCGGTGGGCAATCCAGCAAAAAATTCCAATCCATGCCAGCGCACCGCCCACCTTAAGTAGAAGCTGGCCCGTGCCATTGACGATCGTGCTAGCCGGAGCCCAAAGGATCCATGGATAGGGAGTTAGGAAGCAGCAATGGCGAAAAGCTGCCGGATAGAGGTCGATGGGAAGGATGAGCCCACCGAACAAAAAGGTGGCGGAAAGGTTGAGAAAGTAGAGGTTGCGGACATCGCGCAGCCAGAATGTGAGCAAGCCGATCCAAAAGCCCATCAATAGCTGAATGATGAGGGACAATAGGCCGCAAAGCAGGGCAAGTGGGATGCGGCCGGCGGGTGGCCAGGAGATGATGCCGCAAAACGGTCCAAAAATGCAGGCCGCCACGGCAAGTACGGCACAGCTCCAGAGTGAAGCGCCCAGGCCCTCCTCCACCTTTCGCAAAAAGTAGGAACTTGGTAAAAGCATGAGAGTTGGCCAGTTGCGGCACTGGATATCCTGCTCAATGGAGAAGGTAATTTTACGACAGCCGAGGATGACCAGCTGTGTCACGGCCAGGTAAACAAAGCGGTCTTCGGAGGCGTGGACACTGGAAAAAATTTGCGAAAATAGCAGAAGAATGAGCAAATAGACCAATGACCGCAAAATCCATTGCACATGCCGCCGCCGCTCCCAGTTGAAGGCAAGAAACAGCATGTGTCTAGTGGACCATCCCATGGCGATAGATCCCGGCTATAATGCTTTCCAGCGAAGGATTTTCAATGGCAATGTCGGCCACCGAATATTTGCCCAAAAATTCGATCAGCACCTGCTCCACGGTCGTGTGCCCGGTGTCCACCTCCAGCTGTACCCGTGGCGGAACATGGAATACAATGCGCACGTGTGGATTCTCCAAAAGAATCTGCTCCGCATCGCTGCGAAAGGAAATGCGGCGCATGCGGCCATGGCGCTCCTTGAGCCGTACCAAGCTGTCGTCGATCAGCAGCTGACCCTTGTCGATGACAATCACCCGGTCACAGATGTGTTCGATGTCAAACATGTCATGGGATGTGAGGAGCAGCGTTGCCCCGGAATCGGAAAATGATCGCCTGAGCAAGGCTCTAATCCGGTCCTTTGCCAAAATATCCAGCCCGATGGTAGGCTCGTCAAAGAAACAAAGCTGAGGTCCGTGGAAAAGGCTCATGGCAATTTCGCTGCGCATGCGCTCGCCGAAGGACAGCCGGCCAACCATCCTATCCATCAACCCTTGCAGATAGAACTGTTCCACGATGGCAGGGATGAGGACATCGGCTCTGGATATGGAATAGAGCGCCGTCATCAGCTGAAAATTGTCTGCCAGCGTGAGATGGGGCCAAAGCTGCGAGTTTTGGCCAAAAATGACCGCCGTACGGGAAATTGTCTCGGCACGCTGGGCCAATGGATCCACGCCGAAGAGCCGTACCCGCCCTGTCGATGGCCGTAAAATTCCAGCCAACAGCTTGATGGTGGTGGATTTTCCTGCTCCATTTGGGCCCACGAATCCCACCCGCTCGCCGGGCGCAACGCAAAACGACAGGTCATGGACGGCGCAGAATGTGGGACAGCTACGACCCAGCAATCTTCGCCAGCCAATGCCGCCCAGCCGCTCGGGAAACACCTTGCTAAGATGTTCGGCCACAACAAACTCACAGCCCTTCTCCATGTCCACCACCCAATCATCGCCTGCGCACATGGCCATTTGCCATGGCCAATGTCGGGCCACTTCCACGGAAAAGTCCCCAAAAAGTCAACCTCCCGCTGCCTTATAAATAAAAAAATTGAATGGCCAAGCCTCAGATTTGTTCACAGCGCATTCGCGTACCGCCTGGGCATTGGATTTTTGCAACAAGTATCAACGCGGTAAAATTTTGTACAAATGGCACTTTTTGACCATTGACCCTGGGTTTCCGCAGCATCCACGACGGTACACGAGGGCCCCATCCACCCCGCCCCACCTTCCTTCGAAACGGCAACAACTGCCTTCCCAAGCAGCTTCCATTTCACCAAGTGGGCGATTGACCGCGCCCCTATTATCCAAACTCTGCTGCAAATGTTATGACGCAGATAGCGTTCCTTTTGTCGCAACATCCTCTCATTTGCCAACGTGCAATTACAGACATCAAAGTTGACAGCCGCTCATCGCAAAATTTGCAGATGTCGGGGGACGACTTTTCCAGTTTATTGAAAAGCAAAGCACCTAAACTGCCGCCATCATCGGCGCAATTTCGTTGTTAAGCGCGACAGCCAAATTTAAAACAGGTCGCAGCAACAATTGTTCCAACTTGGAAGAAAATTATTTGCTGCGACCCGAAAGCTGCACAGCCTAGCGAACTTCGGCCTGCAATTTTTTGATTTCCCGCTCGAGCTCTTCCCGGCCCTCCAAAACCTTGCCGGCTGCGATCAGTTCCAGACCGCGCTCAATGGCATTGCGCGCCTCCGTTTTCCTTCCAGCCTTGATGAAGCAGTCTGCGGCATAGTAGCACAGCAAGGGATCTTCGAACATCTGCAAATACAGGTCGTAGATTTTGGACGCCGATTCGATGCCGTTGAGCTGCCATTCGCAGAGGGCGAGCATGATAAACGGCTGGATTTGAATTTCTTCGATAAAAAGCCGCACCACCACGGAATACATGGCACTGGCAGCCTTGTACTCCTTTTCTTCGTAGGTCGCCATCGCCAACTTGGTGAGGATTTCGTAGTCATTCTGGGTCACAATTCCTTTGAGAGATTGCTTGTCCGCAGGAGAATTCATGAGCTTGGGCAGTGCATCCCGAATTTTATCAAAAATCTCCTTCGCCTGGCCGTTTTGGTCGCGGGCCAGAAAATGCTCCACGCCCTCCATGGCGATGAGCTCACCCTCCTCGAGCACCTTCTGCACCTCGTGCTTCCGCCGCTCCTTGCGCATTTCCGGAGATTCGAATTGGTTCGGTTCCTCCTCCTTCACCACCTCTTCCGCGACCTTGTCCGCGATCTCTTCCAACATCTGCCTCTGTTCATCCGTTAGTTCCGCCATCGTATTTCCTCCACTTGCCGGGCACATGCCCTGTGCATTTCATTAAAATGCTTTTTTTGTCTGGGGCGGGGAAAATTTTTTTGCAAGTTTTTAAGGTGCACAATGGCAATATGTTGCGCTAAAAAATTTTTTTTACCATGCCCCGCTGTCGGGACAAAAATTCCAGGCGAAGACCGCAGCCACCCAGGGCAAATTTTTCCACAATCCGCCGCCGCAGCCGCGCTTCTCGATTGCCATCCAAAAGTTTGCGGTCATTGCAGTAAAAGCGGATGGTGATGGGCTCCACGCCCGTTTGCAGGGCGTAGAAAATTTTAAAACTTTTTTCACCCGCCGGCAGGCAGTCCCGCACGGCGCGGTTCAATGGGCTTGTTCCGATTTTTTTCGCGGCGGACTGGTGCAGGCACAGGGCAGTTGCGACGATGGATGCCACTCCGGACCCATCCGTGGCCGAAACATGCAGTATGGGAACCTCGGGCCAGCCGAACAATTCCCGGCGAAGAGCCATTGCATATTCGCTGCGAAATTTTTCCAACTCCGATCGTCCCGGTACCATGCCATCCCGCACGGCCTGCCGAGCCAGATCCCACTTGTTGACGGCAATGGCCAGGCCCTTGCCAGCCGCACGCACCTCATCCGCCAACTTCTTGTCCCAGGATGTCAAACCACGCACCGCATCGAGCACAAGAATTGCCACGTCCGCCTCCTCCAGAGCCCTGCGGGCACGAACCGAGGAAAAATAGCCAAGCGGTGAGCGAATTTTTCGATCCGCCCGCAGCCCGGCCGTGTCCAGCAGCCGCAACGGTCGCGTCTGTCCATCCGCTCCAATTCGGGAAAAGTCGGCGGAGATCGTGTCCCGGGTTGTCCCGGCCAGCTCGCTAACAATCATGCGTGGCCGCAGCAATAGGGCGTTGGCCAGCGACGACTTGCCCACATTCGGTGCGCCGATGAGAGCCAGAACGGTTGGCCGATCCACCCCGGCGGGCGGCGGCTTTGGCAGATTGCGAAAAAGCATTTTCTCCAAAGCGTCCATGCCGCGGCGGTGTTCGGCTGAAACGGCAAGCGGTGCATCCGCAAAGCCAAGGCAAAAAAAATCTTCCGCAAGGCCATCCATTTCCCAACGGTCCAGCTTGTTGACGACCGGAAGGACCCGCTTGCCCGTTCTGCGCAATTTTTTGGCAATCTCAAGGTCTAGTGGCAGCGGACCTTCCCGGCCGTCGAGGACGAAAAGAATCGTATCCGCCATGGCGATGGCAAGGTCAACCTGCCGCTCCACGGCCGCGACCAACTGCGCCGGAGTTTCAGATTCCCCCGAAAGGCCCCAGCCGCCGGTGTCCAGCAATGTAACTCCATTTCCCAACTCCGCCGCAACAACATCCCGCGTAACCCCCGGACGGTCGTGGACAATGGACCGGCGGGAATGGCTCAAACAATTGAATAGGCGGCTCTTGCCAACATTTGGCCGGCCCACCAACGCCACGCACAGCCCATCCGCCACGGCCATTCTCCTTGGCCGTTTCCAAAAAAAGGGCAAGGGAAAACGAGCTGACATTGACAGATCCATTTTGACATTTGCAGAACGTTGGCCATTGTTTGCGCATGGATTCATGTTGGGAACATTTCAAGGCTGGATGGGAAGGACAATCGTACATTTCGAGCTCCCATGGTGAAGAAAATTTCCCCAGCAGCCCGTCCAATACCGGCATGCTGCTGTCCACAACAACTGTAACTGTAAGAAATTTTGTCACAATTGACCGATTCATGCATGGCGTTGGCAATGTGCTATTTTGGATTTGCTGCGCACTTACATTTGGCCTTGCCTGGTCATTGGTTCGTGGTGGCGGATGCGGTGAAGATTTCGACAGCTCAATAGAGTTCTCAAAGAAAATCAGCGAAAGTAGCCCAACCAGTTCCCTTGGGGACATGAATAAATCGCCATCCCTTGGTTCAAAAATCTCCGACGAGAAAATTTTTGATGAAGATGCTTTTTTAGAAAACTTTCAACTGACCAACGACAGTGGCATGGCCGTTCAATCGTCTTCATTTAAACCCTCACCGGTAGATTTTGGCACGGGAACTTTGGCAATTCAAGCGATGAAACAATTGGTTGAAATAGCCGTAGACAACCCCCAAAAAGTCTGTCAAAATATGACACATAAACAGCAAATAATGCTGTGCTATGCTACACAAAGCAACAATGAGGAGTTACAGAACCAGGTTCTGTCGCTGTTGAAGATCTTGGCAGAGTACGATGCAAACTACGCGCTCAAACTGCTTATGGTGGAAGATGGTGCGGAGAGGAATATTGTGCACAATATTATGTTCTACGGGACCGATCAGGTGCGAATCTTGGGACTGCAATTGCTAATAGATTTGATCAAAGCAAGCGGCAACGAAGCTGAAAATATTCAAATGATACATGACTTACTGCTTGATGAGGGTAATGATACGAACGATTACAACCCGCTGTGCCATGTTATATCCCGCAGCAGCATTGCAGAGTTGGCAAAAACAAAACTGAAGGTGCTGGAATTGCTGAATGCTCTGCCCCTAAACAATGAAAGTGACGTATGTTTTGTGCTCGATCTGCTTGAGTCGCGACCATACGAAAAATATAAAAGCTATTTGAATGCTCTTGCGCACGATTGTGCTGCAAACATTTCGACAGAGATCAGGCGCTTGACATTACAGTTAAATCGAATGCGAAATGCGCATGCTACTGTGCTAACGAATATAAAGCTCTCCGATGATTGCGTGGGCCGCATTGAAGCAATTTTGAAGACAGTTTGATTGCCGCTATTTTGCAGTTATGATAACCTTATTCTGCAATTTTTTAAAAAGCCGCAGCAGTTTGCGGAACGGTGATTTGTTTTTGCATATTTGCCACCGTTGCCGCCATCCCTCCGCACGCATGCAGAAGCACAGGGGAATTAAAAACGTTCCCCGACATAAAGATGATGGACGAACCATTCCATAAATAGCGACAGCCGGCATCGGCAATGGCTTAAAAGGCCCTGGCACGGCGGGCTATGGAAAGAAATAAAAACCAATCTTCTCCGTGAATGATTTTTTTTGTCAAAAGTTGCTGTGGCACATCCTCTACGGCGGATAAAAAGACCGTGCGGCGAATGAGATGGCCTATGAGAATGTAGGGAAACGAATCGATGGCCACCTGTGCAAAAAAACCGTGGCTGCTGGCAGATTTTCCTCACCATGTCCGGCTGGGGGCTAGACCAGTGGAGCACGTGAGGATGGGATCCTCAAAATTTCTCCAGCGCATGCCAAATCCAACAACTTCCACATCCTTTGCCATGGCGATTGCGGAAGTTTTTGGGCAATATCCCGTTCCAACCCGTCGTCGACATTGAGGAATAAAATGAACTGCCCCACCGTCGCACGCACGGCAACCACCCTGGCATGGAGAATTAATGGCATTTTTTGACGCAATGCAGGGATGTGCATAGCTCTGCTCGACCCGCGTTAGGATAGATCTGTGGCCAGGTTGTGCCGCCGATGGTCTTGCCTTCAAAAAGCGAAGAAAATGGCATATTTTTGGCCCACATTACCGCATGGAATATCGCCTAAAATTTTCGTAAAATTTGGCGCAACCGCTCAAACTTGGCAAATGCAAGGCGCGCTCCCATTTCACAAAAATTTACACCATTAAACAAATTGCCAATTATGGACCATTCTTCGGGAGATAGGGTTGCTCTAAGATGCTCTTTGATAAGACCTATGTCCCGCTGGCTGTGCTGAAAAGCACATTTATCCGTTTTCTGCTGAACACCAAGAGATGCCATGCTCGTAATGCGACGGCAGCCGAAGTTCGAAATTGCTAGCCAGAGGTTGCTTCGCAAAATAATGAGTGCAACCAAGAATATATCTTCATAGTAGCAAATGTGTTCATTTAGCAGGGTCTGGGGGATAGAATTCAGCGCATTGGAAAAAATCTCTCTTCGGATCAGTTTGTTAAATAATACGGCAACCGCAAGGCAAAAATTTTTTGAAATTGCTCCAATTTCGCAGGCCGAAAAAATACGGCCCAAATGATTGTCTGGGAGATTGGCTTCTTCATGTACGAACATTTTTGTTCGCCAACCAATCCTCCGACTCCATAGTCGAAACAGAACAACATCCACCCCACCGGCCACGGCCGCCGCATGGGCAACTTTCACAATGCCAGGCTCCATCCGATCGTCGGCATCCAGAAAAAGGACAAAATTTCCACCAGCCGCCCGCACCGCGGTTACCCTGGCGTGGAGTGTGCCACGATTTTCTGGATTTGTAACAATGCGAACCCGCTGGTCCTTGGCAGCGTATTTTTCTAAAATTTTCGCCGTGCCATCGGTGGAGCCATCGTCCACGCAAACCAACTCAAAATCTAAAAAATCTTGCCCCAGCACGCTGTCCAGCGCGCAGGCCACATGCCTTGCGCCGTTGTAAACCGGTATAAGGATGGAAACAGCTGGGACTGCTGATCCCTGATCCCTGATCCCTGATCCCTGATCCCTGATCCCTGATCCCTGATCCCTGATCCTTAAAGTATTTTATATTTTGATCTGGAATGGTTTGGAAGTCAATGCAAAATTTCTCTTCCGATAAAATTTTTTCCACGACCCACTCCATCTTCCAATACCGCGTCGGTCAAGTCCCGTCCAACCGCCCATTGGCGCTGTCGCTAGCACGGTACGGCCATCTTCGCGTGCGTCGCGTCCTTCGCCATTTGCAGTGCTTCCTTTGCCGCTTCCGACGGAATGAGCTGCAGTTCCAAACCATCTCCACCGCAGCACGCCACAACCTGGCCGCCACCGGGATGGCACAGTGCCAGGTCGGCAATTGGGTCCCTAAGACATTCATCCAAAATGCGGCGCAGCGTCCTAGCCCCCTGTTTGGGATCAAAACCTTTTTGAATGAGAAATTTTTTTGCCCCATCATCCAAGGCAAGCGAGAATCCCAGCTCGGCCAATCTGTCCCGGAACTTTTCCAATTCCAGGGAAAGGATGCCATCCATTTGGCAATTGCCCAGCGGTTGGAACACCAGCAAATCGGTCAAACGGTTGAGAAATTCTGGAGGAAAGGCTCGGCGAGCTTCTTCTAAAACACGGTCCTGGATGCGTTGCGCCGTATCGGCTGGTGTGGCAAAGCCAACCGTCCCATCGCGCAGAAAAAGTTCGGAACCCACGTTGGAGGTCAAAATGATCAGCGTGTTGCGAAAGCTAACCGGCCGTCCCTGTCCGTCGGACAGTTGCCCATCTTCCAAAATCTGCAGCAAAATTTGGAGCAATTCCGGATGGGCCCGCTCCACCTCGTCGAATAGTACGACGGAATAGGGCTTGTTCCGCACCCGCTCGGTCAGCTGCCCGCCCTCACCATGGCCCACGTAGCCGGGAGGCGAACCCACCAGCCTGGTTAGGGAAAATTTTTCCAAAAATTCCGACATGTCGATGCGCACCATGTCCTCTTCTCGGCCAAAGAGCAGCTCGGCCAGCTTGCGCGCCAGTAATGTTTTGCCCACACCCGTTGGGCCAAGAAATAGGAACGAACCTATGGGTCGCTTCGGATCGTGAAGCCGTGCCTGATAGCGGCGTAGGCTACGGGCAACGGCCCGAATCGGACCATCCTGGCCGAGCACTGCAGCCCGCAACTTTTCCTCCATCGCATCTGCCCCATCGCCCGACCGCTGCCCCAGCCGCTTGAATGGGATGCCGGTCCAATCCCCCACAACCTGCAGCACATCGTCCGCCGAAACGGACGGCCGCGCACCACCCATCCTCCTCCGCCAGCTCTCTTCTCGCCTGCTCCAGGTAGTTCGCAATTTTTTTTCCCGATCCCGCAAAATTGCCGCTCTTTCAAATTCCTGCCGCCGCACGGCATCCAACTTTTCCCGATGGCAGGACTCCAATCTATCCCGCACGGCAATCAGCTGCCGAGGCCGTTCCATGGTCCGCAGCCGTACCCGTGATCCGGCTTCGTCGAGCAGGTCAATTGCCTTGTCCGGCAATTGCCGATCCGGAATGTGGCGGATGGCGAGTCGCACCGCCTCCTCCAGCGCTTCATCGGCGTAGTGGACGTGGTGATGCTCCTCGTAGTGGTCCCTAATGCCGCGCAGCACGGCGAGCGCATCCTTGCCATCCGGCTCTTCCACCGTGACCGGTCGGAAACGTCGCACCAGCGCCGCATCCCGCTCCATATGCTTGTGATATTCGGTCGGCGTGGTGGCTCCAATGCATTGAACCTCGCCCCGGGACAGGGCCGGTTTTAGGATGTTGGCCGCATCCAGCGAGCCTTCTCCGCCCCCTGCCCCAATGATTGTGTGAATTTCATCGAGAAACAGTATGATGCCGCCGTGGCGCCGCACCTCGTCCATCACGGCCTTGATCCGCTCCTCAAACTGGCCCCTAAATTTTGTTCCGGCAACCAGCAGAGGAAGGTCTAGCGCATAAATTTGCCTATCCGCCAAACAGGCCGGAACGGCCCCTGCCACGATCGCCCGTGCCAGGCCCTCGACGATGGCCGTCTTGCCGACCCCAGCCGCTCCCAAGAGCACAGGATTGTTCTTCGTCCGCCGGCAGAGAATCTCCAGACAGCACCGCGTTTCCCGTTCCCGGCCAACCATCGGATCCAGCCGCCCCTGCCGTGCCTCCTCCGTCAAATTTCTTCCAAAACTATCCAGGGCCGGCGTGGAGCAATGCCGTTCTTCGCCGCACCCGCGCAGGCCGCGCAGTTCTTCTCGGCAGTCGGCAACGTCCAATCCCAATTCCCTCAAAACCTTGCCCGCCAACCCGTCCGATTCCCGCACAAGCCCCAGCAACAGATGCTCCGTGCCGATGCGCTCATGGCCCATGCCGTGGGCTTCCGCCGCCGCTAATAAAATTGTGGCCCGCATGTCCAGACCAACGTCCATGGCCGCAGCATCCCCTTCGCCCGCTTCCTGACCATTGACAGGCACGGCGTCCCGGACCCAGATGTATTGGAAAATTGTTTCCCGGATTTGAGCAAAGTTCAAATCAAATGCCGCAAGAATCTTGGCAGCAGTACTTCCCTCCAATCGCAGCAAGGACAGGAGCAGGTGTTCGGAGGAAACAACCCGCCGCCCCATGCGGCTAGCTTCCTCCATTGCGCCTCCCAGAGCTCGCTGGGCACGCTGGCTAAATTGATACACCCCCACATTTTCCACCTAAAATTTTCCCCATTCTTGGCGATCACAAATTTTCAACCTTTGCTCCAAAAGCCGGCGTAGAATTTGCCGTAGGCCGGCCCGCAAAGGACCGTCGGCCAGGCCACGGGACGATTCATTCAGCAGCACAAGCAGATCCCAGCCCGTCAACTCTGACCCTGCGTGGCGGCGAAATTCTTCGCGCACAATTCGCTTCAAATGATTGCGCCGGACAGCATTTCCTATTCTTCGTGGGGCAACAATCGCCAGCCGCGGCCATCGCCCCGGTCCCCGCTTTCCAACGGCCCGCAGGCCAACCCCTCCCGGGATTGTCCGCTGGGAACGGAATGCCAAAAAATCGGCCCGCGAAGAAATGCGCTGGCAACGGCGAAGACGCTGATCCATGGCCAAGGAAAATGGACCAATCATACGACGGTTAGACGGCGGCGACCCACGCGGCGACGATTGGAAAGGATGGCACGGCCGGCAGCCGTTCGCATGCGGCGGCGGAAGCCACAGACGCGAACCCTGGAAATTTTGGATGGATGGTAGGTTGGTCGCATGGACAATCCATCGCTAGGGGCTGCGGAAGGCTAGGCAAGCAATTTTTTTGCACAAACCTCCGGGTGGCCATTGGCTAAAAATTTGCCAGCTATCAGGCTGGGGCACTAGCACCGAGCCAGGTGGAAAGATTTTCCAGCACGACACCTGTCCCATTGGCCACGGCCCGCAGAGGATCGCGGGCCACAAATACGGGCAATCCCGTCCTTTCCCGCAGCATTTTTTCCAAATTGCGCACCTGGGAGCCGCCACCGGCCAGCACAATCCCCCGGTCCACCAGGTCGGCGGCCAGCTCGGGAGGACAGCGCTCCAGCGTATTGCGAATCATGTCGGCAATGGCATGGAGCGAATCGGACAGCGCCTCGCGCACTTCAATGGAGGACAGAGAAATGGTTTGCGGCAGGCCGCTGATCGTGTCCCGCCCTTTGACCGAAACGCTGCATTCCACGGCCAGCGGTGTGGCAGATCCGACACGAATTTTAATTTCCTCCGCCGTCCTTTCGCCAATAAGCAGGTTGTGTTCGCGCTTCATGTGATTCACCAGGGCAATGTCCATACCATCGCCACCGATGCGCAAGCTGCGCGCATAGACAACTCCACCGAGGGAAATCACCGCCACCTCCGTCGTCCCACCGCCGATGTCCACAATCATGTTGGCCGCCGGCTCTTCGATGGGCAGGCCGACGCCGATGGCGGCGGCAACCGGTTCTTGGAGAAGAAGTACTTCCCGAGCGCCCGCATTCATGGCCGACTCCTTTACCGCACGCCGCTCCACCTCTGTGATGCCGGATGGAACCGCCACCACAACCCGTGGGGCAACGAAGCGGGCTTGATGGCAGGCCTTGGCAATGAAATAGCGCAGCATGGCTTCGGTCACATCAAAGTCGGCGATGACCCCATCCTTCATGGGCCGCAGGGCAACAATATTTCCCGGTGTTCTGCCCAGCATGAGCTTGGCTTCGTTGCCCACCGCCCGCACCTTGCGCGTGTCACTGTAGAGCGCCACCACACTTGGTTCGTTGAGCACAACGCCCTGGCCCTTGGCATAGACAAGTGTATTGGCCGTGCCAAGGTCTATGCCGATGTCGTGGGCTAGAAAGCCAAAAACACGCGTAATGCGGCCCCCCAAGGACCTCAACAACGTCCACCCCGCCACCATCTACCCCAACCGGGGATAGGTTGGGCGCGGCAAGTTTTTTTGTCAAGCACTATGCCAACATTTTTTCGTATTTCACCACAAAGTCATAATTTGCAAAAATTTCATGGTGCAGCACTTGCTCCTAAAAATCGCCACTCCAACAACCTAGCTCAATAATTTTCTCTTGACATCGGGAGACAATCGTCAGCATGGGAGCGTGTTAAAAGTAGAAAGTTTATCACGCGACAACACGGTCACGCCGCTTAGCGAATCTCCATCCAATCTACAACATGCCCGGCCAACGGCGTCCCAAGCCACCGGCCGCCATTCGGCAAGGGACGTTCTGGCCATTGGCCTCCGCGTCGTCGTTTTTCTGGGAACCGGGTTGAGCTGTTTTGGCATTTTCTTGCTGTTTTGCCCTAAATTTCGGTTCTGGCTTTTTCTAAAAAAATGGCCTGCGGAACGCGGCGACGAACAAAAATCTAGAGAACCCGCTCCCGGCGCTACGGCAACAGTTCGGAATCCGCCCACGCAGGAAGAAGGTGGGGAACCCGTTACGCACGAAGTGCTGGCCGCCGCAAAGTTGGCCGACAACGGAATCGATGCATATGGATATGCCTTGGAAAGTGTGAACTTGGGCACCGGTCAAGGCACGAATGGCTGTCTGTTTGCCGTCGGACATTACTTTTCCCAGGGCAGTACGGCAACGAAACGGCCTCCGGCAAGCGTCTGCAATGCACTGCGACGTGATGTGGCAAAAACTGCTCGGGGAGAGCTTTTGCTGGTGCTGCAGCGAGATTTGAAGAAAACCTGGTCGTTCTGCTTTGGAAAAAACAAAATTTTGACATCCTTTACAGAGTGCATCACCATCGGAGAACAATCGGGTAACGAAATCTTTGTCACGCTGGACAGGCTGCAGGAACAGGTCAGTAAGCTGCGCACTGCCATGCTGAGCACGCAAAGCACACTTGAAACATCACCTAACGCCATTAACTTTAAAAAACATCAGCTGAAACAAGCCAAGGAAGCATGGGACGTAGGTGCGCTCAATCCCAATTATACACAACAGGAAAAGGACGAAAATACCCACAAAACCATCGAAAAAGAGCTGCAAATTTTACTGGAACGGCAGGAAGATGCGCAGCAACGAATTGGCGATGAGGTATCCGCCTACAACGTTGCAAAAGACGAATTGGAACAATTTCGTCAAACAAATCCTCTTTTGCAGGCCCTGTGCAACTTCGTTGCTACGGCTGGGAAATATAGGTTGCCCGATGATGACCTCCTTCCGAGTGAAGGTGCGACGCTGATGGTTCCATTGGCCGACTGGATGACAGAAAATTTGCTGGGCTCACTCGCTAATTCCAACCTCCGAACCGTACAACTTGCCTACCTTCTCCTCTACACATTTTGCAAAACCGAGCGGTCCGGCCAGATGGCAACGGACCTGGATGTGCTATTTTTGACGTTGCACTACAAGCGCAATGCAACGCTGCTCATAGAGCGCAATCTTGGCCAAAACGTGCGATTTTCCTACGCAGATTGGCAGGTGAAACCATTGCAAGATAATCTTTTGCTGCACAAAAACGACATGTTGTTGGTGCTGTGGGGAGACCACTACCAGGCCGTCACCGTGCACCCGAAACCGCCCAGGCAAACCGGAGACCAACAAGCGCAGACAGGCAAAAAAATCTCTGCCAACATCCAATGGCCGGACTATGATGATGAAGAAGAGGATGAGGCTTCCGAGGAAGATTGAGATTGGCTCCCGGCAACTCACCAAAAATGATACGGAGAATGTCATTGCATCCTGCGTGAATTTCCGTTCCCATGCCACATGTTGCGGTGCGCAGAAAGGTTGCCATTTCCCGAAATGACAGCCGCCGAGGCGGCGGAGTTGATTCAGAATGGGCAGACCGTTGCCGTCGGCGGTTTTACTCCTGCCGGTTCGGTAAAAGTTGTGCCGGCCGCGCTGGCGGAGCGGGTCAAGCGGCTAAGAGCAGCTGGCCAGAGCTTTGCCATTCGCTTGCTGGCGAGTGCCTCCGTCGATGCGGCCGTGGACGATGCCCTTGCAGCCGTGGATGCCATTTCCTACCGCACGCCCTACCAATCCTGTCCCATTCTACGCAAACAGATCAATGGCCAAAAGGTGGAGTACGTGGATCTGCACCTATCCCACCTGGCTCCCATGGTAAAAAGCCATGTCTGGGGCACCATCGACCACGCCATACTGGAAGCGGCCGCCGTCCATCCCGATGGGCGTATTTTGCTCACCAGTTCGGTGGGGGCAGTGCCAACCTTTG
Source organism: Puniceicoccales bacterium (assembly GCA_031275345.1). Taxonomy (GTDB): domain Bacteria; phylum Verrucomicrobiota; class Verrucomicrobiia; order Opitutales; family JAIRLM01; genus JAISOW01. The sequence goes on from JAISOW010000001.1 coordinate 193,609, forward strand.
GCCGATTGGCCAGGTCCATCACGGTTGAGCTCAACGGCTATCACCCGGATACGCTGGAAGGACTGCACGACATCTACGAGCTAACCCCCGCGCCCAATACCCGGGAAATTCCCATCTACCGCGTGTCCGACCGCATCGGCGCCACAATGCTGCAGGTTGATCCGCAAAAAATTGCCGCCATTGTCCGCACCAACATTCCGGACACCGCCGTGCCCCTCACTCCGGTCGACCGTCTATCCCAAAAAATTGGGGAAAATATCGCAGAATTTCTGCTTTTTGAAAAACGGGCCGGCCGCATTCCAAAAACCTTTCTTCCTCTGCAGGCCGGCGTTGGCAACGTTTCCAATGCGGTCATGGCAGCCCTTGGCACGGACCCATCCATGCCGCCCTTTGAAATGTATTCGGAAATTCTTCAGGATACGGTATTCGACGGCATCGAATCGGGCCGCATCCGCTTTGCCAGCAGCTCCGGATTGGCGGTTTCTCCAAAAATACTGCGCCGCATCTACGATAATTTGGCAACCTATCGCCGCCACCTCGTGCTCCGGCCACAGGAGATTACCAACCACCCGGAAGTCATCCGGAGGCTTGGCCTAATTGGCATCAACACTGCCCTGGAAATGGACCTGTGGGGCAACGTCAACAGCACACACCTGCTGGGTACCCGCATCGTGAACGGAATCGGCGGCTCTGGGGACTTTGCCCGCAATTGCCATATTTCCATCTTTGCCACGCCTTCAACGGCCAAGGACGGAACAATCAGCTGCATCGTTCCCCTTTGTTCCCACATCGACCATACGGAGCACGATACGCAGATCTTTGCCACGGAACATGGAATCGCCGACCTTCGCGGCCGCGGACCAATGGAGCGTGCCAGACTCATCATCGACCACTGTGCCCATCCGAACTTTCGCCCCCAGCTTTTGGATTTTTTAAGCCATGACGGCGGGGGAAGGATCAACCTGGACCTGGCCCATGCCTTTGATTTTCACCTGGCACGGCCCCGCTGACACCGCATCCGGACGGCCACCGCCGCGTTTTTTGCAAAAGCAGGCCCGGCCGGCCGGCGGCTATCGCTGGCCGACAATTCTAGGCAAGTAACGACCGAATGAGGAGGTACAGACCGATGCCCATGGCAAGCAGCAAAAGTGCCAGGCCGACAGGAGGTAGGAGCGTCAACAAGACGATGCCAAAAATTATCAAACACACCACCGCCATGCCTGGCAAAGCAAACGGTCCGCCGATGGCCAACACGGGGAAGCGAGGTCGATGGCATGGCACAACCGGTGGATGAAAATGTAAGGGTGGCCAAATGTGCCACTGGTGATGGCATGGGTGGAAATGATGGCCGCCATGGTGCCACCGATCATTGTGCCTAGACATGGGGCTATTCAACGGTGAAATGTTTTAATTGCAATAGTAAATGGCCATTCCCCTTCGCTTGTATAAAAAAACATCCGCCCAAACCGGTCACGGCTCCCCCGCATGGCACCCGCGCATTTCGCTCGACTTTCCGCATCGGCCGTGGTCCGTTCGCTTCGGGAGAGGTGGCAGAGTGGTCGATTGCATCGGTCTTGAAAACCGAAGTGCCCACCCGGGCACCGGGGGTTCGAATCCCCCCCTCTCCGCCGCATGGAATGGGCCGACGCATTCCTTCGAAGGTTTTGGGAAAATGCATCCGGCACGGAACATCCTCGATGGCATGCCGATGGTGCCCCATCCGGCCATGGACTGCATCTCCAACGGAAATCACCGCAGTAGCGGATGCCGACCGGCACGGGACCGGCGCTAGGCCTTGCAAATTTTGTTCGCCTTCAAAGCTTTTGCGCAAACCCACAATCTGCGCGTTTCACCGCTGGGCAGTCGAACATGCACGTGCTGCACGTTTGGCTTGAAGCGGCGCTTTGTGACCTTAACCACGTGGGTACCGATGCCACCACTCTTCTTGGCCACACCGCGCCTGCGGATGCGCGAACCCGCACATGGACGTTTCCCGGTAATCGCGCAAATTCTGGACATGGCACCCAATCTCCCCCAAGGTGGCAAACCTTTGTTCGACAAAGGAAGGTCAATTGGCCGGACTGTCAATGGATTTTTATGAAAATTTTTGCCCTGGAAAGTTCCTGCGACGAATCGTCGCTGGCATTTTTGGATGGGGACGGGCGTACATTTCCCTTTGAACGCACAATTTCCCAGGCTGCTTTGCATGGAGTCCACGGCGGCGTTGTTCCGGAATTGGCCACCGCCGCCCACCTGGAAGCCTTTCCCAAATTGTGGCATGCGCTGCGCACCGAATGGCCGTCAACGACTCCGGATCTTGTGGCCGTGACGGTGGGCCCAGGCCTGGCCGGTGGTCTGGCCATTGGCCTTGCGGCGGCACGCACGGCCGGCCTTGCCTTTGGCTGTCCGGTGGTGGGCGTAAATCACCTCCATGGCCACGCATTTTCTCCATTTCTTCCACCCTGGCAGGCGGGCGGCTCCACCACAACGGTGGAGAATTGGCTACCCCACCTGGGCCTCCTCGTATCCGGTGGCAACACCCTGCTATTTCGCATAGAAAAAAAAGATCTTTCCCTTACCCGGCTGGCCGGAACGGTGGATGACGCGGCCGGCGAGGCATTGGACAAGGGTGCCAGGCTGCTGGGAATTCCCTATCCGGGCGGCGCAGGCCTGGAGCGCCTGGCAAGGGAAGGGAATCCGCATGCCTATCCATTCCCCGTGGCATTCGGAGCTCGTCGTGATGTACAATTTAGCTTTTCCGGACTGAAAACTTCCCTGCGCCGTCGACTGGACAGCATGGCCGCGGCAGAAGTTGCCAGGGAGCGGGCCAATCTCTGCGCCAGCTACCAATGGGCCGTAATTTCGGCGCTGCTGGCCAGGGTGCGGCACGAAGTAGAACGTTTTCCCCATGGCAGCATTGGCCTATCCGGCGGCGTTTCCCAGAACGCGCTCTTGCGGGACGGAATGGAAGCCATTGCAGCGGACCATGCCACGCCCCTTCTACTTGTTCCGGCGCGATACTGCGGCGACAATGCCTCCATCATTGCCCTGGCCGCCCTGCTGGATCCGGCGCACACAATCTCTTGCCCAATGGACATTTATCCCAAACTTCCTCTGGGTCAGCTCAATGCTTTTTCGTAACGTGGGCACACACGGGCACGGGAAAGTTACATGGAATTTGCAATTGGCATGGGTACAAAAAAAAAGATTGCAATTTTTTCCAGCCTAGTCCAGTCAGAGCTCCATGAGTAGCAGTAACAAAACTTTGCCTCCCGGTGATGGACTTAGTATTTTCTCATGGTTGACATCAATCAGCGGTTCCAGCACCGGCACTACGCAGGCACACCTTGTCATCGGATGCATCACCGACGTTTTCCTTAAAGGTGTGCGATATGTAGCCATGGGTTTCATTTTGATTGTCGGGGGCCCTTATTTTTTTCTGGTGGCACCTTTCCGCGGAACATTTAGCAATGACATCGGTGCAGTGTGGTCCTTTTTGTGTAAAAAAAAAGGAAACGTTTCGGCGAAAGAAGAAATATTATCTTTTCAAGAGTTTTTAGAAGGACATCCCGCAGTTAAAGAGCAATGGGAAAACATGAAGGAGCGATCTGATGCGAACGAGAAGAAATACGAAAACGATAGGTTGCACTGTGATACGAATAAGGATGCATGGAAACAACTTTTGATGAGTAGTTCCTGTGTTGTGCCCTGCAATCTGGACAATACGGCAATGTCGCTGGATGACGTCGATCATGTTTGTTGGTGGTTGCAGAGTTTCGATCCTTCTGGTTTTGCAACTATCATCGAAACTTCTACAAATGAGAATCTCATTACATTCTTCTCCAGTGTTTCCTTCAACGGAACGTGGAATAATAGCCTCGTGACCCTAATCGGAGGCATTTGCGAGTTCATTGTTGAATCTCATAACAATGAAGAGGAACAAACTAAGAACTGTGTGTCCATACTCACAAAGCTATTGGATCTAGCGTTGGGTGAAAGAATACTCGGCGCGCCAGAGCTCGTGACAATTTGCAAATATCTCAACAATGATGCCATGCTGTATATTCTCAAGCAGCCCAGCTCCGAACAGCTTCATAGTAATCTTGTTTTAATTTTCGAAGTAATTGTGAAAGATGACATTGGAGGATGCATATACGGAGATAGTTGGTTGGCAATAGTGCTTCTACTTCTTAAAATAACTCCAAAGGGAGAAATCCCGACCGATTGTTTGTTTTCCTACATTGCCAATCGCATAGCGACGATGAATAGATGCCATGCGTCTGTGGCCGACATGCAGTTTTTATACGAGACCTTGAAGTCGTTGTATGATACATTGGGAAAGTCATTGAAAGAGACCGAAGAAGAGAAAAAGTTGGGTTTGCAAAGGGGGGAATTATTGATAAAAAATGCGCTTATCGGTGTCACCAAGATGCTCATTCAGCGATGGAATCCGCCGCCAGGCGACCTCCCGCAAGCACTGATTCTGACTCGAGCAATAGAAGAAGACGAGACATTGAATGCTGAATCTGGGGAAGATCAATCACAGCGGGAGCCGTCGTTGTGTATCCAGATTGCGAACGCGCGGAGCGAAAGATTGGATGCTGCACAGAAGATGGTGGCTACCTCATCGCCGACTACCTCCACCTCGCAGTGCATTTCTCCAACTATCCATTGCGAACCCACCCCTCTTCCCAACGGTTGTCTGAATCAGGGCTTCACGCTGCAAGCCCCTACTCTCAATGAGAATGTGGCGGATAGTAGTCAAAACAAAAATAGCAGAGATTTTATCAAAGATATCTTCAAGAAATTTTGTGATACGATCGGTCAGGCAGATCCTCTTAGGCCCTACATTGATGATTTGACTGATGCCTCGATTGGATTGGAAGATTCGGGGTACGTTGCATGTCTCCACCTTATAGAAGTTCTGGTTCCGTTCTTCTGTGAACGTGCCACCTCTAAGAATCAAAATGCCCCCTCTAACGATCAAAATAATGTGATATGCAATACAACAGACCTTGTGCTCAATACCTTCGAAAATGTGTTTACCTTCAACTCAGGAGTAGGACACTTTTCCTATCGGCTTGCCTTGATGGGCGTACTTTTGAAAATCAGACAACAGCAATATTCCATAAACGGCGATTATCTTCAAGCTGCATACATTGCTGTCATGAATTCTATATATCAAGCATTAGTAGACCAGACTGATGCGGACGATACTGATCTATTGCTGCTGTGCAAGCGTTCAATCTGTCTCTTGCAAAGCTTCCCTCGCATCTCGGATTCACAGAAATGCCAAATTTTGAAACAAATTGCTGCCGTCGCGGCTAGCATAACCGCCGCTGACACTAAAAGTCTAATGGAAGCTTTGCAGATTGTGCTGTGGACAGATGAACAACTTGTACAAATTGCAAATAGCGGGGCCGCTAGAAATCAAGTCAGGGAAGCCGGCCGTAGCATTCTTGCAAAATCTTACTATCTCATAGGTTTCGATTCAATATCTCATTTGTCTGCCACTCAAGTCGATTACCTGGTATCAGCCGTTAGCAAGGGCTATGCGCAGGGTTTGAAATCTGATGTTGTGTTGCGACTCAAACAAGTCTTTGCGAATGCAAACGCAGGACTGAAGATTGAGCCAGATGAACTAGATTTTTCCCATCGGGAAGATACATCAACCCATTTGTCCAATGCCCATGACCTGGACCCATTCAAGGACATAAGCATTAACTACCCATCGGATGATGGGAGCAACAAGGCGTTGAAGAAGAACGAGACCAACGATGATGATTATTTCGATTATTGATGAAAAGCGAATCCCGGCCCGGTAATCAACCGGGCGCGAAATTGTGCGGTGAAAGGGCTGGGCCAGCGGAAAATTTTCACCTGAAAATAGGTTTCCGGAGGTCGGTGGGGGAAAATTTTGAAAAAAGTAAGTCAAAACCAAGACAAGAATACGGTGCAAGGTGAGAGTAGATTACCTCGCAGGTCGCTCTGGGAGCGTGGTGGGAGGTGTGGGACTCGAACCCACGGCCCCCAGCGTGTCATGCTGATGCTCTAGCCGGCTGAGCTAACCCCCCGCGGGGACAGTAGGTATGAGTCAAGGATCGGACGCAAGCATTTTCCCCTCTTTGGCAGAGAAGTGCGGAAGCCAATGACTCTGCCAGCCACGGCCAATCCTGCCGCCAGGAGAAGACCATCCAACCAGTCCATGTCATCTTTTTCCTTGACGGCCGAAAAATTTAGAAACAACTGGGCTTCCCTCTTCGATGCAGGTGATTTTTAAAGAGTCACCCTGTGGAGGGCCGCGGGCAGCTAGCTCAATGGTTAGAGCAACTGGTTTACACCCAGTAGGTTAGAGGTTCGAATCCTCTGTTGCCCACCGGCGCGCGGTCGATTGCCAGGAGGCTTAGATTCCAAGGCTCTGGTGGGAATTGGCCTGGACCGGGAATTTGCTAGACAGAGAAGTGGCAGTGACTAGCAAGGGCCATGGAACGGCCGCCATTTGATCTGCAGCGCCACTACGAGGCCCGTCTAACGCAGGTTGGGCAGGAGGTCTGCGGCTTTGATCAAAACTTTTCTGCCCAGGTGCAACTAGCGCCGATCCGCTTTGGCGACTACCAGGCCAACGGGGCGCTGGCCTATGGCAGATTCTGCCAAATTCATCCACGAAAGATTGCCCAGCGGCTAGTGGATGCCCTGCGCAGCGAGGAAGAGTTTTCGCCCGCTCTCTGCGATTTGCAAGTTGCCGGCGGTGGATTTGTCAACATTTCCCTGTCATCGCTGGCGTTGGCAAGATGGCTGGCAGCCTACGGTGATGCACATGCTCTGCGCACAGGAGCAAATGAATTGGACGGCCGTATCCACGTGGTGGATTTTTCCAGTCCGAACAGTGCCAAGCAGATGCACGTTGGCCATCTCCGCTCTCTCGTGCTCGGCGATGCCATTTGCCGCATTTTGGAATTTTTCGGTGCCAAGGTAATCCGCGACAACCACATCGGCGACTGGGGCACCCAGTTTGGCATCCTGCTGCGGCAGATTCGTCTGGAGGGGACAGATTTTGAGCAGCTGGCACCGGGAAGTGGTTTGGAGGCATTGGAAGAGCTCTACCGCCGGGGTGTCCAGGCGGTGGAGGAGTCCGAAGAGGCGGCCCGCGAGGCAAGGGAAGAGTTGGCGGCATTGCAGTCCGGCGATGCTCCGCGGCTAGAACTGTGGAAGCGGATCAATGCAATTTCCTATGCCGCTTTTCAAAAAATTTATGACCTTTGCTCGGTACATTTTGACCTGGTTTTAGGAGAATCGTTCTACCGCGATTCCGTTGGCCGTGTTTTTGAAGAATTGGAAAAGTACGGCATAGCAGAAAAGAATGGTGGAGCACTGGCCGTTTTTTTTCGCAACCATGGCCAATTCTATGAACAACCTTTTTTGATCCGCAAGGCAGACGGCGCATCCAACTACGCCAGCACGGACCTGGCCGCCGTCCTCTACCGGTCGGAGCAGCTTGGAGCCGATGAAATTTTTTATGTCGTGGATGCCCGCCAGCAGGATCATTTTCAACAACTTTTTTTGACAGTTGAGCGTTGGTTTGAAAAAACAGGGTACCGGCTGCCCGGACTGCACCATATTTCCTTTGGCACGGTCTGCGGCGAAGACGGCAAAGCAATTCGCACCCGCTCGGGAGAACCCATTCGTTTGCAGCAACTATTTTCGGAAGCAATTGCCAGGGCGCGGACAATTGTGGAAGAAAAAAATCCAGAATTGGACCGGGAAAGCCGTGACCGCATCGCGCGGGCCGTTGGCATTGGTGCTGTCAAATACGGAGATTTGTCGCAAAACCGCAGCAACAACTACCTATTTTCATGGGACCGCATGCTGGCATTCAATGGCAATACGGCGCCCTATCTGCAGTACGCGCTGGCACGCCTCCATGCAATTGCCCGCCGCGCGGCATCGGAAAATTTGTCCGATGGTGTCGATGCCATGCCGCCGATCCAGGAAGGAGAGGAACGTTCCTTGGCCAGAAAGCTTCTCCATTTCCCAACCGTTCTCCACCAGGTGCTTGCCGACCTTAGGCCGCACCTTCTTTGCACCTATCTCTATGAGCTGGCTGGAGAATTTTCCACATTCTACGCCGCCTGCCGTGTCATCGACGGCGACCGGGCAACCACGCGCCGCCGACTGTTGCTATGCGATCGTACGAAAACAATTCTTGGCCTGGGCCTGGAACTGCTGGGATTGGAAGCGTTGGATCAGATGTAATTTTCTAGAGGTGATACGATTTTCAAAGAGGCCCGGCAACAACCAGCTCTGCCGCGGTTTTAAAGCAAAAAAGGTCCGTGTGGAACCTAGAACACAAACCCGTGGGGCACAACGGTTCCTTTTGGGATGCAAACGATGCCGTCCACAACGCTACAACCTTCTCTGGAGTAGCCATTTGGCTTTCCTTCTGGAGAAATGAAAACGCGGTCGCCGATGCACACATTTTTGTCCACGATCGTATTAAAAATTTGGCAATTGCGCCCAATGCCGCTGGGGATGGCGTCGCTGCCGCCGTGCTTTTTTTCAAAAAATCCATTCCCCATCATGAGTACATTTTGCAAAAAAGAATCCTGGCGAATGACGGAGCAGGTCCCGATTACGCAGCGGCGCAGGGTGGCACTGTCGATTAGGCAGCCTTCGGCGATGATGACCTGACCCATGGAGCTGCCGTTGATCTTGGACGCTGGAAGATAGCGCGGAATGGTGAAAATGGGCCGGTCCGCATCAAAAAAATCGAATGGTGGCACGATGTCGGTCAATGCCAGGTTGGCATCGAAAAATGTGCGAATGGTGCCAATGTCCTCCCAATAGCCGTTAAAAAGGTAGGCTCCGATGGACACGCCGGAGCTGAGCAAATTTGGCAAAATTTCCCGGCCAAAATCCGTGCCAACTCCGCCCAATGCCGCCTTCAATGCGCCAAAGCGAAAAACGTAGTTGCCCATGGAAGCAAGGCAATGGCTTTGGGATGCGTCCAGCTGATGCTGCCGGCACATTTCATTGGACAGGCATAGCCGGCCAATGATATCCGGATCTTTCGGCTTCTCCACAAAGGACACAACGCGGCGCATGGCATCCACTTCCATTATGCCAAGCTGACTAACTTTCTCAGCGGCAACAATTTTTGCGGCAATGGTCACCTCCATTCCACCGTCCAGGTGGGCTGCGACCATTTTTTCAAAATCCATGCGATAGAGATGGTCACCCGCAAGAATGAGGACCAGGTCATCGTCCCGCAGGTCCAAATAGCAAAGATTTTTGCGGACGGCATCGGCCGTTCCCTCGTACCACGTAGGATCGCAGCCATTGACCTGTTCGGCGGAGAGTACTTCAACAAAGCCTCCGCTGAAGTGGTCAAATTGATAGGTGCCACGGATGTGGCGATGCAAAGATCTGGTATGGTACTGGGTGAGTAGGTAAATTTTATTAAAGCCGGAATGGATGCAATTGCTGATGGCAATGTCCACCAGCCTGCACTTTCCTCCAATCGGAACAGCCGGCTTGCAGCGACTTCTGGTCAACGGCAGTAGCCGCGTCCCTTGGCCACCGCCCATGACCATGCACCGCACCCTCGGCCTCACAGAATGGCAAGCTTCTAAAAGGAACCGCGCGATTGCAATGAACTTTGTAAATTTTGTGCAAAAATTGCAGCTTTCCTCTTTTTTCCGCCCCCTACGCCAACCGTGACGTCGATGTGCAGTCCAAATGACCGCAGCTAAGCCTTGAATGGAAGAATTTCTGCCCGACAAGTTTTTCGGCGATATGGATAGGGAACGATGATGCGGTACGGTATCCTCCCCAGGCCGACCACTTCAGCGAAGAAAACGAGCTGGTCATCCTGAATCTGCGGCGGCCTAATCTCCGACAGATCAAACCGCGCACGTTCACCGAATTGGCCGGCTCGGAAGGTTTCAATTGCATCATCATCGGTGAGGGGAGAAAATTTATCGCCGAATTCAAGAATGAGGACGACGCTGGCGTAGACAGCCAAATTTTCCTCCTTTTGCAACGCCGGCACGCGTTTCAAGAGCTCGTCCATGCGATCTCTTCCAAATGGACCGTCTTGCCGGCTGCCATCTAGGACGAAAACCGCCATGCCGTCCTCCCGGTCAATTCGGATGCAAATTTTGCCAACCGTCGCAAGCACACCATCCGGGTCGCCATAGGTATCCACAGCCCATCCTTCCTCTGCGTAGCATAAAAATCATGCCGCCGGTTGGCAAATATTTTGCCGACCATGGCGAGCTCCGTCCAAGATTGTGGACGATGCATTCTTCACCAATTGGCGTTGTGTGAAGTTTTTCTATGAAAATTTGCACTACACCGCGCCACTTGTTTTCACAAAGCCGTTGCCATTATAGTTCTTAAATTGTTTTGGAATAAATTCCAACAATGAAAAATCGCCCCCGTCTTTTCCACCAGGATAGTACATTTTCCAAGAATCATCCCAAAGAATGTCGATGATGTCTTTATCCGTAATTTCTTTGATTTCACCGATAAGAAGCAAACCGCTGAAATTATTGTCGTAGGCATACACATTTGCTTTTGGGTTTTTTCTAATTTGAACAATCTTGTCCGTCTGCGTGTTGGTGATAAAGAAAATTCTGTCGTTTTTTTTGAAATAATGGGTCAAATGTGGCGCGATGTTTTTGTTACGAATATTTATTAGGGCGCGAGTTTCGGGCTGTTCGCCGTTCATGGTGGTAACGGTAAGGATCGTTTGCGCGTCCAAGAAAGAAAGTATTTCAGATTTAGTCATAGGTACAATCTCCTGATGCAATGATTCTAAAAAAATAACAAAAAGTGACAATAATATTATCTGTGACGACTTCGACTGATTTCCATTTTATCTATCAAGATAAAAAACCACCGCATACGTTTACTTGATGTCTCTTCCTTTTGAAAAAAAATGCCCCGCAGCCATCAATGGCCGCAAGGCACCCCGCCGGGTACGTCCGGCGGGGTGGGAAGGGATTTTAGTAGTCCATTCCCCCATGGCCACCCGGCATGGCCGGCGCCGCAGATTTTTCCTCAGGCTTTTCCACAATTAGGCATTCCGTGGTCAACAGCAGTCCGGCAACCGATGCCGCATTTTGCAGGGCACAGCGCACCACCTTCGTTGGATCGACAACTCCAGCCTGTATCAGGTCCTCGCATACTCCGGTGGAAACATTGTAGCCAATGGCTCCGCGCGCTTTTTCAATGTCCCGCACGACGGGAGCAGGCTCCACTCCTGCATTGCAGCAGAGACAGCGCAGTGGTGCTTCAACGGCCCGCAGCACGATCTGGGCACCGACGGCTTCGTCGCCTGCCAATTTCATGTTAGCAATGGCCGTTGCCGTGCGCAGCAGCGCCACACCTCCGCCGACGGATACTCCTTCTTCAACGGCGGCGCGGGTCGCATGGAGTGCATCTTCCACCCGCATTTTCTTTTCCTTCATTTCCGGCTCGGTCGCGGCACCGATGTTGATGACGGCCACACCACCGGACAGCTTGGCCAGCCGTTCCTGCAGTTTTTCACGATCATAGTCGGACGTGGCATCGTCGATTTGCCGCCGCAGCAACTTGATGCGCCCCTGGATGGCATCCGACCGGCCGGCTCCTTCGACAATGGTCGTGGTCTCCTTGTCAACGCTAACCCGCTTGGCCTTGCCAAGATCTTCCAGTTTGATATTTTCCAGTTTGATGCCAAGGTCCTCGCTCAGACACTTGCCGCCGGTCAGGATGGCGATGTCTTCCAGCATTGCCTTACGCCGATCGCCAAAGCCTGGCGCCTTCACGGCGCAAACCTGCAGCGTCCCCCGCAATTTGTTTACAACTAGCGCTGCAAGGGCTTCACCGTCCACGTCTTCGGCGATGATAAGCAGTGCCTTTCCGCTCTGAGCCACGGCCTGCAAGATCGGCAGCAGATCATTTAGCGCGCTCACCTTCTTCTCCGAAATGAGCACATAGGCATTGTCCAAGCTACAATCCATTGCCTCCGAATTCGTGACAAAATAGGGACTGAGATAACCTTTGTCGAACTGCATGCCCTCCACCAGGTCCAGCATTGTCTCAATGCCCTTATTTTCTTCAACGGTGATGGTGCCATCCTTGCCAACCTTGCCCATGGCATCGGCGATGATGGAACCAATCTCTCCATCCCAGTTGGCGGAAACCGTTGCCACCTGGCGAATCTCCTCCTGGCCACTGACCGTCCTGGAAGTGGCTTTCAATTCTGCTACAGCAACCTCAACCGCCTTGTCGATGCCCCGCTTAAGATAGACCGGATTGGCACCGGCAGCCACATTTTTTAACCCTTCCCGGTAAATTGCCTCGGCAAGCACGGTTGCGGTGGTCGTGCCATCACCGGCGTTGTCCGCCGTTTTGGACGCCACTTCCCGCACCATTTGGGCTCCCATGTTCTCGAATGGATCTTCCAGCTCTATTTCCTTGGCAACGGTCACCCCGTCCTTTGTGACCATTGGTGCACCAAACTTACGATCAACCAACACGTTGCGACCTTTTGGTCCCAAGGTCACCTTCACAGCCTTTGCCAGCAACTCAACCCCCTTGAGCACCTTGCGCCGCGCCTCTTCGTCAAATGCAAACTGTTTTGCAGCCATGTTACACTACTCCTTTTTTCTAGTTTTCGCCCTATTTGCCACAGCAGCAGGTGCTGCCGCCACAACAGGCCACCACGCCAAGCACATCGCTTTGTTTGAGGATCACGTATTCCTCGCCATCAATTTTGAACTCATTGCCACCATAGCGGCTGATGAGAACGCAGTCACCCGTCTTTACCTCAAACTCGATGCGTCGACAGTTGCCATCCTTGTCGCACACATTGCCCGAGCCAAGGGCCACGACGATCGCCTCCTGCGATTGCTCCTTGGCCGTGTCGGGAATGACAATGCCTCCCTTTACCTGCTCGCCGCCCTTCTTGCGCCGCACCAACAATCTGTCGCCCAATGGCTTGATTGATTTTTCGTCCATAGTCGTTCTACCCCTAATTTTTCGTTGGAAATCACCTTCCGCGGCCCCTGCTAGGAGTGGTCCCGGGCCTTGGCCAGTTTTTTCCAAAATTCCTCACAAATTTTTACAGCGCCGGTCCTAGTTGCCACTCCCCACATCCGGCCGCGCCACCATTTCTACTTCTCCGGACCATCCACCACATGAAAGTCGCCGTCGACCACATTTCCATCGTCCTTTGGCTGGCCAGGCCCGGCACCGAAATTGGCATCGGTTGGCTGCGCGCCAGCTGTGCCATCGGCCTGGGCGGCGGCGGATTGGCCATACATTTTTTGGGATGCCTCCTCCATGCGCCTGATGAGAGCATCCTTGGCGGCTCCCATCGCCGCCACGCTCGCCCCTGAATCTTCCAAAACTTTTTTGGCACCGTCCAGCACGCCGCGGATGGCCTCCCGATCTTCTTCGGAAAATTTGTCCTTCAGGTCATCAAGCTGCCGCTCCACCTGGTAGATGGCAGAATCCAGCGAATTTCTAGCCTCCACCTTTTCCTTCTTTTCTCTATCCTCCGCAGCATGCTCCTCCGCATCCCGACGCAACCGTTCGATCTCCGCATCGGTCAGGCCAGACTTGCTGGTGATGGTAATTTTTTGTTCTTTGCCCGAACCCTTGTCCTTGGCTGTCACGTGGAGAATGCCATTGGCGTCGATGTCGAAGGATACTTCAATTTGCGGCACACCACGCCGTGCCATGGGAATGCCGTCGAGACGAAAATTTCCCAAACTTTTATTATCAGCGGCCATGGGCCGCTCGCCCTGCAGAATGTGGATGTCCACGCCGGTCTGGCCATCGGCATAGGTCGTAAAAATTTGGGTTTTTTTGGCGGGAATGGTGGTGTTGCGCTCGATCATCGCCGTGGAAACCCCGCCCGCCGTTTCGATGCCAAGGGTCAGTGGCGTCACATCCAGGAGCAAAATATCGCCCACATCTCCCTGTAGCACGCCGCCTTGAATGGCCGCGCCAACGGCAACCACCTCATCCGGATTGACCCCCTGGTGTGGAGTTTTTCCGGTCAGACGCCGGGCCGTTTCCACCACCTGCGGATTGCGGGTCATGCCCCCCACCAGCACCACCTCATCGATGTCCTTGGCGGTCAACGATGCATCCTTTAAACAGGCCTCAAATGGTGCGACGGTCCGACGAACCAAATCTTCGCAAATTTTATCCAGCTGCGCCCTGGATAGTTTTACGGTAAGGTGCTTGGGTCCGGTGGCATCCGCCGTAATAAACGGCAGATTGATCTCCGTTTCCTGGACCGATGAAAGGGCAATTTTTGCCTTTTCCGCCTCCTCCTTTATGCGCTGCAGGGCCATTGGATCATTGCGCAGATCCATGCCAGTATCCCGGCGAAAGCCGTCCAACAGCCATTGGATGATCGCTTCGTCCCAGTCATCTCCGCCCAGATGGGTGTCGCCGTTGGTGGCACGCACCTCAAATACCCCATCGCCAATGTCCAGCAGCGAAATATCATAGGTTCCACCACCCAGGTCGTAGACAGCAATTTTTTCCTCTTTTTTCTTTTCCAGACCATAGGCCAGGGATGCCGCCGTTGGCTCGTTGATGATGCGCAGCACCTCTAATCCGGCGATCTGTCCCGCATCCTTGGTCGCCTGCCGCTGGGAATCGTTGAAATAGGCCGGCACGGTGATGACAGCCCTGCTGACCGACTCACCTAAAAACTTTTCCGCATCCGCCTTCAACTTTGCCAAAATCATGGAAGAAATTTCTTCCGGCGAAAACTGTTTCACGACACCGGCCACCTCAACCTCAACCCAGGCATCGCCATTGCGCCCTTCGGTGATTTTGTAGGGAAGATGCCGGGCTTCCCGTTCCACCTCGGATTTTTTTCGCCCAATCAACCGCTTGATGGAAAAAATTGTGTTTTTTGGATTGGTGATGGCCTGCCGCTTGGCAGCCTGGCCAACGAGCCTTTCGCCGGTTTTGGCAAATGCGACGATGGATGGCGTGGTACGCGCCCCCTCAGCATTGGGGATCACGTTTGCCTTGCCACCTTCCATGACCGCCATGCACGAATTCGTTGTGCCCAGGTCAATGCCAAGGATTTTTGACCTCCCCATCTTCTGCTCCGCCATAGTGCCAACATGTTTAGCAATTTTGTGTTCAAAAATATTTTTTTTTAGACATCGAGTAAACATCGGCTTGGCAAGCGGCTTTTAAACCAAAAAAATGTTCTCCGGGCGTCGGACAAGGGGGAATTTTGCCGTCCACAGCAGCTGCGTGCGTCAACTTGGCACACTTTTGGCACATTCATCTGTGCCAATGATACACCGCCAGGGGAAGTGCTTTATGTCTTGATTTTTGCAAAATTTTTCCATGAAGCGGGCCATGTTTTCCTGCACACAATACTTTCGAGATGATCCTTCCAGACAGTCCCTTCCCTGGAGCTGGACAGTCGTACGCCAACGGCGGACATGCTGCAGCAGTTGATTGCCGCGGCCGGAAAAAACTCGGAAAAAAATTCTCTCCCTGCTCATGGATCGGGTGAAGTTTCTGCACGACGCCGTGCAAAGCGAGGATAACACGGTGCAGAGACAGGCTTTAAACCTGCTGGAAGTTTTGGCAAAGAACAGCCCAATCAGCGTGCTCCAGCTGCTTGAGCAGCTGGATGCGGCGGGGCATGCCATTGTGCGGTACGCCATGGCCTTTGACTACGACTTCATGGTGGAACAGTGGCTGGCGTTGCTGACAGATCTTGCCAGTGCAAACGATGGTGGTAGCAGCGCCTCCAGGGTGAGCAATCTGCTACACAACTCCGACCCCAACAATACCGCGCCATGCGCCTTTCTATCAGATGCCTCCGGCGAAGGTGTGATGCTGCAATTTTTGAAGCTGCTGCAAAAGCTCTGCCCAGTGGAGCCCAGCCGGGTTTTGACGTTGCTTGAGTTGAAACCTGCCGGATGTCCAACTTCACTGCACCGTATTTTGGCGATGCACCTGAGCCCTGAGCCTGGACATGTGGTGGACCTGCGACAAGCACTGGACATTCGGTGTGAAATCTCCACGTTGCTGAAAAATCTTCTTTCGAACACATCGTTAATTTCGAACGAGTCGGGGAAAAATCGCATAAAAATCCTTATCTTGGCGCAGGATAAGCAAGGCAGGACCATTGATGACCTGCTCAGGCAGTAGAGCGACTTGTTTGACATTTCTCCAGTGTTATCCATTGGCTGTCCCATGACTTGCGTTGAGGATTTCTATAGAATTTTTAAATGTGGTTGGGCGGGAGGGAAATATCCGACTACTTCGGCGATAAATGCTAAAAGAAGTGTGGCCTCCGAACCATCCCAAATTAAGGTACTGTCATCGACAACGACAAAATGTTGCGGCACGGCTACAATCATTGGTCGGGCAGTATACACCTTCGGCAATGTGCTGTTTTGGATTTGTCACATTGTTACGCTTGGCTTTGTCCAACGGCAGGTCCGCAGTAATACGAACGCCGAAAGTGACAACGACTCGTTGGGATCTACTCCGTTGTCCGATGATGATTTTAATAACATCCTGAAATTACCCGATGAGGAATTTTTGAATACTGTTCAGCTGACCGACGATACGGGCAATGCCATTGTCGTAGAAAATTTGCCCCCGCATGAACGTTACCCAGCTCGGAACCTTCAAAAAAATCTTCGGACACAAAAAGTGATGAAGCGACTCCATGAAATAGCCGAAAAGAATTCGGACTTGGTCTATCAAAGACTCATGAGGACCGACCCGTACCCAATTTTGCATTGCGCCGTGCAGAGTGATGATTACACAGTTCAGCAATGTATTTTCGAACTTCTGGAAATTTTGGGCGAGCAAAATATGGACCATGCGTTTGCTCTTCTTGCCGTGAAAAACGAATTTGACCTAAATCTCATGAATATGGCTCTCTTGCATACCGATACTGACACGCAGCAGCAATATTTGGTGTGGCTACGAGATGCATTATTAAAGGAAGAATCACAGGAAGATAATCCTGAGGTAAGGGCTAAAATAGTACATGGTCTGCTGTTTGACCCAGCAACCCGTACCGCCATTGAGCTTTGCACTCTAATAATCCGCGCCCGCAGGGTAGCGAAGGTGATGGAGGGTCTACTGAATCTGCTACGGGCCTTTCCCTTAAAGAATGCTGTTTGCATAGGTTTGCTTCTTGATCTGCTTGAATTGAAGCCCAGTAATAGCGCTGATGTCTATGTAAGCACCCTACACTGCATTTTTGCGCCGGAGTGTGCTCAGAATGATAGCACCCTTATGGACTTTTCAGGCAATCGGAAATATTTTGCCAAATCATTGATAAACGACATTAGAGGAAGCATAAAATTGATACGCTCTCAAAACGACAATATTGTGAACCGCATGAACGCCCTTATGTTATTGAAAGATGAGAAAAACAGGACCATTGATGACCTGCTCAGTGACAGACCGATCAAAGTTTCTAAAAAAAAGTAGGGGGACCGGGTTCGGTTTTTTAAAAATTGTCCGGTGTCCGTGCGGCATGGGAGACGGTGGAAGAAAAAATTTTTCAAAAAAAACGGCTATCCCAGGCCCGCAAGGCGGAAAATTTGTTTGATTTTTTTGCAATGCTGCCCATAGGTTATTCCATGTCATTTGAGAATTTGTGGGGGATTTTTAAATCTGGTTGGGTGGGAGAAGATTATTCGTCCACCGCAATGACAAGGAGTGAAGGAGATGCGACCTTCGCACCATCCACCTCCCAGATCAAAGTATTGTCATCTACGAAGACAAAAATTTGTGGCACGTCTACAATCGGTCGGGCCGTATACGCCCTCGGCAATGCGCTGTTTTGGGTTTGTCACATTGCTACGTTTGGCTTTATCCGACGACCAGTCCGTGAAAACGCAGACACTTCGCATGCGTTGACTAAAGAAGAACTGAAGTTTTTGCAAAATTATAGCTTGTCCGACGATGCGAGCACTGCATCGGATGCCAATATGCTGAATGAGTTGATTGACATAGCAAAAAAAAATCCGGGGAAAGTCTTCCAATCGATCCAGAATCACACGCAGAAGGAATTTCTGCATCTCGCCGTGAAAAGCAGGAACATAGAAGTACAAAGCGGTGCGTTGGAATTGCTTAAAATTTTAGCAGAGCACAACAAGCAAAATATGTACCTGCTTTTGAAAGAGTTGGACGGTGATCAACATAGCGTTGTATGGCGAGCCTTGACCCATGCCGTCGATCCCCTACAGCAGGCATGGCTGGAGCTTCTGACAAATCTTGTCACGGATCGTGCAAACGCCAGTAGAGTATACAATCTGTTGATGGCCGATAGTGGCAGCTCCGATCTCGGGGCTAGTACCGAGCTGTGCGATTTCTTGATGACCTTTCGCAACAAATGTGTGCTACAACAATTGTTGCAATTGATACAAAAACTCTGCAAAGAGGCCCCTTCCCTTGGGCTTGATGTGCTTGCAGTACAGCCCACTGGATATCCAACTTTGTTGCATTGCCTGTCCCATAGTATAGATCTAACGCAAGATCCAATATGGTTCAAGAATTTTCAACAGGCATTGCTGGAGACGGATGTCGAACATACCAAGGACTTTGATGCACTTAGGAACAAAAAAGATGCGGATTACAGGACCATTGACGACCTGCTGGGTTTATAAAAATGAACCTTCCCATCTTCACCACCTGACCTTTTCATTGCCGCAGAACAGCGTTCGCCAATGGCTGCCAGGCGGCACCGGTGGATGCTGGATGGGCAGTGCGCGGCCACGGGCCAGATCAATGAAAGCTTGCGACGGCGATTTTTTTTAAAAAGTCGATTCCATGCCGCACAGCGAATGGTTGCAATTCGTCCAAATGTTGTCACTCATTGGCCCATGCTCTGGCTTTATCGCCTGCTTTTTTTACCAGCGCTGCTTGCCCTTTCTCCGGTTTGGATCTGGCACGTGCTGCGCCGCGGCGGCTACGGCCACGGGTTTTGGCAGCGGCTAGGTTTTTTTCCAAAACTCGCCGAAAAAACCGGCAAAAGACGGATCTGGATCCACGGCGTGAGCGTGGGAGAGATTCAATCTTTGCGGCCGTTGGTGGAACGGCTGGCCGAAGAAAAATGCTATGACTTGGTGGTGACGGCCACGTCCAGCACCGGACTGGCCATCGCGCAAAAGCTCTACGGGGCACTGGCAACGGTGGGAGTCTTTCCCATTGACTTCTATCCCTGCTCCCGGCTCGCCTGGAGCCGCATCCAGCCGGACCTTGTCCTCCTCGCCGATGGAGAACTCTGGCCGGAGCATCTGGCCAATGCGCACCGCCACACCGTCCCAGTCGTCGTCGTCAACGGCCGGCTATCCGACAAAAGCTACGGCCGCTACCGCCGCCTGCCCGGCCTATTTCGCTGGCAAACCAGGCATCTTACCGCCGTCCTAGCCAGTGGCAAGGAGTCGTTCGACCGTTTTTGCGAACTTGGCATGGACAAAAAAAATGTGCTGCAGCTGGGAAATCTCAAATGCGATCGGCCGGCCCTGCCACCCATCGATGCCGTGGATCGGTCCGAACTGCTGCTGGAACTTGGCCTGTGCCCATTGGATGCGAATGGCGACCCGACTCCCATCCTTTTCGGCTGTTCCACCTGGCCGGGCGAAGAAAAATTACTTTTGGAAGTATTTGCCATTTTGAGGTCACGCCAACCTAGCTGGCGACTCATCCTCACGCCGCGCCACGGTGAACGGCGCAGGGAGTTGCGCCAGCTGCTGGCCACCTGCGGCGTGGATGCCCATTTTCGCAGCGATGGTCCAGCGGCGTCAACCGGACAGAATTTGGCGACCGTCATCGACACAACTGGAGAATTGGGCCGGCTCATTCGCCTGGGAACGGTCGCATTTTTGGGAAAAACTCTTCCTCCAAATGCCGGATCCCAGTCTCCGCTGGACGCCGTGGCAGCCGGTGTGCCCATCGTGGCCGGTCCCAACATCGGCAACTTTCGTGACATTTTATCCGATTTGCAGCACCTGGGGGCGGCCGTGATTGGGTCGGATCGGGACGCGGTGGCGGATGGCTTGCTGGCACTGGCCGAAAATGGAAAACAACGTGCGGCGATGGCGACCATTGGAAAAAGCTGGTTGGAGAAAAATGCCGGGGCAACGGAGCGCATTTGCTCTGCCATTCGCAGCTGGACATTGCCATCCACAGTCCACGGTTCAGCCATTGAAAGATAGAAAAGGGCACCATGGCGGAGCAGTTTGTTCACCTGCACGTGCATACGGACTTCAGCCTGCTGGATGGGGCCTGCCGCATGGACCGTCTCTGTGCGCGGGCCAAAGCCTTGGGCATGGCTGCGCTGGCCATCAGTGACCACGGCAATATTTTCGGAGTCCCGCAATTTTTGGAAACGGCCACGGCCGCCGGGTTAAAGCCGATCATTGGCCTAGAAGCATACACCCTATGGGACCTGGCCATGGATGACCGGCCTCCACGGGAACAGAATTTGCTCTACCATCTCTGCCTTTTTGCTACAAACCAAATTGGCTACCGCAATCTGGTGCATATAGCATCCCAGTCCCACACCCGCGGGTTCTACTACAAGCCAAGGGTGGACCTGGCCACGCTGGAAAAGTACGCGGAAGGACTCATTGCCACGTCCGGCTGTTTCAAGGGTAGGATCCCCGCCTGTCTCATCGCAGAAGATTTTGCCGGTGCCAGCACCGCCCTGCACCGCTATCTCGACATTTTTGGCCGGGATAATTTTTTCATCGAGGTGCAAAATCACGGCCTGCCGGAACAGGTGAAAATTTTGCCGGGACTATTCCGCCTGGCCGATGAAAATGCCATCCCCACGGTGGCAACCAACGATGTCCACTACGTGCTTCAAGAAGATTGGCAGGCCCACGATGCCCTACTCTGCATCCAGACAGCTTCCAAACTTGGCGACAAAAATCGCATGCGCATGCGGGAGCATCAGCTTTATTTGAAATCTGCCGACGAAATGGCCACCATTTTTGGCGAACGGCCCGATGCCCTGCGCAACACTGTCACCATCGCCGAGCGCTGCTCCGCCACACTGCCCTACGGCGAAAATCACTACCCCGTCTTTCCCATGCCGCCGGAACTGGCTGCCCGGTACCCGTCAAAGGCAGACTACCTTGCGGCGCTTTGCAAAAAAGGTTTGGTAGAAAACTATGGCGCTGCCATCGGTGACTTGGACAGTCCGGACGATGCCACCCCACTGCCCAACCTGCCCTATGCCATCACCGCCAAGGAATTGGTGGACCGCATGGACCTGGAGCTGGGCGTGATTGGTCGGGCCGGATTCGTGGACTATTTTTTGGTGGTCCATGACTTCGTGGGCTGGGCCCATGGCCAGAACATTCCCGTTGGACCTGGCCGCGGCTCCGGTGCTGGCTCCATCGTGGCCTACTGCCTCCACATCACCGCCATCGATCCCATGCGCTTTGGCCTACTATTTGAAAGATTTTTAAATCCGGAGCGCATTTCGCCCCCCGACTTTGACATCGATTTTTGCATGCGGCGGCGGGACGAGGTCATCGACTATGTGCGAAAAAAGTACGGCCAGGGTGGCGTGGCCAACATCATCACATTCGGCACATTTGGGGCCAAGATGGTGCTGCGGGACCTACTACGGGTCAATGATGTGCCCTACGGCGAGGCCAATCGCATCGCCAAAATGATCCCCGATGAGCTGGGCATCGACCTGTCGAGTGCCGTGGAACGTTCGCCAGAACTGCGCGACGAGCTGGGACGAAATGGTTTGCTGCGGGAAATCGTGGCCCAGGGCAAGGTCATCGAGGGAACGGTGCGCAATACGGGTACCCACGCCTGCGGCATGGTCATCGCCGACGAACCGACGGAAAATCTTGTCCCCGTCATCCTGCAGGACGGCAATTTGACAACCCAGTACTCCAAGGACTACGTGGAAAAGCTGGGCCTGCTGAAAATGGATTTTCTTGGCCTGAAAACTCTCACCGTAATTGCCGACGCGGAGCACTTTGTTCGCAAAAGGTTTCCCAAATTTTCCATCAACTCCGTCCCGCTGGACGACGCAAAAGCTTTTTTTTTGATCAATGCTGGCCAGACGTCCGGCGTATTCCAGCTGGAATCCGGAGGCATGCGGGCCCTTTGCCGCCAGTTTGGCGTGGCATCGTTGGATGAAATCAGTGACCTGAGCGCACTGTACAGGCCGGGTCCAATGGAGTGGATTCCCGAATACGTGCAGAGCAAGCGCAATCCATCCCTGGTCCGCTACGCGCATCCACTTCTGGAAAAGGTCTGCAAAAATACCTACGGCGTGCTCATCTACCAGGAGCAGGTCATGGAGGCTGCGCGGGTCATCGCCGGCTACAGCCTGGGCGGTGCGGACATTCTGCGCCGGGCCATGGGCAAAAAAAAGGTGGATGCGATGAATGCCCAGCGGGAAACCTTCGTTGCTGGCGCCGCTGGGAATGGAATTTCACAAAAAAAGGCCAATGAAATTTTTGACGTTTTGTCAAAATTTGCCGGCTATGGCTTTAACAAATCCCACTCCATTTCCTATGCTCTCATCGCCTACCAGACCGCCTATTTAAAGGCTCACTTTCCCCTAGAGTTCTTTGCCGCACTGCTCTCCGCCGAGCTGGGCAATGCGGATAAGCTGGCCTATTTCCTGGCCGAGGCGGCGGCGGCTGGAATTCCCGTGCTGGGTCCAGACATCAACCTTTCCGAGGAAAGTTTTACCCCAATCCCAGCCGTTGTTGGCTGCACGGCATCCATCCGCTTCGGCTTGGCCGCCGTAAAGGGCGTGGGTGAGGGGGCAACCGCAGCAATTTTGCGGGAGCGGCGCACGAATGGCCCATTTGCCAACTTTGCTGATTTCGCCAGCCGCATCGATTCGCGGGTCGTTACCAAACGGGTATTTGAACCGCTCATTTTGGCAGGTGCCTTCGACTCCCTCGGCATGGACCGGCTCCACCTGCTCCACTCGCTGGAGCGAATTTTGCGGGCTAAAAGTAGGATGCGGACCGGAGAATCCGCCGCCCAGACGGATCTATTTGCGGCAACCGGTGCGACCAATCCATTTGCCAGCTACATCGAAACGGCTGGACGGACGGCGCCGATCGAAGAAAAGCTGCGCTATGAAAAAGAACTGCTCGGCTTCTATGTGAGCGGCCATCCATTGGACCGCTACCTTGGCCTGGAACGATCCGTCGACTTCTTTCCATCCGAAGAGCAGATGCGGGACAATCTTCCATTTACCCTGATGGGCTGCGTCGGTGCCGTGACAAAAAAAATTTCCCGCGGCAGCAACCGGCTCTGGGCACACGTGCAGCTGAGCTGTCGACGGGGAGATTTTCTACTCAATTTTTTTCCAGAAGCCTATGAGCGCTTTGCCGACCTTTTGGTGGGAGGGTCCATTGCCGTGGCCATGGGAACGCTGCGCATTCAGGATGATCGGCACGGCTGGCATGTGACGGATTTTTTATCAGCCGACGAATATTTGGGGCGAACCGTTGGCCGGCTGCGCATGGATCTGGATGGAAACGACGGAAAGCAATTGGACCTGTGTCTACAGCACCTGGCAGCATTCGCCGCAGCCAATGGAGGTCCGGTGGCCCTTGCCGTGGCCGTACACCGGGAAAATCGGCCATGGGAATTGCGCCTGGCCAAGCCGCTTGCCATCGCCTTGAATTGGGGTGGCCTAGGATCCATCGCCGCCGACCCGGCATTTTTGGGACTCAGGGCCCAGGAGGTTCGCCCCTTGTCCCCTACCGGCCGATCGACAAAAGTTGCTTCCCAGCGCCGTTGGAGCAGAATGGATGCATCTTCCTCCGGCTAGGCACGCCAATTGTGGCAAAAAATCTAGCTTTTTTTACTCAACAGGTAGAACCGGCCGTTGCACAAAATCGGCAAAAATTTGCCAGTTCCCGTGCCAGAGCCATGGCCATAATTTTCTTGACATGGCCTTTTTTCGTAGCAATATCACATATAATGAATCATTGGGAAGCAGTATTAATGGCGCAGCGCGTACTCATTGGTGTTTGCCAAGCAGTAGAAAAACCAAAGACTCAGGTATCAGATGTACCTTTTTTGCGTGTGGTGCTTGTTCGAGCACTGGAAGTCGCCTACTCATGCCTGTTGATTGCCCTCTTTCCACTTTCCCTCCCTGCGTTGATTGTTGAAAAACTCGCAACCGGCCATGTTCGGTTGATATTTCGCCCAATATTCTTGCTTAAAAAGTGGCGCAATGTGCGGGCCAACGGAGATTATATGTTGGATCTCAAAGGTCTTGAAAATCTCTCCCCTAAGACATTAACCGATGTGCTGCGACAAGATGTGTACAAAGGATACTATTTCTTTTATCGCATTTTGCGAAATGAAACGGCAGCGCCCGGGGTCAAGTTGATAATTTGCGGTCTGCTGGGTGCGGTGGCGAATCATGATCCTGGTACATTTGTGCTCTATACTACAACGGCAATGGCGAATTGGTCCAGTTCTGACGAAAGGTCGAAAAAGGAAGGCCCTATTTTGCAGGCAATTGTCGACGGTTGCATGAAGCAAGAGCGTGTGTTGCAGGTTTTTCAAGAGCTGTACAACTCTAAAAGTCTGACAGAAGCTTTGGCTGAAATCACAGATCCTGCTACGAAGGTCCGCCTTGATAAATTAAGAAACCCAAATGCAATAAGTGTTTAGCCTATCTAATGCTGCGACGGCAATTTTTGGCAAATGACGGCACGCCAAGCCAAATTCTAGGTTGGAAAGATTGATCTTTGTGGTCAATGCGTGGGCGACTGCCTGTCAAGGCCGGCTGTGCGCAGACAGTTGAGCAGCAAACCTAGGAAAGTATAGGACAAAACCAAATTGGACCCACCGTAGCTGATCAGCGGCAGTGCCATGCCCTTTGTGGGGAGCAGGCCCAGAACAACCCCAAAATTGATGGTTGCCTGCAGTGTCAAAAATAGCAACATGCCCATGGCCAGTAAAAAAAGAAATGGCGACGGTATGCGGTAGATTTCGACCCAAAGGAGAAGAAAGATGGCAAAAAATGCGATCAGCACGGCGATGGCCATGGCAAAGCCCATTTCTTCTGCGAGAACGGGAAAAATGAAATCGGTGTGCGCCTCGGGCAGGTAGAAAAGCTGTTGCCTGCCGTTGCCCAGACCGGCTCCTAGCCAGCCACCGGAATAAAAACCAATCAAGCTCTGCCAGAGCTGGTAAGAACCGGCCTGTCGAGAAGATTCAACGTCGAGAAATGACAGAATGCGGGACAGGCGGACGGGGTTGAGGGCGATAAAAATGGTTAGCAGAAGAAATGCCACTGCGGCACAAAGGAATAGTGGCTTGATGGATACGCCATTTAAAAATAGAAGGCCCAATCCCACCAATAGAAATAGGGCAGTCGTACCATAGTCCGGCTCCAATAGAATCAGCCCTGCCAGCGCGGATAGCCACAGACAGGGCAAAAAAAATCCATTCAAAAGGTTGCCGGCCCGCTTTTCGAGCCCGGACAGATGGTCGGCAAAGAAGATTACCAGCGCCAACTTGGCAAATTCGGATATTTGAAAATGGCAAAAGCCTAGGTTGAGCCAGCGGCGGGATCCGTTGACGCTACGACCAATTCCAGGAATGAGTACGGCAATCGCCAGGACAATGGCCAGGGCATAGAAAAACTTGCCGGTTTTTTTCAGGCGGTGCAGGGGCAATGCCAGGGCAACGGCGCAGGGTGGAATGGCCATGGCCAGCCAGGTACACTGGCGCAGTAGATAGTTGGCGCCTTCAAAGGAAAGGCTTGCGCTGGAAAGTGTGAGCAATCCGACCGTTGTGAGAAAAATGACGGCGATGGGAATCGTCAGCATCCGCCGATTGGCCGCAAAGTAGCGGCCGTATTCCCGCACAATCATCGGCATCAAGGTTCTACCCTCCGCAGGCTACGCCGGTATTCATTTCCCGCATCGTCCAAAAATACCAAACTTTCATCCCGCACTCCCAAAAATATCAGCCCAGGCATGCCCTTGCCGCAGGAAATGCGTTCTCCCTGCAGGACAACGCGGCCATTGATCAGTGCCTTGGCGGCGTAGACCTCCACCTGCACGCCGCGGATTTCTAAACGAGATATTTGTTCCAGCGTTGCTTCGTCGGCCACGGCACGGACGGTGGCCATCCCATCGGCCACACTCTCCGCCGGTTTGGGCCGTTGATGAAAAAATTTTTCAAAATTGTCGACCATCTGACCACCGCCGGATGGCGCCGCAAGACGGTGCTGCTTTGGCAAATTGCGATGCGCCAAGCCCCAGCCAAGAACGGCCAGAATCGCTGCAAAGGCCGTGGCCGTGATAAATATGCGGCAACGCCGCCCGCCGAGCAAAGTCGTTGCCCTTTTCATTTTCCGTGCCGATGCCACCATTGCGGTCCCAAAATGTTGCCAATCATTCGCCG
Source organism: Puniceicoccales bacterium (assembly GCA_031275345.1). Classification (GTDB taxonomy): domain Bacteria; phylum Verrucomicrobiota; class Verrucomicrobiia; order Opitutales; family JAIRLM01; genus JAISOW01. The sequence continues at coordinate 220,039 of JAISOW010000001.1, forward strand.
CCCTCCGCAATATTTTTGCCGCCACCGCCGTCCGACGAACTTCTGCTGAGCAATCGCAAAAATCGGACAATGCGGCCACGAAGCTGCGACCGCGGCACGATCTGGTCGATGAGGCCGTGCTCCAACAAAAATTCGGCGGTTTGGAAGCCGGGTGGCAGCTCCTGGCGAATGGTTTCCCGAATCACCCGCGGCCCGGCAAAGCCGATCAATGCGCCGGGTTCGGCAAGGATGAGGTCGCCCAACGAGGCAAAGCTGGCAATTACGCCGGCCATGGTGGGATTGGTCAGAATTGCAATGTAGGGCTGGCTGACCTCCGCCAGCTGGGCCAGAGCAACGCTGGTTTTTGCCATCTGCATGAGGCTGAGGATTCCCTCATACATGCGTGCACCACCCGATGAACAAACGATGACCACCGGCATGGAGCATTCCACTCCGCGTTCAATGGTTCGGGTGATGCGTTCGCCCACGACCGTGCCCATGCTGGCTCCAAGAAAGCGAAAGTCCATGACGGCCAGTGAGATTGCCATGCCATCCATCCGGGCAACGCCCGCAATGACCGCCTCATCCAGTCCAGTTTTTGCACGGCTTTCCTCCAATTTTGCCTCGTAGCAGATGCTGTCGCTGGCGAATGGCAGCGGATTGCCTCCCGACAGGTCGGTGTCCGTTTCTTCAAAAGAATCGGCGTCCACCAGCAGCCGGATGCGGTCCGGTGCCGTCAGTGGGAAATGGTAGCCGCTGCTGGGCACCACCTGCCAGTTTTCGTCCAAATCCTTGCGATAGACAACTTTCCCAGAAACTGGGCAGCGCACAAACATGTCGGCTGGAATTTCTTTTCTCCGGCCGGTGGCAACTGTTGAATACTTCGGTTTGCCAAACAACGCCATGCCATCTCCTAGGCACGGGCCAGCGTGAAGGCACGTATGCGAACAAAGCCGCCCTCTGCGGCGAGGGCTTCGGCGCAGGCGTGCAAGGTTGACCCGGTGGTAAACACATCATCCACCAGAATCAATTCTTCCTCCCTGGCAATGCAGTTTTTTTTGATGGCGGATGGATTTATGGAAAATGCGCCCACCACGTTGCTTCTCCGCTGCTGCTGGCTGAGTCCCACCTGCGTCCTTGTGTGCCGCACCCTTCGCAGCAGTGGGCATACCCGGCAGTGCAGCTCCTTGGCCAGGGCCTGGGAAATGCACATGCTCTGGTTAAAGCCGCGCAGCCAGCGCCGTCGCCAGTGGAGTGGAACGGGTACGAGAATTTTACCCGCCAGCTCCGGGCAGAACTCTGCGACCATGCGGCCGATGTCGGGCAATAGGTGGTGGCCGGCGCGGAACTTGAGCTCGTGCACAAGTCGTCGACCCACGTCCCGCAGTTCGAAGAGCGAACGGCAGGACAGGAAGGCAAAGTCGCGCCCTGCACAGGCACCGCAGCCGACGGCATGGCGATTTTCCTCAAAGTGAGGACAGCCGCAGCGGTGGCAGAAGGGGGGAAGGATGAAGTCGATGCGGCGCAAACAATTTTGACATATGTGCAAAAATCCGTTTCGATTGGTCAGGGCCGTGCCACAGCCGAAGCACGACCTTGGCCATGCGAGGTCAAGGATGCTTCGTAGATCGATGATGGCCATGGCTGTCGCAGATGAGGACAATGCAAAGCAGGATGGGGCACAGCGGAGAGTTGATTGGCGCTGGACACCCCACCACCAGCCTGCGGAAAAGAAGTGCCGCAAGGGCGATGCTCCAGTGGAAGCCGATGGCTGGCAAAAGAGATCCGAAGCGTCGCGTCCAGCGGCACAGCACGAGCCCGAGCAGGAACAGGGAAAGAAAGGGAATCGGCTGGAAGGTAAAAAAGACGGCGGTGAGCAGGTCCCAACCGGCGACTAAGCCGGAAAAAATGGAAACGCTGGCCATGGTTGCCATGGGCGGCGCACCTGAAGGAATGTTAAAGTGTACACATGCAAAGAACAAGGAGCAGATAACGGCCCCCATCGTCCGACCCATTGCCCGCTCCGCAGAGTGCAGCAGCAGGCCGCGGAACACAATTTCTTCCAAAAACGCAACCAATGGCGCAGCGGCGAAGGCCAAAAGAACGGCCAGACCGATGGGACGGCCATGCCAATTCGCGTGGACCATCTGCCAGCAGCAGACGGTCACGGCTAGCAAACTTCCCAAAAGAAAAAATTTCCAACAGCCTTGGTTTTTTGGAAAACGTAGCCAGGGCCGCCCATTTTCCTTCTTCAATAGCCAGACCAATCCGATGGCAAGAAAAGGCCAGCGCAGGCGGTCCACCAGCTTGGCCAACGGCTTTGCCAGGGCATGGGCAGCCACGGCGGATCCGGGGGCAAGGGAACACAGCACGCGATGGACGGGCGGGGTAAGGATGGCAGCGCACAGGGTGGCCCCGAAAAAGATGGCAGAAAATGCCAACAGGGGGCACCAGGTATGCCACCTTTCCCCATCATCATGGCCTGGAAAATCCATCGGGAAGACTTTTTTTACCAATTTCTTCTACCAGACGGGCGGCAATAATCTCCACCGCATAATTTCCCTCCAAAGATTTGCAAATGCGGGATCGGATGGACAATGTTCCCGCCTCAGCCTCCCTTTGTCCCAACACTCCCACGCAGGGGATGCGGTCCAGCTCTGCCCGGCGAATCTTGGCGCCCAGCGGCTCCGAATGGCCATCCACCTTCACCCGCAACGATTTTTCGCGCAGCATCTGGGCAGTTTTTTCCGCCATTTCTACAAACTCGTCGTTGACGGGCAGAATGCGCAGCTGTTCGGGGGCGAGCCAGAGGGGAAACTCTCCGCCAAAGTGTTCGATGAGCAACCCGCAAAAGCGTTCCAGCGAACCGAACGGCGCGCGGTGGATGAGAACGGGAACGTGGGACCGGTTATCGGAACCGGCATAGCTCAGTGCAAAGCGTTCCGGTAGATTGTAGTCCACCTGCACCGTTCCCAATTGCCACTCGCGGCCCAGCACGTCCCGTACGATGAAATCAATCTTTGGTCCGTAGAACGCCGCCTCGCCCAGTTCTTCGCAAAAAGGTGCCCCCAACTCGCCAACCGCCCTGCGCAGCGCATTTTCCGCCTTTTCCCAGGCTGCATCGCCGCCGATGTACTTGCTGGACTCCGGATCGCGCAGGCCGATGCGCACCCGATACTTGCCCATGCCAAGGGTTTGAAAAATTTTTTGCACCAGCCCGAGACAGCCGAGGATCTCCCCTTCCAACTGCCCATCGGTGCAAAAAATATGGGCATCGTCCTGGGTAAACCCCCGCACCCGGGTCATGCCGCTCAGCTCACCGGATTGCTCCCATCGGTAGACGGTTCCAAACTCCGCAAAGCGGCAGGGCAGGTCCCGGTAGGATCGTGGGATGCTGGAAAAAATTTTGATGTGTCCGGGACAGTTCATGGGCTTGATCAAAAAGCCGCCGCGCTTTCCCGACTCCAGCTCGCCGGCCAGCTCGCCGTAGGTCATGCCGCGATCCAACATTTCCCGGTCGGCAATGGGCTCAAACTGGGAATCCCGGTAGTAGGGAAAATGGCCAGACGTGCGGAACAGTTCTAGCCGCGCGACGTGCGGAGTCATCACCTGCTCGTAGCCCTGCCGATTCAGCTCATCGGCGATGAATTTTTGCAGCTCCAGACGAATTGTTGTGCCCTTTGGCAACCAAAGCACCATGCCGGGACCCACCTCCGGATCAACGGTGAACAGCTGCAGCTCCTTCCCCAGTTTGCGATGGTCGCGAAGCTTGGCTTCTTCCAAGGTCTGCAGATGACGGTCCAGTTCTGCCTGCGTTGGAAATGCGGTGCCGTAGATGCGCTGCAGCTGGCGGTTGGCCTCACTACCCTTGTAGTAGGCTCCTGCAATGGACAGCAATTTTATTGCGCCAATTTTTCCCGTCGATGCAACGTGCGGCCCCCGGCAAAGATCATCGAAGTCTTCGATGGAATAGATCGTGATTACTTCACCGGCCGGAATGTCGGCAAGCCGCTCCATTTTATAGCATTGCCCTTGCCGAAAAAATAGTTCGTGGGCCGCATCCCTTGTAATTTCCCGGCGGACAATGGGCAGGTCGGCGGCAATGATGCGCCGCATTTCCTCCTCGATGGCCAAAAGATCTTCCGCGGCAAAGGTACGGTCAAAGTCGTAGTAGAACCCGGTTGTGGTCGCTGGGCCAATGTCAAGACGCGTCCCCGGAAAAAGACGCAACACCGCCGCCGCCAGAACGTGGGCCGCCGAATGGCGCGCTTCCATCACGTTCATTCCCACTTCCCCAACCATGGCCAAACCTCCACGCCGCCGTCAGCTCTTCACTTTCAGCGGCAAGGGTAGTGAAGCATGACCCATCTGGCTGTCAATCGATAAGAGTCGTAGGGAAGCGGAAAGTCCTTTGCCAGCCGAATGGGATTCCTCCGAAAAGACTCTCACAATCTCGGACCGACAGCTTCAGGTTCAGCCATAGCCAATTAATCGGAATCTTCTCCTTCCTCGGAGGATTTGAAGAATAGGGCATTTGTTCCGCGACATTCGAGGAACTCCAGCATTTCTTCTATGGTTTTGCGGCGGCGCGCCATGATGGCATAGGATCCGTTGAGGACCTTATGTAACAGCCCGCGAACATCTATCCGTATGGGGTTATCTGCCACCAAAAAATCTTCCTGTTCAAGGCGGTAGCGTAGAAGCGCTGCAAATGCACGCAGGGCATTCATGAAGCGCACACAAATCGTTTTCTTTTCCATTTCCCTGCGAAGAATTCGGAGGAAACATTTGGCAAAGAAATTGGCCCCGCTGTGTGACATCGCACTCTGGGCGTTCTCGCGAAATTGGAACAAATTAATAAATGCAGCCAGCCAGTTATTCGTCCCCTCGATTCCAGCTTGCAGGCGTCTCTCCATGGCTCGAAAAAATAGTTGCATATCAGCCAATTTATGAAAGCACCGACCGGCATAATTTGTATGGCGGCCTATGGAAATAGTTGGGTCCGCAATAAAACTTTCAAAGGACCGACGCATATGCTCCAAAAATTCTTCGGGAGCAGCCGCATAACAGTAACTCCAACACATAAAAAGATTACCGGAATCATTTTCTATGAATGCCGCCATTTTTTTGCGGGTGCAAAAATCTTTCGCGCTCTCCCGTAAAAAAGTTTCCAGCCATTCCCGATTTTCTGGGGCACAGTCGCCGTCTGATCCCACCACACTTCCCGAAAGCCATTCCCATTTTTTTTCGAAATTTCGCCACCTTCTGTTACTCAATTTCGACTTAATGCATGAATACTCAAGGGGTCCAAGACAACGGAACCTTTGAGAGGCGGTGAACAAAGCTCGTATGGGATTGCAGGGCGGGAAGGCACGGCCGAACTGATTGCAAAGGTTTTCCAGCACCTCTTTGCGGGTTTTCCCCGTGTTCTCCATGGCCTGCCAGTCGAGTTTGGCATGGAAGCCTCGATAGGAATTGGCAGGGCCATCCGTCCGCTGTTCTTCAATGAGGACCTGGGCGAATCCCTGGGCAGGACGCTGGATTACGCGCAGCGAAACGCCCATGTCCCGCATGAAAATGTATGGAAGAGTTTTTGTTAATTTGCGAACCTCGTCTTCCCGGCAAAGATAGTAGGCCAATTGCGATTCGCCACGGCGAATTTTAAAACCGGGAAGTGGATCCGATTCGTAGGCCTTTCCTCCGGCGACGGTTTGCTCTCTGGCGAGGGTAATGAATGCGGGTTGCCACCTCCGAATCGCGTTGATTTCTAGGCGCGGCACGGAGTCAAAGTAGGTGGGCAGGTCATTTTTTAGGTAGCGGCCATAGAGTGCGGCACCGAAGGCCACACAGTCGAAAAGTAGTCGACGGCGTAGTTGGGGAACTTGCAGAATTTTTTGAAATTCTTCGGCGGCGGAACTGCCCTCCCAGCGCAAATGGAAGAGGGGACCGGATAGAATGACCCCATCCACCTTTTCCCGGGAAATGTGCTCCACCACCTTTTGAAATTCCAGGCGCAGTCTTCGCCAAAGGTCTCCGTTGGGTGGCAATGGGCCGCACCAGTTTTGCAGGTGGCGCCGCAGCAAATGTTCCCGCTCCCAGGCCGTGGAACAGTCTGCCGTGATGTGCGTTGCCAGGTCTCCCAATTCAAATGGAATAAAAACGCCACCGCCGGAGCGCGTGGGGACGAGATAGGTTTGCCCGCTTTGGATGACGCATTTGGCCCGCAGCTTTACCATGGACACGCCCCGCAACGCCCCGTAAAGCACGGCGATGTTTTTGCCATCCCATCGGGGACGTTCCGCCATGTCCGCCACCACGCCAAGAAACGCCGCCACGGAATTCCATAGGAGTTTTGGCCGAGGTGACAGGGTTCGCAGCAGAGCCTCTTGATGGGTATCCTTCCAGCTGTCCGGAATGGCCATGGTCAGATCCGCCCAGTGTTCCCTGGGAACAAAGACGCGCAGGTGTTGGGCAAGGGATTTCGCCACATTTTCCGAAAAAATTGCCGCCTCGGCATAGTCCTGCCACAGCTTTTGCACCTCCCTGCGTCTTGATCCAGCTCGGCAGATAGCTGCGTCCAAGAAGAGTCCGCTGCCGACCAGGGAACGCTCCGCTTCCGGGCCGGCAATGGACATTTCCCTGCGACTTTTCTTTTCGGAAGGATCGATGAGCAGCGGCCAACGACATGTGCGCCCAACCCCGCGGGCAAGCCGGCCCTCGACCCCGTCGTCGGAGAGACACACCCAGGTGTCCACCACCCCGTTGGAGTGCACCCCACAGGTCCATTTACCGCTCATCGCAGTGACGCCTCCAATATTTTTGCAAATTCTCCGTGCCACCGCTCCGCATCCTGCAATGTGAGGGGAATCGGCAAAGTGACAGTCGGGTGGCAGACCGCAAAGGACCGCCCAGGCCGCAGGATGAGTCCCAGCGGTAGGGAATTTTCAGGGAGGCCAGCATGCTCCAATGCGGAGGAATTTTCGAGGTCGCCGTCGTGGGCACACCACAGGGAAATCCATCTCCGCCGTCCGTCCGCCGCCACCTCCAGGAGAAAGTCGGCCCCGGAGTCCCGCGCTGGGGCGAGATTGGGAAGCGCCGCACCGTCCCACGTATCCCATAGAGTGAGCTTAGCCCGACGCCTGCGCTGCGCCCGCAAATGGTCGATGGGGAGCGCTGCGCCGTCCTCCGGAGTTGGGGGCAATCGCCATTCGCCGTGCAGGATGAGCGGTGGAAATTCGGTCCACCTCCCCTGCAACTGTTGCCGTAGCACGTAGACCGCGTCGCAGGCGATGGCATGAAATTCCTCCAGCCGAAAAATTGCCACAAGCAGTGCCCAGGCGGCGGCATCCCTCCAGAGGCGGTGTCGCCAACGGATGAGATCGTCTTTCCGCTGCCGGTGCAGGATGAGATCCCAGTAATTGTCCCAGATGGTGTGGTAATTGCGCTCGTACTGGAGAATGTAGTTGGGCAGCGGTGGGGTGGCTAGCCGGGGTAATTTGCCGATGATTTCCCCCCGGAGCAGTGTCTGGCAGCGGTTTCGGTGTGCAAGAACGTCCACGCAATGCTGGCTGTCGGGGAAATTTCTGTGATAGTCTACGGCGGCCTCCACGGAGTGCCTTAGGAAATCCCTGAAAACGCGATTTTCCAGAGTGTTGTGACTCTCGTGCCGTTCGAGTCCCATGAGCCGCTGCCGGGCGCCGGCCTTCTCCTCCATTGTGGTTCCCGGTTGCCTCAGGTACCAGTGCAGGCAATGGTGGTCGAATTCGGTAATTTTTTGCAGGGAAAGCAGTTGCCGTCTTCTTTGCAGCTGTCGCCGCAGATTGCCGGCCACCGCGTCGATGGCCTGCGACAGCGATGGGCACCGGGCCTGGCGGGCGATGGGTTCAAGAAGAGCCTTTTTCCCCTGCGCCCTTTCTTGCAGGAGCTTCCACAGGCGTAGGGCAGCGGTTTCGGGGGAGAGGCGTACGCAGCCGACGAGATTTCCCGTGAACGGACAACATTCGGTGCCCAGGTCCACCAATTCCTGCCAAAAAAATTCAATCTCTTCGATGAGTTCGTTTTCAATTTTCGGAATGTTCTCGCAGAGGTCCTTGGTCAGCGCCCGGGGTTGGCCGTAGGGTGTGGCGTGCCAATGGTCAAGCCATCCCTCATTCATCCCGATGGACCCCTTGCCAAATAAATTGACCCTGACGATTTTTGTCGGAAGCGGCGTCAAATGACTGCAATAGAGCATCGTCCTTCCACGTGCCCTCCTCAAGAACACTCCGGACCACGTCCAAGGCTACCTCCACGGCACAGTCCGACAGCTCGACGCCGCGCAACTTTGGGAGCAGCCGCATCTCCACCTGGTCGCTGAAGGCCCAACCCCGCCGCTGCCTTCCCGCGTCTCCGTGCTCCAGGGCCCCCGGATAGTTGGCGATGTACTCGACGATGGCGTTGTAGACCCGGTGGGCAAAGGGCCGTCCGATCCCTGCCAAGGCGTTGTTAATCTCTTGGAGCCCGGAACGAATTTTTTCCAGGGCTCCGCCTGGCAGTTCTTTGCTTCCGTGGCACCAACTTTTCCATGTCTCGAAGGACAGGTAATTTTCCGGCATCGCCATGGGATGCCACTGCTCTTGGGTCTCACGGAAATTTTCCGGCCTTTCAAAGCTCAGTACGTTGGACCGGTCAACCACCTTAGGCGAAGGTGTTTGCGTGCTATCATCTTCGTTCATCGTCCCCACGAAGAGGACGTTTTTCCCGGGAAAGAGACGCTTTCCATCCCCCTGAACCCCCTCCCCTAGAAGAACTTCCGCCGCCTGGCGCTGCTCAAATTTTTCGGGATTTTCAATTTCCCGTCGCACCTCCAATTTGCTGAGAAAATCACTAAAATAGTATTCCACGCGCGCCAAATTCATCTCGTCTAGCAGCACCAGAAGAATCCTGTCCCGAAATTTTTTAGCCGAGTCGGGGATTCCATTCCTCTCTGCATTGAAAAAATCCATGTGCACCATCGCCTGCGCCAGCTCCGTCGGCACATAGCGTTTCTCCAGGTAATTGTAGAAACCGAAAAGGTCCTGGGGGCCGTCCCAACGCGGCTGCACCGCCAGGCTGAGAAAATGCATCCCCAGGGCATCGGCGTAGTTTTTTGCCAAAAGGCTTTTGCCCGTTCCGGAAACCCCGGCAAGAATTGTGAGCGGACTCGTGCGTGCGGACTTCAGCGCCGTGTGGAAGCTGTATAAACGGCGTCCAGAAAAGAAGAAATTGCGGCTCTCCAAATATTTACGCAGTTGCTCCAGGGCGTCCCCCTCGTCGTCCGGTCCCAGGGAAGACCTGCCCTTCCAATCGCGCTTTAGACAGTTGGGCACCGTCAGCAGTCCATCGTGGGCCTTCCCATCCTCTTCCGCCTGCTTCTGCCGTACTTCAACAACTCCGCAGAGAGAATCCCGTTTTAGGGTCAGCTCTTCGACTTCACGGCTCACCTTTTGCCAGTCCGCCCGCAATCGCTCCATCTTCCCTTCTTCCTGTCGCCAGACTTCC
>JAISOW010000004.1 GCA_031275345.1 Puniceicoccales bacterium
GAGGCATTTAGCGGCGTTTTAGGGCCAATCCCTCCTTTGCCATTAGGCCCGACTTCTCCAAGGCCACAACATTCTCCGGATGGGTTCGGGAAACCCTCACCCCCTTCCGCCCTCGCTTCGCTCGGTTGGACAAAGCCCATGGTATCCCGGAGATGCATGGCTTCCTGGCGATATTGGCCCCCGTTCATCCAATCCCGTTAAAAACGCCCCAGAGGGCCTAGAAATGGGTTTCGGGGCGCTGGACAACAAAATCCTACTTTGCCGTTCGCATTCGACCCTTCTAGGGGCATTTAACGGCGTTTTTACGCACACCCTGCCAGCGAACCATTCCCAAAAGTCGGTCCCTGCCCATGAACTTCCGCCCTCGCTGCGCTCGGTTGGACAAAGCCCATAATGGGGGGTGTTCCAGTGGTACTGTAAACTGCCATTCGTACACGATCGTTTCAGATTCGCCGCTTTTGGGGCAATTTTTAGCCTCGGGAGGAATGCGGGAGGAACGCTCTAAAAAAGTCGTTCCTCCCGTTCCTCCCAGTCGCATCACTGGCTGCTTCCAGAGGAACAGTACCCCGATTTTTCTCAAAAACAGCATTGCCTTGGAGATAGCTCCTAGAGCCACCGGGAGGAACGGGAGGAACGGATTTAGAGATTTTATCGAAATTTTATGGTCTTCGATGAGAATGATTCCGTGGTAGTGTAAAATAATTCTTCCTATGCCTCCCCATTTGGCTGGGGGAACATGGGCTTTGTCCAACCGAGCGCAGCGAGGGCGGAAGCTTGCCCTGGACAACTGTCCGGGGCAGCCTGTGCCCGTGCTATTCCGCTTCTCCGATGACGTAGCGCTGCTTCTGCGCCACGTATGTGCTGCAGGTCATTTGGATATTTGCGTGCCCCAAGCTCCTTTGCGCAGCGTAGATGCCGTAGCATCGGTTCATCTCGGAACCGTACTCTTTGCGGAGGGCGTGGAGCGGATTGGGATCGTCGATTCCATTGTCACGGAGCCATTTGCAGGCATGGCAAAAAATTCTGAAGCAGCGGTAGTGCTGGGAAGTTTTTAGCCCCGGATTGGGCAGGATGCTGTTGTGAATGACAAATGTATCCCTCGGATGGCATTCCCTATCCGCTTGCAGAAACTCGCATAGCCAGCTGGGCATAACCAATGTGCGCTCACTTCCGTGGGTTTTGACCCGCATAAATTCGGTGGTGCAGACGGCGACCTGCCTGGTCGAAAAGTCTATCTGCTTCCAATTGAGCGTATCCATTTCGCCCCGCCGCATGCCAAGAAAGAGCGCCAGCAGGATGGCCTTTCCCGCTTCCCGCTCCACGGGTGCTTCCGATGCCCATAGTCCCTCGAGAACCCTATCCTTGAACTCCCCTAGGTTGTGAATTTTTGATACGTAGGGTGTGATTCTAATGCCTTCTTGGAGAAGATTATCTGCAAAGAAATTAGGGGGGAATTCGTCCGCCACCAATCTGCGGAGACCGGGTGCAAAAAGAGCTTTCACATTTTGCAGAATGGTATGGATGGTTCGACGCACCTTTTGCTCATTTAGTGGCGTCGTACCAAACAATTGTATCCTATTCTTCTTCCAGACCTGAATCCCTTCCGCTGTGATTGCGGACAATTTAACGCGATTCACGGCTTCAAGCCATTGGGAATGTGATTTCCTGCACGTGGTCTGGGTTCTGGGCGAATGAGGAATGTTAAACAATGCCGATACCAGGGTCCGCAGCTTGCTGGCATAAATTTGCAGTGTGCGCTCATTTTTTGCCGATTTTCGCAAGACCTCCTCGACATAGCTGCCAACTGTCAACTCGCCCTTGGACGGGCTACTTTTGGGGAAGATTTTTTGCCGTGCGCTTTCCCAGTTTCCCAGAACAAGAAGATGTTCGTAGAAGCGCATCGCCACACTTGCAGCCCGCTCCAAATCTGCCGTCTGCGTATTAAACCATCGCTGCTTCCCGTTAAACTGGAGTCGAATGTGGTAGTCCTGCGACTCCCACATCTTGCCGTTTGGCAACCTTTGCCGGCGCTTTTTGAGGTGTTTGCGCCAGTGGCTTCTGTTGCTCTTGCTCACGCCGTTTCTCCCACCCAAAAATTGGTCTACTTTTGGTCTGCTTTTTCTGGAATCATTGGACTATTCTTGCCATACCCTGCAATGAACCATCTCCTTCTTATTCGGCTGCCAATGCCAAAAGTTGTCTTCAGATGAGAGCATTGGTCTTCAGTAAAAGTCAACACAGAAAAGGACTCATAATCCCTTGGTCGGCGGTTCGAATCCACCAGGGCCCACCAGGCCGAAACGCTGCTCTAGGAGCTGTCTCCCAGGCCAATTTACCCATCCCTCTCCACCTCTACTTGGCTTACTTCTAGCTTACTTTTGCCAAAAAATCCTCCTGCTTACCACTAGATTTTTCCTAGTGGGCAAAAAAATATATTTTCTCCATGGGAAAAGTTAGGATCCTTGGCCTATTTCTGCAACGACGTGCACCGAACCCATTTCCCCGATGATAGATGCATTCCATCGGCGGAGAGGGGGGGATTCGAACCCCCGGTGCCCTGGGGCACACCTGATTTCGAGGCAGGCACATTCGGCCACTCTGTCACCTCTCCCCCAGAACCCTTGGCGGGAGGCAGGCCATTCGGCAAGATTTTTCCCAAAAAAACCCAGCGCCTGGATCAGGTCGGCGGATAGCAATGGAGGTGGGACAGCGACGATTCAGTCCGTACCGGTCAGTTTCTTTTCAAAGCTTCCATGGACTGCCATCAACAAATAAAAAACTAGACTTTTCCGCAACAATTTCGTTTCCTCGTAAAAATCGCACCCGCCATGCAACGATTTCATCCACTGCGATCGTGATTTTCGTAAAACCAACCCAAATTTCCCGAAATTTTGCCCGGTCCGTCCCGATGGAAACCGTTGTGCGGCAAGGCTCTGGATTGCCTAGGCGGCGCAGTTCCAATTCCATGGTCGTTCCCGCCAGTTCTTTGGCATTGCGCAGCAGCACAATCGCATAGAGTCCGTCCTTTTTCGTCGCATCCGTGCGGTGCAGCAGATGGCCGTGGAACGGTTCGCTCCGGCGACGGAATGGCAGACCGGCGAAGTCTTCGGTCCGGTGGGATTCCAACACAACGTCCACAACTGCGGGCAAACGCTCTACAAAAGCCGGTGGACGGGATAGCAAGGCACAGACAAAGCCGATCGCAACCATCACTGGCATCCGCGGATATCCTGCGCCGGCCTCAACCCAACGCCAACATTTGACATCCCCGACGGGGGCGTAGGCATGTGAAAACACGCGTGGTTGCTACGCGGCTGAATTTGTCGCATCTTTTTCCGCACCGGCCATGGCCTCGATTCGCCGCCCAAGGCATTTTACCGCCAAAAGCCAGACAATGCACACGATGCCGAATGCAACCGCCACGTCGGGCGCAATTTGGAAATAGGTTGCACCTGGCATGAGCATGAATAAAAGTGCCTGCACGCCGGCGCCTCCCGACTTGCCAAGCCTTCCTCCCAGCACGTCCACCACGGCCTTACCCTTGACCTTCATGTCCTCATCCAGCGGGATGTAGGCCATTTCCTTTGTTAGATCGAATAGCGCATACTTGGTTGATTTGATGATGATTACGACCGTTGCCCCAAAAAATACGGCCATGGCCAGGGAGCTCAACCCAAACGAACCGACAAAGTTTTCAAGGCGGGTACGAAAGAGTACGAATGCAAAGAACAACCCGCCAAGGGTGACCAGTACGGCCGGCGTGACAATGGCCGCAGTTGTCCAACGAAATAGGCGCAATATGTTGCTGCCCACAAACATCATTAACATGGATACGAAGCCGGTGATGAGCGTGAACTGGCTCATAAAAACATTGTAGGCATTGGGATCTGGGTAGCGCAGTTTGAGCTGGCTCTTCCACACACCTTCCACGAAGTTGATGCTCATGCCATAGCAAATGACGAGCAGAGCAATAAGCCCCAGGTAGGGCGACGTGAAGATGGTTTTAAAACTCTGGGCAATGCCGACCTTCGGCTTTTTCTTTTTTGCACCGGCCACTGGCCGCTCGGCCGGATCGTAGAAACGTCTGTCCGTGAGTACGTAGCAGTACATCCAGCGGTAAACCGACACAATGGCGAGCCCAAAAATGACTACCAATCCCATGAGCCAGTAGAGGGAAGTTCCCCATGGATCGCCCGGCACCCTTCTGTCAGCCTTAGAAAAATGTTCTCCCAAAACGCCGGATACGATGAGCGCCGTCTGAGCCATGAATCCAAAGAACGCATAGTGCCGCTTGGCCTCACTGATTTTTGTAATTTGGTTGGCGAATTGCCAGAATGACAGAGAAATGATGGCACTTCCCCATAGCTCCGCCAAAATGTAAAATAGGGAATAGGTCCAATTGCCCAAAATGGCGATAACCCACTTGAAACGCGGTGCGGCAATTTGCCACGCGGCAACGGTCTCCGGCCTCGGCTGGAAGAAGTCTAAAAATGGATAAATTAGGAAGCCGAACAGGCCAAAAAATAGCACAAATGGCAAAATTGTGGCGTAGAACAATTTTTCATTGGATAGAATGTTGCTTGCCTTGGCATAGACCAGAAGGAACAGCACGGCCGCCGGCGTTACGCAGAACAATTTTAGGAAGGAAAGCACCTCCGCCCCGGAATTGGGAGCTGTCACAACCAGCGTGTCCTTTACGTTGCGCAGCAGGGTGTAATTTGTCAAAATGAAGAAAAAGATGAAGGCCATGGGAATCACCTTCTTCAATTCATAGGCGTAGATAGGAAAAAAAATCCGCCGCAGTGGGGAAAATTTGGGACGACCCGCCGACTCCGCTTTCATATATACATTCCTGTGGATGCAATGCACGGCACAGTCCTAAAATGGACGCGCCTGCATGGACGAGCAATGGGTAAGGTCGAAAAATGGGCAAGCCTTTTTGTTAAAAAATTTCGTGCAGCAGTTGGGCAAACCTGTGCGGCGGCACACGACAATTTATGGAGCCATGGCTGTCAAAAGTTTATTCCACATTTGGTTCACCATCCGGCAGATCCAGTTCCAAAAAAATTGGGGCATGGTCGGACCCGCCGATGGTCGGAGCGATGTCGCAGCGCACAATCCACGGCAGCAGGCAGGTGGAAACTAGGAAATAGTCGATGCGCCAACCAACGTTGCGGACCCTGGCGCCGGCACGGTAGGCCCACCAGGTATAGGCACCCAGCCGGTCAGGATGAAGGGCTCTAAATGCGTCGACAAATCCGGCGGACAGCAGACCATCGAAACCGGCCCGTTCTTCGTTGGTGAAGCCGGCCCGGCCCGCATTTTCGGATGGCCGCGCCAGATCTGCCGGCCCGTGGGCAACATTAAAGTCGCCGCAGACAATGGTTGGCTTCTGTCCGTCCAATATTTGCAAAAATGTTTTCATTGCCGGATCCCATCCATCCCGCCGCAGGGGAAGTCGGCTGAGATCTGCCCGGACATTGGGCGTGTACACATTGACAAGAAAGAAATGGTCAAATTCCAGGAGCAAAACCCGGCCTTCGTCCGGTTGAATCGTTTCCTCTGGCCGCGTTTGCAGGGAAATGGACCGTGGCGGTAGCTGGGAAAATACGGCCGTTCCGGAGTAGCCGTGCCGCTGGGCATTGTGAAAGTGGCGGTAGGGGTGGTTCGGCAGGTCAATTGCCGGCTCAACGGAAAGTTTTGTTTCTTGCAAACAAATGATTTGCGGATCCAACGCCCGCACCATGGAAAAGAATGTTTTGGCCAAAATGGAGCGCAGGCCATTGGCGTTCCAACTGACAACGGTGATCCGCATATTTTTTTAAAAACAGCTCCTCAACCACTGTCAAAGGCAATGTTTCCCAGGCCGGAGTGCATGCTCCGATGCCGTTGGTTGCATTGGAAAATCGTGGAAATTGGCACCTGTCCCGTTCCACCGATGTCAGGGCAGAATCAGCTGCTGGCCGATGCGCAACTTTGCCGGCGACGGCAGATCGCCGCGGTTGGCTTCGTAGATGTCGCGCCAGCGGTTGGCCGTTCCGTAGGTTTGCAAACTAATGGAGGAGAGCGTGTCACCCTTGCCAACGGTGTGGATGCCGCGGCTGGCCGATGCCGCATTTTCGTCGGCGATGGCAGTCGGCCGAGCTCCGTCGACCGTTGCAATTGGATTGTCGGCCGAACGTGCTCGCAGCTGGCGTAGGCGGTCCAATAGGGCAGCCTGCTGCTGTTTGAGCCTGGCATTATCCTCCTGCAGTAGCCGCATGGTGCGGAGCAGGTCGGCCGTACTTTCTCCGGCCCGTTGGCGAAGGAGTGGAATTTGCTCCAAAAAAGCTTTTTCAGCTGTGGAAATGCGTTGGAGCACAAGGGATGCCTGGCGGTCACGGGGGGCGTGGCGCAAATATTGCCGATAGTGGTAGATTGCGGCAATCGGATCCCGCTTTTCGCCGAGATAAATTTCGGCGCATTCCAGGTGGGCATCGCCCGCATGGCGGCCACCGCGCTGAGTTGCTACAAGAAAATAGCGCAGGGCCAGATCTTTTTTCCCCTGGCGAAGGCACTGCTGGCCGTGACAATAAGCCGAATCATCTCCCCCGCCGCATCCGGCGAACGTAAGGAGCGAAAGCATCCACCACAACCGCAGGGCTAGGCGCATGAGCACGGCCAGTGTTGCCAATTTTCGATGGCCGGCGAGTTCATTTTTCAAAATCTGGCAGCCGCGGGAAGGTAGCAATTTTTGTGCCTTTGTAGCAAAAAAAATTTACCGGAGTTTGTGCTCGCATTTGATGCTGTTTACTCTATGTTTTGTTTTCGGCGGTTCACGCCGGTGGGTGGGGTTGCGTTGTACCGTCGTTGCCCACTTCGGCAAGGAGGGGAAATGGCTTTGGATGAGGGAGAACTGCGGGAGTTTGCCAGGTTTCAATTTCAGCCAGACTGGTCACGGCAGGAAGGTGGAATGGCAAGGGCAGAAAAGGTAGACCTGGTAGGCCACGGCCGGCAAGATGGGATGGTGCGACATGCACCATCGAACGGTGGTGCAGATGGCCGAAGCACAGGCGGTGGAGCTGCCCATCTTCGCCGAGGCCAGGGTGCCGCCGTGGACCGGTTGCAATCACCGGAGAGGGCGGTCCATGGTCGTCGAGGCAGGGACGGCAGAGGATGGGGCGGTGGCCGGATGGATGGTCAACCTTGGCGGCGGCCGGCCGCCGTACCACCCGGCGAAGGATGTGGAATTTCCGCATGCATCTTTGATGCAGCCGATGCCACGCTGCGAACAATCGCTGCGGTGCTGCGGCGTACGGGAAAAACCTACGAGCTGTTCCACATCGCCCAGCTCATCCTTGGCAGCCCGGAACGCTTTGCCATCGTGCTGCGCCGGGATGCTCCATCGCCGTTTTTTTCCACGATTTTCGATGACCTGCCATTTTTGAATCGAGATGCCGCCATTGGCCATCTTCTGCAGCGGCATTTGGGAAAAATTGCTGCTGTGGAAATTGTGGAATGCCAGCCCCCTAGGGGAAATTTTTCACTGGTGGCTCGCTGCCCGGTCACACAGGAACTGATTGCAGCGCCCAACCATCACAGCTACAAAGATTTGCTCCGCGCTCATCACATGGAGCATTGCAGCTCCATGTCCTTTGACCGCTTCTGCGAAAAGTTAGAATTTTCTAAAAATCCGGAGGATATCGCAGCATGGACGGAGCAGATGGGAAAGAAAAAGGTTTACCGGCCGCTGGCAGAGGATGGGACAGTGGACAGTGGCCAGGACGCCGTGCTGGATTCTTTGGTGCAACTGCGGGAATTTGTGGAAAAAAATGGTCGGCGCTTTTTGCGGGAGTCGGCCGAACTGCGGCTGGACGGTTCGCAGTTGGACGCCATCGTCGATGATACCATTCGCCGCCACATCACCTACCGCTGGGAGCAGCAGCGAAGATTTCCTTTGGAAACGGCCAATTGCCTATGGCAGAGGTGTCGCCACCACCACCTGCACTGCTATCGGCGCGGCAAGCGTGGCATTTCCTACGTTTCCTCCGTGGCGCGCAAATTTTGCAGCGCGGATAGCGTGTTCACTCCGGAGCTGGCGCAGGTACTGGCAGCCATCGATGCCCAGCCGTTCATGACGGCGCTGGACCTTGCCGTTCGCCTAGGAGGAGAGGAGGAAACGGTGGCCAGATCACTCGACTGGCTCGTCCGGGAAGGCTACGTCGCTGAAGGAGAAGATGGAAAACTTTTTGTACACCCGCAGAAACAGGACGTGGACAAAAAGAATTGTCCCAAAAATTCTTCCACCACCGAAAGTTGTGAGCAGACTTTCGATCAGGCGACCGATGGGGAGGACTGCCGTGGGCCATCGAAGGAAGATTGCAGCCATCCATCCGCCGATGGGTCATTCGCCGGTGGGCCAGCTGAAGATGCGGAAAATTTCTCCGACGGATGCGAAGAGGACGGTGCGGCCATCGGCCACGATCTAGCCGATGATAGCCCATGCAACCCATGACCGGCGTGGCACTTTCCCCTGCCGTGCTCACCGCGGTGGGTGCCTTGCCGAATTGTCCACTGTGCGTTGCCTGTTCCGGCGGTTCCGATTCCGTTGCCCTCGTCCACCTTCTCCATGCGTCATCCCTGCGGGAGCGGCTTGTCATTGTCCACTTTGACCACAGGGCTGGCCGGAAAACTTCCGCAAGGGATGGAGAATTTGTAAAAAATTTAGCATGGCAGCTGGCATTGCCCTGCGAAATCGCCACCCGAGCCTTGGAAGAAAAGATTCCCTCCGGCGAGTCCGGTCTGCGGATGCTACGACTGAAATTTTTTCGCCGCTGCATGGCACGGCACGGCACTCCCTTCCTGGCAACGGCGCACCAGCGGGATGACGCCTTGGAAACTCTGCTGCTGCGGCTGGCCAGGGGTGGGAACCTGGAAGCATTGACGGCGCCACGAACGGTGCAACGATTTCGCGACGGATCCATACATCTGCGGCCACTGCTGCACAGTAGTAAGGCAGATCTGGTAAAATTTTTAAAAGTCAATGGCTGGACCTGGTGCGAGGATGAAACCAACGGCATGCCCTGCCATACCCGCAACCGCATCCGACTCCAGCTCATACCCCTATGGCGAACATTCGAGCCGCGGCGAAATTGGGAGCGGTCGCTGCTTCGCAGTAGAAAATTGCTGGAGGAAGATCAGGATGCTTTGGCAAGTTGGGCCGAAAAAATCTACGGCCAGTCCATCGTTGGCAATTGCCTAAAAATTTTTTCTTTACGGTCCGAACCACCAGCCATCCAGCGCCGCGTGCTGCACCGCTACTTTACCGATCGGGAGTTAACGGTCGGCGCTGCCACAGTGGATGCCTTGCTCACCGCCATTGCAGAAAACCGCAAATTGCGCCTCACCCTGCCCAGAGGACGGAACTGCCTATTGAACGGCCAGCTGCTGTCCATCGATCCGCCGGGCGTTGGACAGCAATTTTCCAATCAGCGCACTGTCAATGCCGATTGTGCGCCTGCTTTTTGATGATTTGGTAGCGAATTTTTGCCTCCAGCTGGGCAATTTCCGCCGCGTCCACCTGCGCCAACTTTGCCCGGGCCAGTGTTTCCTCCGCACGTCGCCTTGCCTGTTCCGCCTCGGTCGGATCGATCTCTGCCACGGAAATGGCACCGTCAACCAGAATGCTCAGCACATCGCTCTGCAGGATGAAAAAGCCTCCATCGATGGCCATGGATTCCCGTTCTCCGTTTTTCACAAAGCGGAGCAGGCCCGGCACGACGATGCCGGCCAGTGGCACGTGCCCCGGCAGGATGCCCAACTCGCCCATTTCGGTCGGCAAAGTAGCACCATCCACCACAGATTCCAGGGCAACACCTTCCGGAGTGGCAACTTCCAAAACAATTGCCATGGCCTAGCTCCTGGACGCCGCGTGGGCCTGCAGCACCTCATCGATGCTGCCCTTCATGTAGAAATCATTTTCATTGATTCCGTCCAGTTCGCCGTCCAAAATTTTACGAAATCCAGCAAGTGTTTCATCTCGTGAAACGTAGCGGCCTTCCATCCCGGTAAATGCCTCGGCGGAGACGAAGGGTTGGGAAAAAAACTTTTGCACCTTACGGGCACGGGCGACGATCAATTTGTCCTCTTCGGAGAGTTCATCTAGTCCGAGGATGGCGATGATGTCCTGCAGATCTTTGTAGCGCTGCAGCAGGCCTTGTACCCGGCGTGCGGTTGTAAAATGCTCCTGGCCAACAATGTCGGAAGTAAGCGCCTTGGATGTGGATGCCAGCGGATCGATGGCCGGATAGATGGCCAGCGAAGCAATTTTTCGGTCCAGAACGATGGTAGAGTCGAGGTGTTCAAATACGGCGGCTGGGGCTGGGTCCGTCAGATCGTCGGCTGGCACATAAACAGCTTCGAAGGATGTGATGGAGCCGTTGGCCGTTGACGTGATGCGTTCTTGCAGCTCTCCCATTTCCGCGTTCAGCGTTGGCTGGTAGCCGACAGCCGACGGAGAACGACCAAGGAGCGCCGATACCTCAGATCCGGCCTGGGAAAAACGAAAAATGTTGTCGATGAACAGTAGCACATCCAAATGCTGCTCGTCGCGAAAGTGTTCAGCAATGGTCAAACCGCTGAGTCCCACCCGCATGCGCACGCCGGCAGGCTCATTCATCTGGCCAAACACCAGGGCTACCTTTGACCGTTCTGGATGTTCCAGATCAATCAGGCCAGAGGTCACCATTTCGTGGTACAGGTCGTTGCCCTCCCTTGATCTTTCACCGATGCCGGTAAAGACGGAAAATCCACCGTAGCGTCTGGCAATGTTGTGAATGAGCTCCATGATTACGACCGTTTTTCCAACGCCGGCTCCACCGAATGCCCCAGCCTTACCACCTCGCAGAAATGGGCAGATCAGATCAATTGCCTTGATGCCGGTCTCTAGGATGGTAACGGCCGTGCTTTGATCCACCAGGGCCGGCGCACCGCGGTGGATGGGAAGGCGCGCGGAGGACGGGATCGGGCCACGGCCATCGATGGGTTCTCCCAGCACATTCAAAATTCGACCCAACACAGCCGAACCAACTGGCACCTGGATCGGCCGGCCCGTCCGCCGCACCGGAAGTCCTCGGCGCAGACCGTCCGTTGACGCCATGGCCACCGTCCGCACGGTGCCAAGCTCCAGCTGCTGCTGCACTTCCAAAACGACGGTGCGCTCTTCTCCTTCGCAAATAACTTCCAGGGCTTCAAGGAGGGATGGCAATTCGCCAGAAAATGCCACATCTACCACGCCGCCAATGATTCTTTGAATTTGTCCTTCCCGACCATCTTCCTTCACTGTGGCCTGCCAGGCTAGCGCGTCCCTATCCACTGTCACTACCTTTTTAGCCATTTTGGCAAAAGGAGGACGAAAGTTCCCAACGGGAGGAAATTTTTGCCTTTTCTTGACATTGTTACGGCAAATGGTCAAACTGACAAAGTGGATGAGGTTGGATCGAAGCAGATTTCCTCACTCGCCGGTTCCCGTGAAGCGGTGCAGGCGGCTGCTCCGGAGCTTGCTTCCACCTCCACCGCAACGGCTGAAGATTTGCCGATTGGTGAACAGCCGAACGTATCCTATCTCTCTGCGGCGGATAGTACCGCGGCAAGTTTTATCGAAAAAGTTCCAGGCAATGGTTCCGGCGAAAATGGGCCGGATGATGCGGTGAATCGGGAACTGGAGAAGGCGATAGATGTAAAAATTTGGCAGGACGAAGGCGTGAGAAATGACGTGTTGGAGGGGAAGTTGATCCTGCCTGCGTAGGAGACACTGCAATGGCAACGAAAAAACTGCAATCCGTGCGCACGGTATCGAGCGCAAATCCCGTCGCTGGGAAGCGGCTAAGCTGGCAGGTGGACCAGATGGCGGAGCGAATTGTTCGCCACCTGGAGCGGATGCTGGCACGGGAACCGGTGAGTGCGGAAATGCGGGACTGGTGGCAGGCGAATGTGTATGCCGTGCGGGACCGTATTTTGGAGCGATTTATTAAAACACAGAAGGCGCAGCACGACGCCAATTGCCGCCGCGTCTACTATCTGTCCATGGAATATTTGATGGGCCGGCTGCTGCGGGACAGTCTCCACAATTGCGAACTCTTCGATTTGAATCGCGAAGCGCTGCACCAGCTTGGAATACGCTTCGAAGAATTGGAGCGGCAGGAGGAGGACATGGGCCTGGGCAATGGCGGCCTGGGCCGCTTGGCAGCCTGTTTTATGGATTCACTGGCCACCCTCAATTACCCGGCAATTGGCTATGGCATGCACTACGAATTTGGCATGTTTCGCCAGCAAATTGAAAATTTTCAGCAGCGAGAATTGGCGGATAACTGGCTAATCTACGGCAATCCGTGGCAAATTATGCGGCCAGAAAACGTTCAGCGGGTGCGCATATTTGGTCACGTGGAATGCCGCTTCGACGACGATGGCAACCCGCAATTCCACTGGCTGGGAGGTGAGGTACTGCGTGGAATTCCCTGGGATATCCCGGTGGTTGGCTATGGGGCAGAAACGGTAAATTTTCTCCGTCTGTGGGAGGCGCGCGCATCCAATGAATTTGATCTGCAGGACTTCAACAAGGGAAATTTTCACGAAGCACTGCAGGATAAGGCACGCAATGAAATCATTTCTAAAGTTCTCTACCCGAACGATGAAAGCGATGCCGGGAAAGAATTGCGACTTGTACAACAATATTTTTTTGTCTGCTGCTCATTGAAGGATATCATCCGCCGCCACTTCAGCGGTGGCAACGGCTGGCATAACTTTACAGAGCGCGTCTGCATCCAACTCAACGACACCCATCCGGCCATAGCCATTGCTGAGTTGGTGCGCATTCTGGTGGACGACGTAAGGCTTGGCTGGGATAGGGCCTGGGAAATCACCACCTCCACATTTGCCTACACCAACCACACACTTTTGCCAGAGGCGCTGGAAAAGTGGAGCGTGGCACTGCTGGGCAAAGTCCTACCTCGACATTTGCAAATTATTGAGGAAATCAATCGCCGGCTACTGGAAACCGTTGGGGAGCGCTGGCCTGGCGATGGAACCAAATTGAGGGAAATGTCCATTTTTGAAGATGGTCATGTGCGCATGGGGCATTTGGCGGTGGCAGGAAGCTTTTCCATAAACGGCGTGGCTGCCATGCACTCCCAGTTGGTAAAAAGTGTGCTATTCCCGGGATTCTACCAGCTCCATCCGTCCAAGTTTGGCAATAAAACGAACGGTGTCACGCCACGCCGCTGGATTCAGTCCGCCAACCCACGGCTGGCACAGCTAATTACCCACACCATTGGTGACCAATGGCTCGTCGACCTGGAAGAGCTGCGCAGGTTGGAACCCCATGCCAACAACCTGCAATTTCGCAATGAATTCGCCAGGGTTAAGCTTCAAAATAAGACGGACCTGGCGAATTTTATCGAGGAAAATTGTGGCATTTCCGTCGATCCTCGAGCCCTGTTCGATGTGCACATCAAGCGCATCCACGAATATAAACGGCAGCACCTCAACCTGCTCCACATTTTGACCCTCTACCATCGGCTCCGCAATGGATTGGCCAAGGACGTGCCACCGCGCGTCTTTCTCTTCGGCGGCAAGGCGGCACCGGGCTATGCCATGGCCAAAACCATCATCCACGCCATCAACCTGGTGGCCGACCACATCAACGGCGATCCAGATCTTACGGAAAAGATTCGGGTCGTTTTTGTTCCAAACTACGACGTTTCTTCGGCCATGGCCATCATTCCGGCAGCGGATCTGTCGGAGCAAATTTCCGCTGCCGGAACGGAGGCTTCCGGCACGGGCAACATGAAATTGGCGCTCAACGGAGCACTGACCATCGGCACCCTCGACGGCGCCAACGCGGAAATTTTGGAAGAGGTGGGCCAGAACAATTTTTTTCTATTCGGTCACACAGCCATCGAATTGGAATCGTTGCGGCGGAACGGCTACCAGCCACGGACATTCTACGAGGAAGATGGTGAACTGCGGCGCGTGCTGGACTGGATGCTGTCCGGTGCGTTTGATGGCAAATCCGGGGGCGCCAATCCGGTGCGCCGCATTGCGGAAAACTTGCTCAATGAAGATAGATTTTGCGCCCTTGCCGACTATCGGCCGTACGTGGCAGCGCAGGAATTGGCATCCAATTATTACCTCAACAGTGAGCTGTGGTACGCAATGGCCATCCTCACCGTTGCCCGCATGGGAAAGTTTTCCAGCGACCGCTCCATCCGTGAGTATGCCAGGGAAATTTGGCACCTGTCACCCGTGCCGGTTCCCTAAATTTTCATCGGTCGGTTCCCATTTTTATAAAAATGTGGCGTGGGACGGGCAAAAGGTCTCGCCAATGGCCGCGGCTGCCCTAGGAATTAAGCTCCATGAATCTAGCCAATGCCATCACCCTAGCCCGCTTCCCCCTGCTGTTCGTGATCGCCATCCTCCTCTACGTACCATTTCCAGGATCCTGTTCCCTGGCATTTCTCCTCTACCTTCTCACCGGATTTTCCGATTGGCTCGACGGCTACGTCGCCCGCCGCTGGTCCATGGTGTCCAATTTTGGCAAGTTCATGGATGCGCTCACGGATAAAATCCTCATGTTGGGGCTTTTCATGCTTTTTCTCACCCTGCACATCCTGCCGCCCGCATTTCTGTTTGCCGTCCTCCTCGTCCTGGGAAGGGAATTTTTTGTCACCGGAATCCGTCTGGTGGCCGCCAGTCGCAATGTGGTGGTGGCTGCAGAACGTTCGGGCAAGGTAAAGACTGTGGTGCAGATGGTTTCCGTCGGGGCCCTGATCTGCGCCCAGGCCATTGGTCGAGATCTCCATGCCATTCCATTCCATGACATTGCGGCGCAGGCCATGCACGGCTTCGGCCTGGCACTTTTCCTGATCGCCGTCGTCTGCGCCGTGGAATCCGGCATCCGCTACACGGTCAAATACCGCTTTCTGTTCCAAGATATTGGCTAGCTATTTTTTCTTTCACAGCGGACAATTTTCCTCAATCCACGTCCATGGGAGAGAAAAATGTTCCGCCACTTCGCCGGCAAGGTTTTGCACGCCAAATACCTCCGTTGCGTAATGGCCGCAGACATAGGCATTGAGGCGGTTGGCGCAGACAAAGTCAAAAAAATGCCGCGGTGCTTCGCCCGTGACAACTGCGTCAAAATTCACCGTCGGCAGGGCCGCAATTAATCCGCCGCCACCCCCGGAACAGACCAGCACCCGCTCCACATTTTTCGGACCAAATTCCATGCACTTTGCGGCAGGGAAGTGTGTTAATACTTGGCTGTGAAATGCTTCCCTTGATCTGCCAGCCGTCGCCAGTGGCATGAAAAATCCATGGTCGGCGGTAATGTCGTTTTCAAAATTCAGATCCAGCAGGCGCAGCAGCGCAGCATTGTTGCCAAAATTTCGATGGCAGTCCAGTGGCAGGTGGGAACTGTAGACGGCCAGATTGGAACGCAAAATAGCCGCGTAGAGCTCTTTTCGTGGGCCAACAAACGGCACATTATTTCCCCAAAACAGCCCGTGATGGACGAGCAGCAGATTCACTCCATTTGCAATGGCGTCTGCAACGGTCAAGGCATTGGCATCGACCGCGGCGCCCAGCCGCAGCACTTTTCCGCAATTGGATGCCTGCAGGCCATTGTGGGCAGACGGATAGTCTGGGAATGCGGTTGGGGATAAAATCGCATCGCAAAAGGTAACAATCTCCTCCAAATTGGCCATGGATCCATTGAAATCGTGGAAAAACGACGGGCAATTTTTTTTGACAGGGACAACACCCTTAACCAGGATCCGCTGGGCTACATCGGTGACTGGCGCCAAATTTGTCCCATGCCCCATGCGCGACCCATCGTGCAGAGGGCGCTCCAGGCCGGCTATCTGCTGTTTCTTATCACAAATCAAAGCGGCGTAGGCCGCGGCTACTTTTCCATCGAAGCGGTCCGTGCATGCAACCGGCGCCTGGAAGAACTGCTGGGAGGTGGACAAATTTTTACGGAAATTGGCATCGCCACCGGCTTGGACGCGGTGGTTGATCCATGCCGTAAGCCGTCTCCCAAATTTTTGAAAAAAATGTGTGCCCGCCACGGACTTGTGCCAGAAAATTGCTGGGTTGTGGGGGATGGTGCGGCGGATATGGCCATGGCACGGCGATCCGGTGCTCGAGGGATTTTGGTCCACGGGGAAGGAACCGTCCTGGATCCGGATGACGAAAAGGCTTGCCTTGGCCGCTACTCCAACCTGGATTCGGCCTGGAAGTTGATTGGAAAATGCGATGGCCTGGCAAGAATTGCGGACTAGGACGGATGAGTTGGTCCGGCGACTGGGCCAGTTGGAAAATTTTGTTGGGGTCGGGGAACGGCGCAGGCACATCGCCGAATTGGAGGCAATCATGGCAACATCCGGCTTCTGGGACCAGCCGGAACGGTCACGGGAAATAATCGACGAAGCCAACCAACTGCGCAAGCCGCTGCTGCCAGTGGAAGAGTTGACCCGCCAACTCGACGATTTGCTGATCTATTTGCAGCTTTTGGGTGACGGAGAAAAAGAATCGGAGGATTTTTCCGCCGTACTGGGCCAGTGCGAAGAATTGGAACGGGCCATGGAACGGGCAGAGCTGCAAGCATTTTTGTCCGGACCACGGGACGCCGCCAATGCCATCGTGTCCATCCATTCCGGGGCCGGCGGGACGGAGGCGTGCGACTGGGCGGAGATGGTGCTGCGCATGTACCTGCGCTGGGCAGAGCGGCGAGGCTATGCAACGATTTTAGAGGATTGGCAGCCGGGTGAAGAGGCCGGACTTTCCCGCGCCGTCTTCAGGCTGGTGGGAGAAAATGCCTACGGCTATGCCAAGGCGGAGCGGGGTGTGCATCGACTGGTGCGCATCAGCCCATTTGATGCCAACAAGCGGCGCCACACTTCTTTTTGCGCCGTGGACGTGGTGGCAGAGATCGGCGACGACGTGGCGGTGGATATCCGCGAAGAAGATCTGCGGGCGGATACCTACCGTTCCAGCGGCAAGGGCGGCCAGCATGTCAATAAAACGGAATCTGCTGTGCGGCTCACCCATCTGCCAACCGGCATCGTCGTGGCCTGCCAAAATGAACGTTCCCAGGGACGCAACCGGGCAGAAGCCATGCGCGCCCTGCGAGCAAGAATCTACGAACGCATGCTGGACGAAAAGCGTTCATCCATGGAAAAATTTTATGGCGCAAAGGGCGAAATCGGCTGGGGCAATCAGATCCGCAGCTACGTATTCCAGCCGTACCAGATGGTAAAAGATTTGCGCACGGGAGTGGAGTCGGGAAATGTGCAGGCCGTGATGGACGGTGATATCGACGCATTCATCCATGGATGGCTGCGGGCCGGCTGCCCCATTGGCCGTCTCGCCGCGGATTGCAGCCGATAGGTTTTTCAAAACCGGGGCGGCGGGTACCGCCGCCCACCAGCCGCGCGGCCAAGGCCGCGCGGCTGAACTTCCGGAAAGAGCGCTCCCCAATTTGTATTTCTATGCCTGCTTTACGCACAGGTTGAAGTTCATACCCCCCCTCCGGTACGGCGATGAAGCCGTGCCTTTGTAAGAAATATATCCCTCCGAATGAATCATGTCAGGAGAAGAATACGTGCTGGAGAGGTCGACATCCCCCAGAAGCAATTCCTGCCTCTTCAAAATCGACGGTTTGTCAAGGCAATGGGAAAATTTTTTCCTATCCATTCATGCATGCAACGGCGAATGCCTGGACCACGATTTGCGTGGACAGGGACCTGGCAGATGGCACACTGCCCCCATGGGCAGATTGGTCCTAGGATTTTTGCTGTCCGCTGCCCTTGCCACCGGTTCGGGCACTGCAGCGCTGGCGCCAACCGCCCAAATGCACACGGAAACCCTCTACATGGTTCGCTGCCTGGCTGGCGTCCACTATGAACGTCGACCAATTTCTTCCCTGTCCCAGCGGGATATTTTGCTCAACTACCTCGATGAACTGGATGGCCAGCGGCTATTTTTTCTTCGCTCCGATGTGGATGACATTTTGGCCCGCTACGACCTTACCCTGGACATTTTTCTCAACAGCGGCAGCCTGAAGCCGGCCTTTGCCATCTACGAAAAATTTAGTGACCGGGCAAATGAACGGCTGAATAGGGTTCAGGAATTGCTAGAAGGTGAATTCGACTTCACAGTGGACGAATTCTACGAGCCGGATCGCGATGGCGTGGACTGGCCAAAAACTGAAGAAGAAGCGGCAGATCTGTGGCGCAGGCGGCTAAAGTTTGAAATTTTGAACGAATTGCTGCTGGCGGACGGGGATGGAGAACGGGTGGACGGCGAGGATTTGGCCCTAGCACGGCCGTGGACGGACGACGATGCCCAGCCGGACAGCGCTGGAGAAATTTTGGAAGAATTAGACAGGGCGCGGCATTCCCTAAAACGGCGCTATGCCAGACTGCGCAATTCGGTCAACGACGTTGAGCCGACCTTTGTTCAGGAATTATTTTTGAACAGTGTGGCAGAGCTCTATGATCCACATTCCTCCTTCCTTTCCGCCGACACGATGGAGGACCTGCAAATGTCACTGACCAATTCATTGGTTGGGATTGGTGCGGTGCTACAGGATGACGACGGCTATTGCCGAGTTGTGGAGATCTATCCCGGCAGCCCTGCGGAACGTTCCGGCCAGCTGCAGGCGGGGGATCGTATCCTGGCCGTGCAGCAGGGTGACGGCGAGCCACTGGACATCATCGGCATGCGATTGAATCGGGTGGTTAAATTGATTAGAGGGAAAAAGGGTACGGCGGTGACATTGTACGTACGACCGGCGGACGGAGATCCGGCCGAGCGCAAGGTCATCACGCTCGTGCGGGAAGAAATTCCACTGACCGCACAGCGGGCCAGGGCCAGGGTTTACCACGTGCCGGGATGGGACGGAATTTCCCTGCCCATCGGCTACGTAAAATTGCCGGCATTCTACGGCGCCAATGAATCGGATAGCGGCTCCAACAGCTATTCCGACGTGAAAGAATTGCTGGCAAAGTTGGCAGATGCGGACATCTGCGGCCTCGTGCTGGACCTGCGCGGCAACAGCGGTGGGCTGCTGGACGAGGCAATTTCCCTCGCCGGACTTTTTTTTCCAGGTGCTCCCGTCGTACAGGTCCGGGATGGCGATGGCCGAATTCAAGTTTTTTGCAACCCGTGCTCCACCATTGTCTACCGCGGTCCACTTGTGGTGCTCACTTCCCAACAAAGCATTTCCGCATCCGAAATTTTGGCAGGGGCACTGCAGGGCAATGGCCGGGCGCTGGTCATCGGCGATGCCGCCACCTACGGCAAAGGTTCTGTGCAGGCCATCCTTCCCATGGACCGCTCATTTTTGTTTCTAAAAAATGGTCCTCCGCTGGGAGCGGCCCGCATAACGATTCAAAAATGGTACCTTCCCAATGGCGAATCTATCCAGCGCCGGGGCGTGCTGGCGGACATCGCGCTTCCTTCCTGCGCCGATGCCCTGTCCATTGGCGAGGCAGACCACGACCATGCCCTTGCCTGGGACAGCATTGCCCCTGTCAACTGGGATCGGCAAAGGATTGCACAGCTGCTGACCCATCCCGTCACGCCACGGCTTGTGGAATGGCTGCGCAGCAAGAGTGAGGAACGCCATGGCTGGCCGGAGTGGCAATTGCTGGAGGATCGGGTGGCCCGCTTTGAGAAAAATGTGCAGCAAAAGCAGTTTTTTTTGCAACTGGAAGAGCGACGGCGACAGCGCAGGGAAGAGCAATTGCAGCGCAGGGGATATGAGGAACAGGTTCGGCTACTGACAGAAGAAAGCTATCCCTTTGAAGACGTTGCAATCGCAGCAGCCGTTGGACGGACGGATGGAATGAAAGATACTCCCGAACTGGACGTGCCACTTCGCGAATCTTTGCGCATTTTGATAGACTGGTTTTTTAAAAAAAAGTGCGAGGCTCCGTAATGAAGGTCGGGACGGTGGCGGACGGTTCCGGTGGAATGGCCAACGCCGAAAGGACGGTGGTCGAAATGCTGTCGCTGGGGGAGGAACGGCTACGGCAGGCAGGTGTGCCGGATGCGGCCGTGGATTGCCAGTGGCTAATGGCGGCGGCATTGCACTGTTCCCGCACAGAACTTGCCCTGCGCCGCCGAGAAGTTGTGCAAGGCGAAGAGCGGCTGAACTGGGAGCGATTTTTGGAAAAACGGTCACAACGCATTCCTCTACAACATATTTTAAAAAAAATGTCCTTTGCCGAACTGACCATTGCCGTCGATGGTCGAGCCCTCATTCCACGGCCCGAAACGGAGGAGTTGACAACGGCATTGGTCAGATGTAATCCGTCGCCACGCCGCATCCTGGACCTGGGTACGGGTTCCGGTGCCTGCATCCTTGCCCTGGGAACCGCATTTCCTGATGCGACCTTGACAGCAGTCGACAACGATGCTGCTGCGCTGCAACTGGCCCATGAAAATGCCGTACTCTGCGGATTGGATGGACGAATTTGCTGGCAACTGTCGGATTGGTTTTCCCAGCTGGATGGAACATGGGATCTCATCGTTGCCAACCCGCCCTATCTGTCGCAGGAAGAATGGGAAACATGTGCCGACGAAGTGCGTCTGTTTGATCCTCGCCAGGCACTTGTCAGTGGCTGTGGCGGCATGGCGGATGGGCAGCGCATTTTGTCGGATGGAATCTTTTTCATCGATCCATTCGGTATCCTTGCCATGGAAATTGGCCAGGGACAGGGGCAAAAATTGAAAAGTTTTGCAAAAAAACAGGGCTGGCGATGGGTTGCAGTGGCCAAGGACCTTGCCGGGCAGGATCGTTTTTTGTTTGCAGCCCAGTCCACCACCATGCGACTGTCTCGCTGGCCAAATCTTTTCCACGCTGCGACAAATTTGACTTGCATCAGGACGTGTGCCTAAAAAAACGGGACGGGCGGCAATGGACGGATGGGATGAGCTGTACCAGGCCATTATTCTGGAGCACAACCGCAGTCCGCAAAATTTTGGCCCACTGATTCCAGCGGATCGGCGGGTCAGTGGTCGCAATGCTTCCTGTGGCGATGAAATCTTTTTGGACCTGCGCTTTTTGGAAAATCGGATCGCTGCCATCCAATTTTTTGGCGAAGGCTGTGCCATTTCCCGGGCATCCGCATCCCTGCTCACCCTTGCGGTTCTCAATAGGACGCGGCAGGAGGCGGAAGAAATTGCCAGGGAAATGGTGGCACTTTTGGCGGAAGGCGGAGAAATTTCAAATCAACTGCGCCAGCATCTTGGCCAGCGGGCAGCACTGCTGGGGGTGCGGAATTTTCCCCTGCGCATTCGCTGTGCCACCCTCGCCTGGCATGCCCTGCTGGATGGACTGGACGGGGAGCCAAACGATCGGCGAGCGTCAAAAACGGGCACCTAGCGGAGAAAACGGGCACCTGTCCTGGAAAGAACTGCGAAAATTTTTCAAAAATTTGGCCAAGTTGACTGGCGCAAAAAAAAATTTTGAATGGTCTCCACAAAATGCTTGGCCCGTAAAATTTCTCTTGTCGCACGGCACAAAATTTTCAGCATCGATCCAGTGGAAAGTGTGGAATCTGGGGGGAACAGATGGTTGGTTTCCGTTATTCGCACGGGCGGTGACTGGGATGTGCCGGCTGTAAAGACGCTCGTGCAGCTAGGATTTTGCCAAGAATTAGAAGTAGAAGGGCAGCCGATTCCGACACCAAAGCACGTGTTCGTAAAATACGACTACGGCGACAATCCGGCCGCGATTCGGGATTCGGTCCTGAATAGGATCGAGCCATTCAACAAAAAAAATCCAAATATCAAAACCTACGTTGTTGTAACGGAAGATCTTGTCCCGCTCATTGAGTCCTATGGCGCGGAGACAAAAAAATAGGAAGGTCCGGCCTAGTTTTTATTTGGCAACGTCTGGTGTCCACCCCTCGGCGCCAGAGTGGATGGTGATCGCTAAGCGCGCGCGGCGTTTGGTTGCATTGCCAGCAAAGGCGGTAGGAAACCTAGCAACAGCGGCGTCACATGGCGCAATATTGTGCAGTCCAGCTTCCAGCGGATGGCATCGTTGATCTCCCGGATTTTTCCCATCTCCACCGAAAGAATGATGGCAGCGGTCCTGGCTGCGATCTGCCCAACTCCCAACATAGCCGTCCTGTTTGCGTCATTTTTTCGTTCAACGGTGGCATGGCAGGAGTCCTGCACCATACCCACCGAATCTAACCCTAGCTCCATGAGGATTCCGTTAGCATGGAACTTCTGGAGGTGCAAGGTAAAACTTCAGCGGTTTAGGCCCCGGATCCATCTGCCTGGCCAATGCATTGCACTGGCCAGCGAAGAAGAATTGCCAATCACTTGGGCAGGTTGGAGTTGACCTGGTCTGATCCCGTGGTTGGTCCTTCCGTATCCTTCCACACATTGGCATCCTTTGCTTTAGCGATGGTTGCGGACGGAGTGCCTGATTTGAACTCGAGATTGGACGCCCCGACGCCACTTACACCACCTTTCACAGATTTAAAAGGATTCCTTGATGAATTGGGATTGACCTTAACAGACATTGGAACAGATCCCGTAGTAGGCTCTGGGAGCACCATCTCTTTGGGGTCGGTTGTGAGTTCTATGGCTTTGAAGTCGTCTTCTTGCCGACCACCCAATAAGCCACTCTTTTTTACATTAAAAACGGTTTTGACCAGGAAATTTGCCCTATTGCGGGCCTTCTGATCGATTGAGGAACGTCCGGCCAGGAATTCCGGCCGCCGGTTTCCCCCTCCCGAGGACAACTGAACTCCATTGTATTCAGCCATTTTTTGGCAGCATTCTTCTATTGTAACCAAAGCTTTCTCTTTTTCTTTCATAGGAAGACCATTAATTGCCCCTGCGACAGCTCTGTACGTAGCGTCGTCGCCGTATAGCAGAAGGACGCCCAATGCGCAAAGTGATGGCTCGCCAGATTTTTCCAGGACAGCAGAGAACATGTTGCTACTCAGAGTAAAATTTTGTTCATTAGAAACAACATTGTCCTGAGCCTCAGTGCTAGGCGCTTCGTTGGCACCGTCTGAAGATTTGCCTTCAGATTTAGGGACAAGCACCATGTCGCGGAGGGCGAGCCAAATGTCGGGATTTTCATTTGCTCCGAGCCCCATGGAAATAAAATGGCTGTAACCCACGTTACCCATTGCCATTCCGGAAGTATTTAAAATTTCCTTCACATCCATCACTTTCAGCAACTTGAGAGCTTCAGTGACCATGCTGCCATGCATATTTGAATTCATTGTCCGCCCGGCACACACCCTAAAAAGTGCTCCTAGCAGGGAAACACCTCCAATGTAGTTCCGAAGAAATGCATTCTTCTTAACTTTTTCATTAGAAAACTTTTTAATAATAGTATTGAGAAGCTTCAAAGCATCCATCGTCAGTTCTGGGCTCCCGCTCGAGCACACATGACCCAATAAACATTGGAAAAGTCCATCAGAATCTCCCGCTTCCTTCAAGATCTTAGACAGGTCATCTTGGGATAGGATATTCTGTTCCACAGCAATGGTGAGCAATTGCAGCATATTCTGCACACCTGCCCCTTTCAAATGAAGAAGCGCTATCTGGACAATGGAATATTTTTTAAAAAAGCTACCAAAAGACTTTTTGGTGAGAAACTTTCTCAGTGCTTCATTTGAAGGTTTTTTACCTGTGGTACCTGAGGGGCCGCTGACAGGCACAGAATCCTTCACAACCGAACTGATACAATTCTTTAACGCATTTTGCACCTCTCCTATAGTGGATCTGGAATAAGAAAAATCGCTTCCCGACGTCTGCTCTGGCAAATCAGCAAAAGCTTCCACTAAATTGTTAAGTAAATCGTTAATTATTCCTTCGCCTTTGCGCTCTTCTTTTGGTTTAGTCTGTACAGATTCATGCATTGCCGTTGAAGTTTGGTTGAAATACAAACCGCGAATATGATTCTGCACATCGTTCATCGGAATGAACGCGACGGGGTAGCATGGTGCATCACTTTTGGGCTTATTCTTCTCAATTGACGGTCCTTTTTCTTCGCTTTCAGTCGTCGCTGAACTCTTACTCAGTGCGCCGCCGTCAATAAATTGCGGATCTATGGGAGAAGTAGTTAATGCGGGTTGTTTATCTTCAGGAATTCCGGATTTATCTTTCTCTTTAATGTCTGATCCACTCCTGCCGGAGCTCGAATCTTTGGGTTCATTACTAAGCTCTAATTGTTTATCTTCAGGATTTATTTCGGATTCCCCCTCATTCTTTTTGAACTCCTCTTTCTTTTTAAGGCCTAGGTTTTCCTCTTCAGGCTTTATTTCGGATTTCTTATTTAAAGAGTCTAATTCTTCATTTGATTTATTTCCTGAATCTGGCCTATTATCTTCTTCACTTTCAGACTTTAAGTTTTTAGGCTCTGGGTCTTCGGGTTTCTTATCAGGCTCAGGTTGTTCATTTTCTCGTGCTTCACTCAGTTTCTTGTTATCACACACATATTTGACAAAACTGGCAGTCAGAACAACTAAACTGCCAAGCAGGAGGGCGCAACAGACAAAGACGACATAGAGTGGACAAAATGACTGCAAAATAGCGGAAACAATTGCAGCAGCAATGCACACGGGGACGGTGAAAACAGTCAAAATGAGGCCTATTTGTATCATGGCCTTATCTTTTTTTACATTACCTTCTAGTTTTGAAACAGCGCTATTTTGGTCAAGAGGGCTGACCATACTTTTGGTTTCCATGATCATTAGAGTAAAAAAATGACAAACGGCAGATGTCAATTTTTTTTGCAAAAAAAATGTTTTTGCCAAATGGCGGAATGGAACTGCACCGGGCAGCAAATTTTCTTTCGGCCGAAGTTTTAGTGGTCGCGATGCTCCTTCCCCGGCCACGAAGCCTAAAAAACTCGGCGAAATTTCGTTTACTTTTTCCCACTACAGCCGCTAACTAGCCCCCAGATGATGGCAACGGAAGACGGTATGGATGGGGGTTTGGAGGGAAATGTGCTGGTGGCCCAGTCCGGCGGTCCGACGGTGGTAATCAATTCTTCTCTGGCTGGGGTGGTCCAAGAATCGCTCAACCACGGGTGCATCGGAGAAGTTTATGGCGCGCTCAATGGCCTGCGCGGCATCGCAAATGGCCACCTCGTTGACCTGGCAGCCGAATCCCAGCACGTCATCCGAGGCCTACGCCATACGCCGGGGACAGCACTTGGCAGCTGCCGCTTCCGATTCCAGCCGTCGGACCTGGAAAACGCCTTCCAGGTCATGCGGTCCCATGGCATTCACTATCTTTTTCTCATCGGCGGCAACGGTTCCCAGATTGCCGTCCAGCTACTGGGGGAGCATGCCGCCAAGATTGGCTACCCACTGCGGGCAATCGGCATTCCCAAGACAATCGACAATGACCTGGCCATCACCGACCATTCCCCCGGCTACGGCAGTGTGGTAAAATACGTGGCCACAACGGCCCGGGAAATTGCCATCGATGACCAATCCATGGGTGACTACAACCTGGTCTCCATCATCGAGGTCATGGGTCGCGACGCCGGATGGATTGCCGCCGGCTCCGTCCTGGCACGCCACATGGGCACGCCATTCGACGCACCTCACCTCATCTACATTCCGGAGCGGCCATTCAACGACGGTGAATTTTTGACATCGGTGCAGCGGGTACTGGAAAACAATCGCTACTGTTTGGTTGTCGTGGCGGAAGGAATTCGCAATGCGGCCGGCGACTATGTGCGCACCAGCGGCATCAAGGACCCACTTGGCCGTACGGAGCTGGGCGGTGCCGCCGAACATTTACAATTCTTGGTGGAGCAGCACTTGAAGATTAAGGCCCGCACAACCAAGCTCGGCATTGCCCAGCGGGCGGCTGCCCACTGTGCCTCCCTGCGGGACAACGAAGAAGCATTCCAGTGCGGCGTGCGAGCTGTGCAGGCGGCCGTTGCTGGCGCAACCGGCAAGATGGTGACAATTGTGCGGGAAAACGACTCTCCCTACACCGTAAGCTACGCATTGGCAGATCTGGCGGACGTTGCCGGAAAAGTGCGAAAATTTCCCGATGCCTGGATCGACGAGTCCGGCTCCATGATTTCTTCCAATTTTTTTCGCTACGTGTCCCCCCTCATCCAGGGTGAAATGGAAGTCCCCTACAAGGGCGGCGTAGCAGAGTACGTCCACCTGCAAGGTGGAAAACAGTTTGAGACAAATTCCGGGCAGCGGTAAAAAAATGGCCTTGCCCATCATTTTCTCCTTTACACTTCGCCGCCACTTTTCTTGCATGGCAGCGCTATGCCGTTCTCAGCCGTGCTGTCTGCCTTTGTAAAATTACTCATCATTGCCAATCCGGCATCGGGGATTCCCCTATTGCTGGCATTTACCCAAGGACAGACCACAAGAGAACGGACGCGGGCAGCTGCCGTCGCCTGTTCCGTCGCCTTTGGTGTCCTGGCGGTAATTGCAGTCAGTGGCATGTGGGTTTTCCATCTGTTTGGCGTCTCCCTTCAGGCCTTCAAAATTGCCGGTGGCAGCTACCTCATGTTGGTAAGCATTCCCATGCTCGTGGACGAAGGGTCGACAAAGGCAAAATCGAATGAACCATCAGCCATTCTCAAAAAAGATTTTGCGGTAACTCCGCTTGGCATTCCCATCATCTGCGGCCCTGGCATGATCTCCACGACGTTGCTGGTTGGCAGCGACTATCCAGGAATGGTCGGCACGGCTGGTCTCTTGGTGGCAATTGCCCTCGCCCTTGGCTCATTCTTCCTTTTGCTCTGGCTAGCCTCCATCTACTCGAAGCACATCAGCGACTTTGTCCTCACCCTGGCCGGCCGCTTGACCGGCATCTTCGTCGCGGCCATTGGCCTGCTCATCGCATTGAGCGGCATTGGCATGTTTTTGGAAAAAGGTTCCGCCCTGTGACCACTCCCTGCTGCGAATAAGATCGCAGAGGTCGCAGAGCAGAAATAGGCAGTGGCGAACCTCTGCCGCCGTGCGCGGCCCGGGAGCCCAGCGCCGCTGCAGATAGGTAAGTTGGCCGTTGGCAAATCGCAAAATTCCCCGCTGGCCCAGGCACCAGAAGTCGTGGAGTGCGGTGCGGAATTCATCCCAATCGCGCAGCTGCCGTGCGATGCCGGCGTCGTTGCACCGGATGGCAAGGCAGCGGTCAAGATGTTCATTGCCAAGGTTTAGGATGGGTTGGCCAAGCACCGTTGCCACGACGCTTGCCAAGCTGCGCCGGCGAAAATCTAAAAAAAGGTCGGCATGGGCATCCAGCCCCGGCCCGATGAGGCGAATGGCAATGGGCGGCCGGGATGGCCCCGCGGAGCGGATGGTGCCAATTTGAAATTTTTTCCCACGGAAAAGACCCTGCAAAAGCCAGCTACGGCCCATGGGACAGGGCTGGCAGCGGAGAAGGCGGGCCAGATAGGCGATGAAATTTTGCCCGGCACGGATTCTGGCGCGGCCCATGTCGGCGGCCAGTAGACCGATGGACAGGATGGCGGCGATCAGGACAATGCTGATCCACGGCAACGGCCCCATGGCATGGCATTTTGTACAAACATCGGGCCCATGCCATGCAAAAACTAGGAAGGGGAGACGGTGCCCTGGGAAAAGTTGAGAATTTCCGCCGGTGTGGCGGTGGCCGTCCCAAACTTTGCCACCACAATTCCTGCAGCCGTATTGGCAAAGCGGGCAGCGGTTTCCAGGTTGTGCCCCGTTGCCAGTGCGACGGTGAGGGCAGAAATGACCGTGTCACCGGCCCCCGTCACGTCGCAAACGGTCCGCGCACAGGTGGGGATGTGGCGAGGTGCCTGCCCACCCGCTGCGATGAACATGCCATCCCGGCCAAGCGTGACAACCAGGTTCTTCGGCTGGAAAAGGCCATGGATTTTGCGAAAAATTTTTATCCAGTCACCGCCTTTTCGTCCTACGGGTTCCACATCCGCCATGGTGCAGGCTTCCACCGCATTTGGCGTGAGCAGATCCATCTGGGCAAATGGCAGCGGCCTGGATGGTTTTGGGTCGGCGGCAACGAAGCAGCTGTGGCTACGGGCGGCAGCCGTTAGCCGCTCCACCACCTCCTTGGATAGGGTGCCCTTGCCATAGTCGGAAAAAATGAGCGCATCGGCGTTGCGCAGGGCCAGTTCTGCCCGTTCCAGCAGGAGTGCGTTGCGTGCCAATCCATAGCTGTCCGGATCCCTTTCCCGGTCCACCCGACAAAGTTGGTGGCTGCCGGAAACAATGCGGGTTTTGGAAATGGTGTGCACGGCCGCGTCACGGAACCGTTCGTCGAGCAAAATGTTTTTTTCTGCCAAAAGATTTTGCAACCGATCGCCGGCAGAATCTCGCCCGATCGAGCCAACCACCTCCACCTGCACGCCGAATGTTTTGAGATTGAGGGCCACATTGGCGGCGCCGCCAGGACACCATAGATCTTCCCCGACCAGCAAGATCGGAACCGGCGCCTCGGGCGACAGGCGGGTGGCCGTGCCAATGACGTAATGGTCCAGTAACAGATCCCCGACAACAACGACGCGCAGCCCTCCCGCACGGTCCAGTATCGACTGCATAGCCGTTCCTAGAGCCTTCCAAGGCAAATTTCAACGCATTTTTACCAAAATTTACGCCAAAAACGGACGGGAGAGAAAAAATTTGCCGCCGCACATCGGCTGCAATCGCCACCGCGGCGGCACAGCCCGCAACTAAAATAGACTGAATGACATCGTAACTCCGACTGTCACAATGGACACGACGGTGGTGAGCTTGAGTAAAATGTTTAGGCTTGGCCCGGACGTGTCCTTGAAGGGGTCACCGACCGTGTCGCCAATCACGGCCGCCCGGTGCGCCGCCGATCCCTTGCCGCCCAGATTTCCTTCCTCGATATACTTTTTTGCATTGTCCCAGCAGCCGCCGGCATTTGCCATGAAAATGGCCAGGACGAAACCGGTGGCAAGGGATCCGCACAGCAAGCCCAGCACGCCGGGTATGCCGAAAACAAGGCCAGTGGCAATGGGCGCCAGCAGGGCCAACAGGGCCGGCCAAACCATTTCCCTTTGGGCTGCCATGGTGGAAATGCGCACGCACTCGGCGTAGTCCGGCGATCCACTTCCCTCCAAAATGCCTGGAATCTCGCGAAATTGGCGGCGCACCTCATCCACCATCTTCGCCGCAGCCCTGCCAACCGCATTCATGGTGAGGCCACAGAATACAAAGGATAGCATGGACCCAACGAGCAGCCCAAGAAGCAGCTTAGGATTGAGTAGGTGCATTTCAAAATAGTCCATGAAATCCAGCACCGTCGCCTCGGACAGATAGATGGAATGGTCACCGACGCCGATGAACACCTGACCACCATTGATCATACAGGTGCGAACGGCTTCGATGTAGGAAGCCAGCAGGGCCAGCGCCGTCAAGGCGGCCGAACCAATGGCAAAACCTTTGCCCGTGGCCGCCGTCGTATTTCCAAGCGAATCCAGGGCATCGGTCCTTCGGCGAACGTCGCTGCCGAGTCCGCTCATTTCCGCATTGCCACCGGCATTGTCGGCGATTGGGCCATAGGCGTCGGAGGCAAGGGTAATTCCCAGCGTGGACAGCATGCCAACCGCCGCCACACCGATGCCGTAGAGGCCCATATTCACCGCCGAAAAATTGAAGCCGCTGGCAAAGGCATAGGCAAAAATTGTTCCGACAACAACGGACAGGACGGGAATTGCCGTGGATAGCATGCCAACGCCAATGCCGCCGATGATGACGGTGGCTGGGCCGGTGGCACTCTGCGCAGCCACGCGGCGGGTTGGTCCGTAGGCCTGGGAAGTGTAGTATTCGGAAGATCGGCCAACGGCCATGCCGGTGAGCAGGCCGGTTGCGATGGCACCCCACAGACCAACGGCATTGGGCAGGCCCAGCGAAGTGCAAAGGGTAAGCGTGCCTGCCAGGATGAGTAGGCTGCTGAGGCGCATGCCACGTGCCAGGGAACGGAGCAGGGTGGATACGCCGGCACCCTCCTCCGTACGCACGGCAAAAATTCCCACAATGGATAGCACGACACCCAGTGCGCCAACAAGGGCCGGCAGAAGAACGGCCCGCATTTGCAGCACCCCACCACCGCGGAATGCGATGGCACCAAGTGCGGCGGCAGCCAGAATGGAGCCGTAAAAAGATTCGTACAGATCCGCACCCATGCCGGCCACGTCCCCCACGTTGTCCCCCACGTTGTCGGCGATGGTGGCTGGGTTGCGCGGATCATCCTCCGGGATGCCGGCCTCCAACTTGCCAACAAGATCCGCACCAACGTCCGCCGCCTTTGTGAAAATTCCTCCGCCAACCCTCGCAAATAGCGCCTGCAACGATGCTCCCATGCCGAATGTGACCATCATGCCCGTGACGATGGGCAACTTTACCGCCTCCGGCAGGCGAACGCAGTGGTTGAGCAAATAGAACCAAAAGCTGTAGTCCAGCAGGGCA
The DNA here is from genome assembly GCA_031275345.1 of Puniceicoccales bacterium. Taxonomy (GTDB): domain Bacteria; phylum Verrucomicrobiota; class Verrucomicrobiia; order Opitutales; family JAIRLM01; genus JAISOW01. The sequence continues at coordinate 30,495 of JAISOW010000004.1, forward strand.
AGGCCCACAACAACGAGGCCCATCACAGCACCGCTTCGAAATGCGACGCGCAGGCCACCGTTTAGGGAATGGACAGCCGCCTGGGCCGTACGGGAAGCAGCTGCCGTGGCGGTGCGCATGCCCAGAAACCCGGCCAATCCCGACGCAAATCCTCCGGTGAGGAAGGAAATTGGAAGCCACGGATTTTGCAGCCTAAACCCGTAGGATAGGATGGACAGCAGGGCAGCGATGACGAGAAAGGCGGCGATGACAACCCGGTACTGCTGCAGCAGGTAGGCCATGGCACCATCCCGCACGTGGCCTGCAATTGTGCGCATGCGCCCATTTCCCTCTGGCCAGGTCAGCATTTCACGAAAAAAACGGCGCGCCATAAAGAGGGCAATCACCGCGGCCACGGGAATAAGCCAAAAAACAATTGGCAACATCGTCGTCATCGTCGTCATCATCGATAGTACTCCTCGCGACCGGGTCGCGCAGCCATGCCATGCCGGAGGTCAATGGCCACATTGCCAAGCTTTGCCGCCGCAGCGGACGCAATCCAACGGAGGGACTTCAGGTCAGGCAAGAACTTTTTTACCCTTCCCCTTGCGAATGCAAAAAAACCTTGCCTTGGCATCCAGACGCCGCCATCCAGGTCCTAATTGCCCGATGGTGTAACGGTAGCACGGCAGATTCTGGATCTGTCTGTCAAGGTTCGAATCCTTGTCGGGCAGCCACGGGATGTAGCTTAGCCTGGTAGAGCGCCTGCTTTGGGAGCAGGAGGTCGCTGGTTCGAATCCAGTCATCCCGACCAACTGGGTTGCAGGGCCATTCAGCCCAACCCAGAGCTCCTGGAATCGTGGTTATCCAATCAAACAAAATGCGTCATGGTTTTGGTGAAAAACAATTTTTAAAAAATTTCTCCCATCGTCTAGTCCTGTGGCCACCCCACAAGTTCGGAAAAGCGCTGCTGTGCGCTGCTGTAATTGGCTGGATCTGCCAGCACGCCCGATGCCAGGCTGTCACTGCCACCGCCCCGGCCAAGGCCATTCGCGAACCATTTTTTGAGCAAATTTCTGGCCGACAATCCTGCGGCGCCAGCTCCCACTGCCAGAGCACAGGAACCGCTCGGACGATCCACCAGCAGCACCAATCCATCGCCCAGCCGTGCCAACAGCTGGGACGCCGCCTGCCGCAGCAGGGTCCGCTCCTCTTCCTCCAGATCAATGACTGCCAGGATGCCAAGCAGACCATTGGCCATTCGCCGCGCCGTCGGCAGCAATGCCGCAATCCTGCCATGCATCCGCTCGTGAACCCATTGCTGCCGCATTTTTTCCAAAAATCGCAACTTGTTTTGCAGCTCTTCCAATGCCGATGGCAGCTCTTCCCAGCCACGGTGCAGACCGTTTGCCATGGACCGTGCATTGCCGTACAGCTGGCAAAAAATTTTTAAAGCTGCTTCTCCTGCAACCGCTTCAATGCGTCGCACACCGGCTGCGATGCCAATTTCCGACAAAATTTTTATCATTCCAATTTCCCCCGTTGCCCGCACGTGGGTTCCGCCGCAAAGTTCTGCCGTATCGCCGATTTCCACCACCCGCACAAGCGCTCCATAGCTTTCCGAAAAATGGGCTAGGCAGTGGGTCGGCCGCTGGTCATAGGCAGTTTCGTAGCAGCGCAGCGCATGATTTTCTCGCACCATGCGGTTGGCCCACGCCTCCACCGCATCTAGCTGGCAGTCGTCCACGGCCCGTGGGTGGGAAAAGTCGAAGCGCAGCCCGGCATCCGTGACCAGCGAGCCGGCCTGAGCAACGTGCGGCCCAAGGATCTCGCGCAGTGCCGCCTGGAGGATGTGGGTCGCGCTGTGGTGCGTGGAAATGCGTTGTCGCCGTTCCCAGTCCACCTGCAACAGCGCCGGAGCGCCGACCAAATGCTCATCCACCGCGGCATCTACCGCATGGACGATGGTGCCGCCGCCAATGGCATCGACAATGGCATGGTCCTGTCCAAGGATTGTGGCAGTGCCCCTGTCTCCCACCTGGCCGCCCCGCTCACCGTAGAATGGGGTTTTGGCAAAAACGAGCAGACTGCCACCGCCATCCCGCGGCAGGACGCGCAGCAGTGTGGTGGCCACGGCCGGCACAGGTTTCTGTCCCACAAATTCCGTATGCTCTCCGGCAGATGTTTGCACGGTTTGCACCTTTCTGGCTGCCCTGGCTCGCAGCCGCTGCCCCTCCATCAATTTTTCAAAACCTTCCAAATCAATCGTTTTTGCCCGCTCCGCAGCAATTAGCCGGGCCAGATCAACGGGAAAGCCGTAGGTGTCGTAGAGTTCGAAAAGTACCGCGCCCGGAATGCTGTCTCCATGGCGTTCCATGGCATCCTCCAGCATCTGCAGCCCTCGGCCAATCGTTTTTTCAAATGTCTCCTGCTCCTGGGACAGCACGGACTTCAGCACTGGAACCGACCGCACCAGGTCCGGGTAGGCCGGAGAAAGGAGTTGGATGCAGCGGCCACCCAGCTCCGCAAGGTAATTTCCCTGCAGGTGTAGCCGGCGAGCAAAGAGCACGGCACGGCGCAGGATGCGGCGCAGCACGTAGTTACGGCCTTCATTGCCCGGCAGTATGCCATCGCCGATTGCCATGGTAAGTGCTCGAACGTGGTCTGCTACAACGCGATAGGCGCAATCAATCATTTCTTTTTCGCCCAGTGTCGTTCGCCCGGCTGGGATCGTGCCGCCGTAGGCTGGAATTCCGTCCCCCATTTCCCGCATGGCCGAAAACAGCGGAGTGAATAGTTCTCCGTCATAGTTGGATGGTTGTTTGCTAAAATTTTGAAATTGCTCCGTCGTTGCCAGGATGCCGGCCATGCGCTCCAGTCCCATGCCGGTGTCCACGAAATCGCGGCCCAGTCGGACATAGGTACCATCTTCCCGCGCATCGTACTGAATAAATACCAGGTTCCACAGCTCCATGCAGCGGGGTGAGCCGCGGTTGACGAGTGCTCCACCATTGCCAGCCGGTGTCAAATCCATGTGGATTTCCGTGCACGGTCCGCAGGGACCCACATCCCCCATGGCCCAAAAATTTTCCCGCGCCCCCCATAGCGATATGTGTTGTTCCGGATCAAGCCCTTCCTTTTGCAAAAGCTTTTGCCAAATTTTCAGTGTTTCTCCATCCTGTTCCGCCGGCTCACCCTTGCCGGGAGAATAGACCGTTGCGTGGAGTCGATTTTTTGGCACGCCCCAGCGATGGACCAGCAATTCCCATGCCCAGTGAATCGCTTCCCGCTTAAAAAAGTCGCCAAATGACCAGTTGCCCAGCATTTCAAAAAACGTGTGATGGTGGGTGTCGAAGCCGACATCTTCCAAATCATTGTGCTTGCCACCCGCCCTTATGCATTTTTGCACATCCACGACGCGCGGGTTAGGACTTTCCTGCTGGCCAAGAAAATAGGGAACGAATGCGTTCATGCCGGCGTTGGTGAAGAGCAGGTTCGGACTTGCCGGCAGCAGCGAAGCCGATGGCACGGCCACGTGTCCTTTTTGGCAAAAAAATTCTAAAAAATCCTGGCGCAAAGTTTCTCCGGTCACGGCCATGGACCATGCAATGGCCATTTGTGAAAAAAAGCAACGGGAATGCTGCATGCTTTCCAAACCTTGCCATCCAAAAATTAACTGCCCGGGCGTGCTTTAGCACGCCCGGGCAGATTTGTTGCACACCGGCTGGTCGGCTGCCATGCGCCTAGAACGCATACTGCAGCGTCAGATTGAACGAATTTGTGGTCTGATCGGTCGCAAAGCTGCCGTTCCACGAACCGTGCAGGGACAAATGTCCGTTGAAATCGGCGCCAAAATTGCAGGATACCAGGCAGGCATGACGTTTGCCCATGCTGACCACCGGATCGTAGGCTAGCTTTGTGTCGAAGTCGCGGTTGTAGATGGACGCCAGGCCGTCCACATGGTGGAGCATGGCACTAAACTGCCAGCCGATGCGAAAACTTCCCCGGAGGCAGGCCACCGCCCGGGAAGGGCAGGCCGTGCTGTCCATGCCAACCCCAACAATGCCACTGAAAAAGTTGTAATTTACGGCCGGCATGGAGAAGACATTGCCAAAGCCGTCGGCGCAACTTTCCACGTAGGATCCTTGGTGGATGCAGTCATAGCGGAGGCCGGCCCACGGACCTATCCGGACCCCATGCCAGCTGGTGAGTGCGGTGCTGCTGTCCAGCGCCAGTTGCAGCCTGGCATCGTAGAACTTGGCCGTGAAGTGGTCCTCATAGTTGTCCTGCCGATGCAGGATGTTATGCCCGGCGCCGGAGCTCAGGCAGAGCAGCACACTCTGCGGCAGTGCCGCAGCACTTTCCCAGACATAGTTGGCAAACAGCGTGCTGCAGAGGTCGCGTCGCTTGCCACTTTTTGATCCGTTCTGGGCCACGGTCCTGCCGTAGAAGTCCATTTGATTATGGAAGTAGCTGCCCATCAAACCGAAGCGCAGATGGCCATGAAACAGTTGGCGCGCCTGCTCACCGCCGAACGCCAGTCCGTGGAAGTCGCTGCGGTGTCCAAAGCCGGAGATTCTGTCCTCGTCGGCATGGACATGGCCATGGAACACGTGGCAGAACAGGCTGGGTGTGCCGCAGCAATCGGCCGTGAATCGGTGCAAAAGTACGCCATGGGCCATGGTGGTGTCAAAAACCGCCGCCCTTGCCAGGATGCCACTTGCCGTTTTCTTGGCGTAGGATGAGCCCTCCAGCTGGGCCCCTCCAATCCAGTCGGAATTGACCGTTGGAACGACACCATCCTGCACGGCGGCAATGAATAATCCCCTGGCCTCCGGCTCGTCGGACCACAGTAGCCGCAAATTGGATACGATGGCATAGTCGCTAATCTGCCGATCTAGGCAAGAATCTTCTTCTTCCACCGCAAAGTAGGTCGTGCTGCCAATCTTTTCACCCTTTGTAAGGCCGTAAATGACATCGTCACAGTCGACATCGGCAGTTCGCACGACGTGGCAGCAGATGGGAGCTCCCTCCTCCAGTCGGCCGCCGCTGATGATGTCAAGGCCCAACTTGGCACCGTCATTCACAACTAGGGACTGGTAATTATCTCCTTCCAGTTCCACGTACCCCGTGGAGTAGATTGTCCCATCCAGGTATGCCGTGCCAAAGCGGAGCTGATTACCATGGTCAAGTGTCAGTTTGCCATAGGCTTCGTAGTCACCAGGATCGATGGCGCAGCTGCCAGCCCGTTCTCCAAAGGCGCCCAGATTGTCAAACTCTTCTTCATCGGGGCAGTAGTAGTCAATACTCCCCTTGCCGAGCAGAGCTTCCGTTCTTTTTCCATCTTCAATTGTGGGGTTGACCGTTGTTGGTGTGGTTGAAGAGATCGCGCAGCTCATTTTTTTGCCAATTTCTCGAATGCGGTCCTGCAATTCCTCCTGATCGGACTTCATCCGCAACACACCCTCGAGGACGCGAACATCGGTTAAATCTTCGACCTTGCCCCAGCAGTTCATTTGCCAGCCGTTTTCGATGGTGAGTGAGGTATTGGCCCTTGTTACGCTGGTGCTTTCGCATCTGCGGATGTCGCCAATTACGTTGAGTATATTGTCTTGGCCGTTGTAGAGCACCGGGAGGCGTTGGACGCCGCCATAGGATGAATGCTCAAGTTTTCTTCCTCCCACATAGATATCAAAAACACCTCCGAGGGCAAAGGCACGGGGTAAAACTTGTTCACCTCCTACCTCATCATTTCTATGTAGCTTCAACGTTGCTACATCTTCCCCGTTCACTGTATCGATATTCCAGGTAGGATCGCCTATCCCGCCCCATCCATCGAGCTTTGCAGCCAAAATATTGACCGTTGCCGCACCCTGGGAATTTTCGGCCGCATGGAATACTACCTGGTTAACTCCGGATGTCCAAGGCCCGCCGAACGCATTTACGCCGGCGTTGCGATCCAGTTTATCGGTGCCGCTTCCGATCGTTTTCAAGCCAGAACTTGAACAGCGACCCAGCACTGCCAGATCCTGTGATCCGATGAGCTCCGCATTCATTCCGGTGCCATCAAACGCCTTAACGGCGCGGGCATGGCCAAAGCCCGTGGCGCTGACCCAGCCGTTGGACATATGAGAATCGGCCAGGACGAGAGATGCAGCGCCATTTCCCAGGCGCCAAATGGTGTCGGAGGAAGAGAGGCCATTGGTAGAACCAAACAGCACGGCTAGGACGCGCCAGGATAATGTCGTGTAACTCGATGCATAGCAGGTTAATCTCGCATTTTCCCCAAAAGACCAGAGGCTACCTTGGCATCGTAGGCTGACCTCTGCGGCTTCATCTACTTCTCTAGCAGCTGCGCCCAGCACTGCCGCCATGGACGCTCCTCCATAGGCATCGCTGTAGCTCATGGCCCGGGTGTTGCAGCCAAATGACCATTCGCTGCTGTAGCAGTCAAATGTACCGCCACCCGCCAACCCAAACAGAACAGCGGACAACTCGTCCTGTGATGCAGCATTATCATTGCCCATGCCAAAACCGCCAGTTCTTGCGTAGGATACAAGGGACGCATTGTCACCAAAATGCCACAAACTGTCCTGGCACAGAGATGTTTCCCGTTTTTGCGATGCAGTTGGAAACAATGAATTTGTTTCGCCATTTTTCGTGAGGACGAGGCAGGCAGTTTGGCCAAAAACAGCGGAAGCACCTCCCCACTTGCAGGCACTCAAATTGCGCACGACCGCATTGTTACCGAATTGCCAAGTACTGTCGCTACATTCGAGAACGCCCCAATTGGCGCCAAATGCGACGACAAAGGCACGCACGCTTCCCGCGGAAGTATTTTCAACAAATGCTCCATTGCCAAAATCCCAAACACTGTCGTTGCAAACGCATTCGCCTCCATACAGACCATCAAACGAACCACCGACAATGGAAGACATGCCCCAGAGCATGTTCGCCCTAGCAGGTGAGTCATCTGCTATATACGTCCTGGAAGATAGTGTTGCGCCATCGTCAAAATGAATATCGAGCTTGTAATTACTTGCTCCGGCGTGGATTAGCGCCGTCTGTTTAGTATTTGACTCGTCGGTCTTGGTTGTTAACCAGTGCACTCCGTTCGCTGCCCCCATGCAGAAATCCTCGCCCTCAAAGATGAGGGCAACATCCCCCGTGCGCCCAGAAACGTCGATGGCCTTTGTCTTGCGATCGCTATCAGGCCATCCTCCGGGTGACCAAGCTTTGTTCCATTTGTGGGCGAAAATGTGATAAGACTTTGATTGGTCAGACTCGTGGATGGACGCGCCGTTTTGCGCCGAAAATGTAATCCAGCCGGAGCCTTTTACCTCTACCGCAAATGTATTAGTGTAACCTAAAATCTCGACGCAATGAATTGCCTGCGTGGAGTAATCGCCAGGAGCGGAGATCGTATACATGCCAGATAAGCCACTCCCGCCGCTCCCCAGGTCCGCTGCCTCGGCAATGTCCGAGTCCGTAAAAAAGATATGGACGCCGTCGCTTTCAGCCGTTCCTGGGTTGGAAATGGTTAGGGTATTTTTATAGACAACCGGCTCTCCGTAGGCTGCGACCGGCAGCGCTAGCAATGCAAACAAAGAAAGGCTACCGCGCAATCGACCCCATATGCTCCCGTGCTCCCGTGCTCCCGTGCTCCCGTGCTCCCGTGCTCCCGTGCTCCCGTGCTCCCGTGCTCCCGTGCTCCCGTGCTCCCGTGCTCCCGTGCTCCCGTGCTACCGCCATGATGTGCATGTTACA
>JAISOW010000006.1 GCA_031275345.1 Puniceicoccales bacterium
TGCCACGTAGCAACATCCCTACGCCAACGCGTGGGAGAACACTGGAATTTTTCCGCCAGCTGGCAGGGAAATTTTGGCGGCCGGGCGTCCTACAGCGACCTGTCCCTGACAGCCGGCTACGCCTTCTGACCACCTCTCTCCCAAAAGTCATCGCCGGGCGAGGTGGAAATGGCAGATTGTGGCCCACCAAGCACTGGCCAGGGCTCACAGCCTGGGACGGCCGAATTTTGCCAATGTTGGCGTGGCAGGCAGGCCAAGCAGCCTTGGAGCATCGGATGGCCCGCATCGAAGCGATGCATCCGTCCGTAGCAGCTGCCAACGGCCAAGAAAGTCAGGCAAACTCGGTGCGGATGCTGCGAAGTGGCGGAGATTTCCCGCCAGCGAGTAGCACAGTCGTAGCCGAGACGAATGGAGTTGCATGCCGCGGATTCCGCTTCGGCGCAGGGAGCGGTTCACGGAAAAGTCGCCGTACAATTCATCGCCCAGTATGGGGGCATGGCGCGCGGCGCACTGCACCCTCAGCTGGTGGGTTTTGCCCGTTATGGGGCAGAGCTGCAGCAGGGTGAGCGGTCCGTGGGGAGATAAAATTTTTTCCAATGGCAGAACGTCCGTTTCTGCCCGCAGCGGACCACCGGTCCTAACCTCAATGTGGTTTGTCTGCCGTTGCCGCCGCAACTGGTCAGTCCACCGCTCCCTTTGCAGCGTCCGTTGACCCAAAACTATGGCATGGTAAGCTTTGTGCACCTTGCCAGCGGCAAAGCTGTCGCCAACGGCCGTGGCAACTGCCTCGTCCAGGGATAGGAGCAGGATGCCTTCCGTGGCGGCATCGAGGCGGTTGATGAGAAAGACCGGCCCTTCCTGCAGCAGATAGGCACGCCGTCGCGGATCGTAGGGGGCCCGCACCAGCGTCGATTCGGCACAACCCTTCCCATTGGGATGGGATAGAATTCCGGCCCCTTTGTCCACGGCACAGAGACCAAAGTCGTCGCAGCGAATCGGCACCGCCCTGCGGTGCAATGCCTTCAAAAATCCGGGCCAGAGGTCTGTCCATCGGGCATCGCCGCTGGACACGGACTAGGCCTCCGGCTTCGTCTTCGGCAGTCCGACAACCCGCCGCCCTTCTTTCCACTGGCCGCGGCGGCGCAGAAGTTCAATGCGCTCAAAGCGAGTTAGGACGCTGCGCTTCTCTGCCTGGCCACCACCTGGCCTTCGAAAACTTGCGTGCTTGGACATGGAGGGACGTTTGGCAAATGGTGCAGTTCGGGCAAGCACAAAAACGCGAATTGGCCATCGAGTGGGAAGAAAGCATTCCGACCCCCTGATGCGGTGGACTGTCCCTGTCAGGACCCATGGAGTGGGGCGGATTGCCGTGTGCCGATGGCGACTGGGATAGGGCCGGCCGTTGGGGCCGCCGTGGCAAATGGAGCAGATGCATGGCCACAAATCATTTGCGAAAAATCTTGCCCGAAGGACGGGTGATCATTCCCATGGCGCCATGGGAGAGCATGGGGGACGGGTGGCATTGGTGACGGGAGCCAGCCGCGGCATCGGCCGGGCCATTGCCCGGCGCCTGGGGCGTGAAGGTGCGACCGTGCTCTGCGTAAGCCGGTCATTGCAGTCCAGTGCGGCCGTTTTGGAAGAACTTCGCTCCATGGATGTAGCCTGTGCCGCATTTGCGGTGGACGTTGGTTCTGCCGGTGCGGTGCGGCAGGCCTGTGAACAAATACTGCAAAAATGGGGTCGGGTGGACATGCTAATCCTCTGCGCCGGCATTGGCCGTGACAATCTGCTGCTCCGCATGGGAGAAGAGGAATGGAACGACGTTCTGCGCACGAATCTGGACAGCTGCTTTTTTTGGTCCCGCCATCTGTGCCATTCCATGCTGAAAAATCGCTGGGGACGCATCGTGGCAATTTCGTCGGTCGTTGGGCTGGTGGGCAATGCGGGACAGGCCAACTATGCGGCGGCCAAGGCTGGCATGGTGGGTTTTATCAAATCCATGGCCCGGGAACTGGCTCGGCGTGGCATTACGGCAAATGCCATTGCCCCCGGATTCATTGAGACGGACATGACGGCGGCACTGGCGGAGTCGGTGCGGGAGGCAGCCCTCGACGCCATTCCCCAAAAAGTTTTTGGTTCGCCCGAGGATGTGGCTGCAGCCGTTTCCTTTCTTGTTTCTTCCGATGCCCGCTATATCACCGGCCAGGTTTTGGCGGTGGACGGTGGCATGACAATGTGCGGCTAGCCGTGGAAATTTGGGACAACGCAGCCGACCTGGTGAACCGCATCGCCGCGGCGTACCATGGCCGTCGCCTTTCCCACGCTTTGCTGCTGGTAGCCGATTGCGGGCAGGTGGCACGGGAATTGGGCGAGGCGGTGGTCCGAATTTTTCTTCCACCACGATCACCGGACCTGCTTCGACTGGAGCCGGAGGGAAAGTCATGGCAAATTACGGCCGATGCCGCCCGCATGGCGCAGGGGCACGTGTACAAAACATCCTGCGGAGCAGTAGGTGTGCGGGTGGTACTCATCCAGGAAGCCAACCGGCTGCATCGCACCGCAGCAAATGCCATGCTCAAGGCGGTGGAAGAGCCGCCATTCGGAGTTTTTTTTGTCCTCACAACGGACCGCCTGGGCGACATTTTGCCAACTCTGCGCAGCCGCTGCTCCACTTTTCACAATCGGGGTGGCGGGACATGGATGCTGCCCGAACCATTGCAGGCATGGATGGAAGATTTTCGCCACCTTTGCCAAGAACGACGATCCAGGGCGTCCCGCATCCTCGATGGCCATGCCCTGCTATCCCGCCTAATTGCCGCACTGGATGCGCTCTGCCCAAGGGATAGGTCGGTCGGCGACGGAGAAATGGTGCGACGTTGCCACCTGCTTGCACTGCTGGCCGGCTGTGGCGAAGTATTTTTTACAACCGCGCTGGACAGCTCTACGGCTGAACGGAATGGGCGAAAAAAAGCCGTGCTGCGGCTGGAGCGGCAAATCGCCACCGTGGACCTGGCAAAAACCTTGCTCGCCGTCAATTGTCCTGAAATGGCGGTGCTGGAGTCCGTGCTGTTTGCGGCGGATTGATGCCAGAATTTTGATGCTGGCCGAGGTCAGCATGAAAAGCATTGACGATCCCTGTCATTTGCAGAATCTAATTGCCGGCGGAATGGAGCGGGGGGAGGACTGGAGCGGGGAAGTTTTGCGGCAGGTACGGGCGGAAATTGCGGCCCTGCAGGCGGAGGTGGTGAAAGAAAATATTGGCCGCGTGGAGACGGTGGTGGACGGAGTTGTCCGTGCCAGCGGCTTGTCCGACGTGATGGCCAACGAGCTGGTTCTTTTTCCCGATGGTTCCCGCGGCCTCGCCCTCAACCTGGAGGAAGATGCGGTTGGCATTGCCGTGTTGACAAATGGTGCGCACATCGGCGTCGGCGATGAGGTGCGTTCGACAAAAAAGCTGCTGTCCGTCCCGGTTGGCATGGAATTGCTGGGTCGGGTGGTCAATGCGCTGGGTGAACCCATCGACGGCAAGGGGCCAATCGGCTGCGCGGCCTCCGGCCCGGTGGAGCGCATTGCCCATGGCATCATTCCACGGCGTTCCGTTTCCCGTCCCCTGGAGACCGGTATCATTGCCATCGATTCCATGATTCCCATCGGCCGTGGCCAGCGGGAACTGATCATCGGAGATCGTTCCACGGGAAAAACTTCCATTGCCCTGGATGCGATCGTCAACCAGGCGCGGATCAATGCGATCGGGCTGGCATCCGGAGATAAAAATTTTCGGCCCGTGTACTCCATCTACGTCTCCATTGGCCAAAAACGTTCGGCGCTGGCGCGCACATTGCAGGTTTTGGAGGAAAAAAATGCGCTATCCTACGCGGTTGTGGTTGCCGAAGGTGCGTCGGAAAATCCTGCAGGACAATACATTGCTCCCTACTCAGGAACGGCAATGGGCGAATGGTTCATGGAAAATGGCATGGATGCCCTCATCGTCTACGACGACCTATCCAAGCACGCCGTGGCCTATCGGCAAATTTCTCTCGTTTTGAAGCGGCCGGCGGGACGGCAGGCCTATCCAGGGGATATTTTTTATTTGCATTCCCGACTGCTGGAGCGGGCAGCTAACCTGGACCAGCGCTACGGTGGTGGTTCGCTCACAGCCCTGCCCATCGTCGAGACCCAGGAGGGTGACGTGGCGGCCTACATTCCCACAAATGTCATTTCCATCACCGATGGACAGATCTATCTGGACGTCGACCTCTTCAATCGCGGCGTGCGGCCGGCCATCGCGACCGGCATTTCCGTGTCAAGGGTCGGCTCATCGGCCCAGCCACCGGCAATGAAAAAGGTGACCGGTCGGATCAAGCTGGACCTGGGACAGTACTACGAGATGGCGGCATTTGCCCAGTTTGGATCGGATCTCGATGCCCGCACGCGGCAGCTGCTGGATAGGGGCGGGCGCATCGTGGAACTTTTTAAACAGCCGCGATTTGTTGCCAAACCGCTGGCATTGCAAGTTTTTCTCCTGTGGGCCCTGCAGTATGGCTATCTGGACTCGCCCGCCGCCGCCGGCGATGGGGTGGAGCGGCTAGAGCGCTGGGCTGAGGTGGCCCAACGTCCCCTGCTGGACGAAATTGAGAAAAAGAAGGACCTGGATGACGGGTTGGAAGCCAGTTTGCGGGCGGCACTCAACGGCTGGTCCATGGCCGCTGCCCCGGCCAAGGTTGCCTAGGCCATGGGAGGAGTCAAGGAGCTTGGGCGGCGGCTGCGGGCCGTGCTGGGAACGGCAAAAATTACCCGCGCCATGCAGCTGGTTGCCTCATCCAAAATGGCAAAGGCGCAACGCGCTGCCGTTGGTGGTCGACGCCACGGCATGCGGTTGGAGGAATTGGCCACTTTGCTGCTGCAGGATGGCGCGCTGCCGCCCGTTCCGCTTTGCGCCGCAAGGACCGTGCTCCGCCGTGGCATCGTGGTGGTGTCATCCGATCGCGGCCTTTGCGGGTCTTTTAATCAAAATACCCTGCGGGCGGCCGCCGGAAATAGTGCTAGTTTCATAGCCATCGGCCGCAAGGGGGCGCAGTTTTTGGCGGCAAGGGGAATGGATCTTTTGGCTGAATTTTCTCTCAACGACCAGGTCCCATTTTTTCAGGTACGTTCCATTGCAAACCATCTCATAGATTGCTACCTCTCCGGAAAGATTGACACGGTGGAGGTGGTTTATCCGTTTTTTGTTAACACGCTGGAGCAGCGTGTGCTGTGGAAAAAATTGCTTCCCTTTCAAAATTTGGCGGAAAATTTACCAATTCGAAGGGTGCTTCCGGTGGAGGGCGGGGACCCGCTACCAAAGGATGGGCGGCCGCTGCTCGTGGAGCCGTCAAGGGCCGTGGTTGTGGCAAAGCTGGTGGAAGAATTTTTTCGATTGGAACTATTCCAACTGCTCAGGGAGGCAAAGGCGGCCGAGCAAAGTGCCCGCATGGTGGCGATGAAGACGGCGACGGACAATGCGGAGGCATTGGCAAAGGAACTGCGCATGAAATGCAATAAGGTGCGCCAGGCAACGATCACCGATGAAATTCTTGAAATCACGGCGGCCGCCGGTGCAAAGTAACATTTGCCCTTGTGCCCCAACTCTAAATTTTGCATAATGGCATCAACATGCGGTGGGAAGAGGCTATGGCGCTCGTGGCGGCCGAATGGGAAGTTTTCAACCTGGAGACGGATGGCCAGGGCAATTGTGCCATTTCCCTGCCGGATGGGGGAGAAATTCGCCTTCTGGCCATTGCCGGATCGCAGTTGTTGTTGGAGGGCAGTCTGCTAGGGGCGGCATCCACCGCGATTCGCACGCCGGAACCGCTGCTGCAGCTGCTCACCGACAATTTTGCCCATGCCATCACGGAGGGCCATGTCCTAGCCTACCAGCGGGAATTGGACGAACTAGTCCTGGTTCTTTCCCTTGACATGGCACCGCTGGAAGAGGAGGAATTTTCTAAAAAATTAGAATCCTTTCGCCGGGATCTGGACGAAATGGGCCGGCTGATGGCATCCATTTTTTCCCAAAAGCCGGGTAGAGAAATTTTTACCAACCCGTTTGCCATCGCAGGCATACCGCAATGAAAGCGTATAATTTGGCAATTGTCCTAGGTCTTTCCGCTGGCATCCTCCCTGGATGGGGGGGGGGGATTCCCTGGACCGACTCCGCCTACTACCATTTTGCCCAAAACCAGGCACTGGAATCGCTGGTCCACGATTTTGCGGCCATTCAGGGCATCGACGTGGTCATCGGGGCGCCCCTCAGTGGTACGGTCAATGGAATTTTTGAAAATACGCCGCCGGGAGAATTTTGGGAAAATTTAACCAAGGCCTACAACCTGGCCTGGTTCTACGACGGAGCAGCCCTCTATCTCTACCCTGGTTCCATGGTCACGACCCAGGTGCTGGCCATGTCCCAGCAGGATGGCCAGGCATTGAAGGCGCTGGTGGGGGAATTGAATTTTGCCAGTTCCAACATTGGCCTGCGCTATGTCCCGTCCACCCGCATGATGGTGGTGAGCGGACCGCCGCGATTTTTGGAGGTGGTGCAGTCTTTGCTGGATAAGATTCAAAGCAATATTGTGCAAAGCCTTACCGATGAAACAGTTGTACAGATTTTTCCCCTCAAATATGCCTTCGCCTACGACGTAACACTAACCGTGGGGACAGGACAGGGCGCCACCATTGAGGGGATTGCCACCCTGCTGCAGCGAATCATTGCTGGAATTAACACCATTCCCCAGATGGACGGTGGCAGCGTGGCAATCGGTTCGCTTGGCAACGTGCCAAGGGCCATGGAGGGAGTTTTGAAGCAAAAGATCGAGGCAGGATACTTGCCAATTTCACCGGCGCATCCCGGAACCATCGCAGCGCAAAAGTCGGCAACCGACAAGGCTAAGAAAGGAGATTCTTTCCCCGAAGGTGCCAAGGCCAGTTCCGCCGCTGGTGCGAGCACGACCAATCCCAAGACAAGCTATGTCACATCCATTTCCGCCGATGCACGGCTCAATGCTGTCATCATTCGTGATCAGAAGGATTTGATGCCATTCTACCGCGCTCTGATCGACCGCTTTGACGTGCCCACCAGGGCGGTGGAGATCCAGGTGGCCATGGTGGATGTTGACGTTGGCAAGAGCAGATCCCTGGGCCTGGACGTGCTAGACTTTTTGGGGGACAAGGTTGGTCCAGTATCCTGGATGCCAACCGGCGATGAGGGAGAAACGACCAATTTTACCGTCGCCATTGCCGATCTGCTGGGCTACAAAATTGACGCAAAAATTTCTGCCCTGGAGTCGGCTACGGTTGCCAGGACGCTATCCAGGCCATCGCTTTTGACATTGGACAATCTTGCGGCCGTCATTTCCCGCAGCGATTCAACCTTTGTGAGCGTCGCCGGCTCCTACACGGCGGACCTTTTTCCCGTATCCGCCACAGTCTCTCTGACAGTCATTCCCCACATCATTGATCTGGAACTGGCCGATGGCACTCCGGTTCGACAGTTCAAGCTGTTTGTCAGCATCCAGGACGGCACCATGTCTGCACTGGGCGGCGCCAGCGGCATGCCGCGGGTGAGTTCCACCCAGATCAACACCCAGGCCGTACTGGATGAGGGGCATAGCCTGGTGGTTGGTGGCTATTATCGGGAAGAGCACAGCAACATTCGAAAAGGCATTCCATTCATGCGCGCCCTGCCCTTCGTTGGACGTCTATTTGGCTCGGAAGATACGAAGACGAGCAACATAGAGCGGTTGTTTATCATATCCCCTCGCATCGTCGAGCTCAATGCCATGGACGGCGATCCCTACGGCCAATTCTTCCGCAAGGCAAACCTATCCGGCAGGGCAACGCTGCTGCCGCGGGAATTTGCCTGCACGCCGGAGCATCAAGAACCTTCTGACCCAACTGTTCCGGAGCGGCAACGGCCGGAGGGAAAGGTCAAAAAGGTTGCAAAGGATCGTGCCCCCCGACTGCTGGGCCATGGCAGGTAGATGGCAAATTTTTTCGCAAAATTTCCGCATTTTTTTAAAAATTTGCCAGGGCGTGGGTCTTGATTCCATAAAATTAGCCAACGCCCTTGGCAGGGGATTGGCGGTTCAAGTTTTGGAGCCGGTGGATTTTTCCGTCGGAGTAAAGTTTTAGAAATTTTTCGTTGGCAGAGGCCAAATTGCGGGAAGAGAGTGGAGCCGATGGCCATCGGATGGGGAAGTTATTGCGGCATTGCCCTGGCGCTTTTTCTTGCCATTTTTTTTGCCGTTTGGGTTGTCCGATGGCTTTGCGGCGGCCGAATCAAAAAGTCCACGGCCAATGGCCATGGCACGGAGAGCCAGGTGACAGCACCCCTTACGGATGGGGCAGCGCGGCAGCTATTGCGCGAACTTTTTGGCCCGAATTTTGGCGAATACAATGCCGCGGCGGCGGCCATCGATTTTACCCACGTATGCGATGGCTTTTGCGACAGGATGCCCCGTTCCCTTGTCCATTTTTCCCACAAACGCCATGGGACCAGCATCTGTGCAGCCTTTGCCGAGCTCATGATTTTTCCCACGGACGACGGGAGGAGTGTGTACTGCCAACAGGGCGTGGCAGTGCCGCGGCAGTCGGCTGATGGGCCATTTCCCCAAGCAATCTGGGGAGACATTTCCCGCATCACGGCGGGTGGGCGCCTGTCTACCCTAGTTTGCTGCAGCCCTGCCCGACTTGTGCGGGGAGCCATGCCGTCACCGGCGCAATTTTGCCGCGCCATCGTCCGGGAAATGGACGGCCAACCCCTACTCATCGTGGACACGAGCAGCGAGGGCATTGACTACCCATCCCTGTGGGCGGAAGCAACATGTTCCTCCACGGGTGGATCGGAATTTTATCCGGAGGCCGGGGTGGTAACGGATGTCCAAACAATGGAAACCTTTCCCATTGCCATCGACAATGGCGCAGAAATTACCTGTACTTTGCAGCGGTTTTATCTGCATGCGGATAAAAATGATCGGGAAGGAAAACAAACCACTGTCTACCGGCTGCGCGTGGATAGCTGGCCGGACGGAGAATCCTTCGATCCGGCCGATGCGCAAAGAATCGTCGACGCAGTTGGACAAATACTTGCCCGCCAAGGAATTGCAACCGTTTTATCCCACTGCACATCGGGCGTTGGCCGTTCCGCATCTTTGATCAATTTTTTAGCCCTGGCCACGGCGGCCGGTGCCGCAAGGGAGCGTGGCTGCTGCGTTTGCTGCGATTTTTCCCGGCAATATCTGCCCCAATTGCAAGGAAAATTGAACCTGGCCTATGTGCTGCGCAATGTGCTGCTGGGGGCGGTGTGCGCAAGAGGTGCCTTTGGCTGGGATATAAGGCAATTCACTTCCTACCGTGCCCATGCCATCTTTACGGCTCGGATATTCACACCGCCATCGCCGGTGGCCTAGAATGGGAAAGGATGGATTGGGAGTTCTTTTTACGTAAAAAGCTTGCAAAATTTTACTTTTCCCACTCCATGTTGCCGCATGGAAAGATATGGCCCCCAACGGTTTTACAATAATTGTCCAACGTACGTTCGGAGGGACTTGCCGCCGCAGTACAAGCTACCGTATCGGGAAGAGGATAGGCGCATCCATGATCTGAGAAAAACAAAACATGCATTTTTCGAATTCAAGAGGGAGATAGAGATAAGACGTAGAGTTCGTACCGCACAGGAGGAATGGGAACGGGAATGGAACGCGGTCCCTGGGAACAATATGGTGGAGCTTGACCCTGCCTACCTTAACCACGTGGCCCACATGCTTGGGTTGGGCGGTGTGGTATAATGAAAAAAAATAGCAAAAAATTACCCGCTGGCACGGCCAAAAATTTCCCTTGCAAGTCACAGCACCGCTGAAAACATTGACCGCGGCTTCCGTGGGAAGGGAGATGGCGGACGGATACGCTCTGGCGGTAGGTACTGTCGCGAAGTCGTTGGACCTATTCTGTGTTTTTCAAAAGCAATCTCCGCAGAGTGGCATCCACCATTGGCGGGTCGGCGCGGCCGGCTGTCTTTCCCATCACGGCACCTTTCAGAGCGTTGATAGCTGCCACCTTGCCACCCTTGAATTCGGCCGTGGCCCGCACATTTTCTCCAATTGCTTCCCGGCAAATTTTTTCCAAATCGATGTCCGATCCACCGATGCCAAGCCGTTCCATGGCTGCGGCAGGTCGTTCTCCCGAATGGCACATGGCGGCAAGTACGTCCTGGGCTGACTGTTTGGAAAGTTCTCCCCGGTCCACGGCCGCAACCAGTTCGGCCAGATCATTGGGCGACAGGCGCAGCTCGCTCCAACAGCCACCAACTGCTCCAATTTCCCGCAAAAGATCATTGGCGACGAGGTTGGCAATGGCCCGCGGATTGTTGTAAATTTTTACGGCAGCTTCAAAAAAATCTCCCAGGGCACGGCTAGGACAGAGGACGGAGGTCAGGGTGTAGGGCAAGCCGTAGCACCTTTCGTAGCGCCGCTGCCGATCGAATGGCTTTTCTGGCAATTCATCCCGCAGTCGCTGGATCAATTCCTCCCCCAGACGAAGCGGAGGCAGGTCTGGGTCGGGAAAATAGCAATAATCATGGACAGCCTCCTTGCGACGCATGCCATCGGAACAGTTGCGGACAGCATCCCAGCGGCGGGTTTCCTGCAAAATTGTTCCATTTGCGCGAAGAATGCGGCCCTGGCGCAAAATTTCCTGGTCGATGGCGTGGCGCACGGCGGATATGGAATTCAAATTTTTTAGCTCAACCCGTGTGCCAAGCTCATCCGATCCCATTGGACGCAGGCTGACGTTGACGTCACAGCGCATTTGACCCTTTTCCATGTCACAGGGAGAAACTTCGGCATGGGCAAGGTACATGCGAATGGAATTTAGGCAAGCAGCTGCTTCTTCGGCGGAGCGCAGGTCCGGCTCGGTGACAATTTCTGCCAGTGGCGTTCCGGCGCGGTTGAAGTCTATTAGGGAATGACCATCTTCGTGGGTCAGCTTGCCCACATCTTCCTCCAGGTGGATGCGATTCAGGCGGATGAAGCGGTGCTCTCCCTGGATGTTGCGAGCCCGGCCTGGCAGCTCGATTTCCACCGTGCCTCCGACACAGATTGGCCGCGCCTGCTGGGTAATTTGGTAATTTTTTGGGCTGTCAGGATAGAAATAATTTTTTCTGTCCCAACTGGTTATGCGGCTAATTTGACTGCCGAACATCAGGCCAGCCCTAATGCATTGCAAAACCGCTTCGCGATTCAGAACCGGCAGAGCCCCCGGCAAACCAAGCACGACAGGGTCCGTTGCCCCATTCGGTTCTTCTCCATAGCTGCAGCGAGAGCGGGAAAACGCCTTCGAACGGGTCCGTAGCTGCACGTGTACCTCAAGACCTACCACCGCCTCGTATTCCATTGTTCTTTTTTTAAAATCGGCCATGGTTGAACCTGGGCAAGGAAATTCTTTTGCAAAACAGCGATTCCGGCCTCATTTTTCCGATGAATTCGTTGCTAACCAAGAGTTTGTTCCAGGTCGGTCTGCGCTGCCACCGCCTGCTCTGGTTTCGAGCACATCGGCCGGATAGTTTTGAAAATGATTCCCAGCAGTTGCTCGATGGCATTGCCATCGGCAACTTGGCCAAGGAGCTCCATCCGTCCGGCGTGGAAATTGATTGGACCAACTTTTCTGCCGGCCTGCGGTGTACGCAGGAATGCATGGCACTGCGCCGGCCAATCTTTGAGGCAGGGTTTTTGGCGGATGGATGCCATGCGCGGGCGGACATTCTGCTTCCCGACGAAAGGGATGGGGCGGGTTGGGACATTGTGGAGGTAAAAAGCAGCTCACTGTCCTGGGACGGCGAAGGTCCAAAAATACGGCAATGCCAGCTCTATGACCTGGCATTTCAAAAATTTTGCTACGAGGCGGCCGGCGTACCAATTGGCCACACCTTTCTCCTCCTATTAAACCGAGACTATGTCCGCTACGGCGAATTGCATCCGTCCCAGATTTTTGAAAAAGTCGATTGCACGGAACAGGTCCAGCTGCTGGCAAACTTGTTGCCGAAAGAGGTGGAAAAAATGCGGCATGTACTTGCCCAAGACAATCCACCGCCCATTGCCATCCGCTGGAATTGCAAAAAAAATTCACGACGGGAAAATCGCTGCGATTGCCGCGAAGATTGTTTTTTTAAAAAAGAATGCTGGCCAATGGCCGGCATTGCGGCGGAAAATATTACCATTCTTCCCCGCTTCAATGGTGCTGATCTTTTGGAGCAGGGTCGGTGGAAGTTGACCGATTTTACGGGCCGGGACAGTCTGACCGAGGGACAAAAAATTGTCTTCGATGCTGCCATTTCCCAAAAAACGCGGCTGGAGCGGTCAGCCATTGTGAATTGGCTAAAAAACTTGACCTATCCGCTGCACTACCTCGACTTTGAAACATTTTCATCCCCCATTCCACCTTTCGACGGTACCCATGCCTACTCCCGCATTCCCTTTCAATTTTCTCTGCACCTGCAAAGGTCACCCGGTTCTGACCTTGAACACTTTGGTTTTTTGGCGCAGGGCATGGACGATCCGCGGCCGGCATTTTTGCAAAAATTGCGGCAATGCTGCAAAGATCTGGGCAGTGTCGTTGTTTACAATGCATCCTTTGAGCGCAGCGTTCTGCTGGACTTGGGAGAATTTTTACCGGACTGGCGCGGTTGGACCGAGGCACTGTGCAGCCGCCTGGTCGATCTTTTTGAAATTTTTCGCCGCTACCACTACTATTCACCGGCCCAGCTGGGCAGCAAGTCCATCAAAAAAGTTCTTCCTGCCCTGACCGGCCAGTCCTATGCCGCCATGCGCATCGGCAATGGCGGTGATGCCATGGCCGAATACCGTCGCGTAACGTTTTCTGCGGCATCCGTCGAAGACCAACACGCCGTCCGCACGGCACTGGAAGAGTATTGTGCCCTGGATACGAAGGCAATGGTCGACATCATTGCTGCCCTTACGGTTCTGGTACGGAAAGAATCGAATGGCAACGATGCGCAGTGCTGCTAGCAGGGGTTGAAGGTGGATCTAAATTTTTTTCAACGCCCCTAGAGAAGGATTTGAATGTGCGCCTTCTGCCGCAGACCGGTTAGCCAACGCTGCCGCGATTCCTGGAGACGTTCCCGCAGTAGCAATTGTTCAATTTCTTCCCGCACCTCATCCAATGTCGCCCTGTGAGCTGCCCGGCGGTCATAGACGTGGAGAAGAGCAATTTGATCTCCCAGTTGGACCGGTCCCGTCGTTTCACCTTCGGCGGTTTTTCCCACCAGTGGAACGAGATCGGGCTGCAGATCATCCATCGCAATCCACCCATCTCCGCCGCCATTTTCCCGCTGCATTGTCGTAAAATCTGCCCCGGATGCCAGGCTCGCCAACATCTTTTCGGCGGCTATTTCCCCATCCTTTCCGCCAAAGCAAATTTGCCCCAGTCGCACAGCGGATGGTCGAAAAAATTGATCGCCGTGGGCCTCGTAGTAATCCACCACCTGCCGTGGGCTGATTTCTGCCAGCGATCGTTGCATGCGGCTAAGCATCCAGGAAACGATAAGTTCCTCCTCCATTTCCCGGCGAAATTGTTGCAGCGATTTTCCGTAGCCATGCAGTGCTGCGAGAAATTGCAAGCGGTCACCGCCAAAGCGGGTGCGGATAAATTCATCCAATTGAAAATCTTTCTGCATGTCGGTTAGGCAGCGGCCAGATTTTTTAAATTCTTCCACGATGAGCGCACTGTCCACCATCTTTTCCAAAATCTGCCGCGCCAGGAGATGAACCTGGCCCCGAAACTCTTCTTCCGTGCGACACTTTGCCTCTATTCCCGGCAGCAGTGGCATGAGTTCCTGGCGCAGCTCGCCGGCTGTGATGACGCGGTCATTTACGGTGGCCACCACGCCGTTGACGTAGTCCGCATCCCAAAATCGGCCAGCCCATGCCGCCGCATTCCCATGCGACGGTACGTTGCCATCCTCTGCGATACATTCGCAGTCCTCTACCAGAGAGGATCCCATGGAACCGGTTGGCAGGATGCTTGCCAGCGACAGTGCCATCCAGCCAATTGCCACGGCTTTGATCCGTCCACCGTGGCCACAGAAAATGCCGATGCCACCTTTGGCGAAGATCTTTTCGCCATTTTTGGCAAATCCATGGCCCCACCTGGCCCTCGCCGTGCCATCCACCCGTCGTCCCATCGCCATCCCCATGGGATCCACTTTTTGCAACGGCACAAGATAAATTCCCGGAGAAATTAACTAGGCAAGCTCCGCCAACAAGTTTTTAGCGGACAGGGCCATTTTTCAAAAATCCGCCACTGTCGAAAATTTATCGCCGCCGCGGACCAAAGCTGCGGATGGGAGCTCCGCGGTTAACGGTCGCATTTTTGAGTCGATAGGTGATGCGCGCCTTGCCCACGTCCCGCGGGCTCATTTCCATGCGCACCATGTCCCCGTTGGTTAGCTTGATAAAATTTTTGCGCAATTTTCCAGAAATATGGGCCAAGACCTGGTGTCCATCGGCCAATTCCACGCGAAACATTGTGCCTGGCAGCACGGCAACAACCCGGCCATCCACCTCAACATACTCTTCATTCATTGGCCATCGTCATCCTATCCCCAGCACGGAAGGGATCAATTCGGCCGTGGATGAAAATTTGTCAATGGAAAAGTTTGGTTTTTGGCCACTCCCTTGATTGATCCATTTCTCCGTTGTTGAAAAAATGTACGAAGGACCGGCCGTATTTCATTTGCCAAAACACCGCCCTTGGCGGTGAAACGGTGGTAAAACGTTGCCACCTGGGAAAGGTCATGGCCGCAGCCGCCAAGGCAGCCCATCAGCGGATCGGCAACGCCAAATACGACCCGGGCCACCCGGGCCATGGCACAGGCACCGCTGCACATGGGGCAGGGCTCCTTTGTGGTGTAAAGGGTGCAGCCGCAGAGACGCCAGTCGCCGAGCAATTTTGCCGCGCTGCGCAGTGCCAGCATTTCCCCGTGGGCCGATGGATCACCGTTCTGCCGCACACGGTTGTGCTCACAAATCAAAACTTTTCCATCCAGCACCAGCACAGCTCCCACCGGAACCTCATCCTCTTTCCATGCCAACAGCGATTCATTGTAGGCAAGGCACATAAATCCGTCATCGCCGCCCATCACAGCGGGGGAAAGGGGAGAAAATGGACAGGGAAGGACCATGGCCGCCAACATTCGGCGTCGGGACAGATGCTGTCAACCGCAGCCGCAGCGCGCTGGAATAAAAATACTTTGATGGTCCGTGCACCATCCGCGCCCACGGCATGCCAACGGCATCGCCATCGAACGGCACGGCGGCGGAAATGGCCGGATGGCGACGGCCACACCGCACGGCGTAGATTTCGGTACTATTGGGGCAACCTTGTCCGCTGCAAGATGATGCCGAGGGCATGGAAGGCGGCATTTTTTTCCGCAATTTTTTTGCTCGTTCCCGAGCCGATGCCCAACAGCTCCTCGTCGCAGTAGAGCGCAACGCTGTACACCCTTTCATGGTCCGCCTCCTTTTCCGCAATAAGGCGGTAATCCAGAACAGAATGCGGCTGCAGGGAAGAGAACAGATCCTGAATGCGACCCTTGGGATTGGTGCGCCGCAGCTCCCGCTCCAACCGCTCGACAAGTGGATCGTACCAGCGCAGCACCACATTCTTCACCCTACCATATTTTGAATCCAAAAAAATGGCGCCAACGATGGCTTCCAGCGTGCCGCTTTGTACCGAATCCTTGTCGCGCACGCCCAGGTTTCCCGGGTAGGAAATGTGGGAATCAATGGCGTATTCGCGGACCAGTGCGGCCAGAAAGCGATGGGTGGAAAGTGCGGTACGGTAGGATGTCAGGTCATTGTCGGCGCGATCCGGATGGCAGCGGTGCAATTCTTCGGCGAGGATGGTGCCCAGCAGAGAACTTCCCAAAAATTGCAGCCGGCTGTGGACGATGGCCGTGCCGGATCGGTCGGGCGGTGGATGGGCCAGGGCAGCTTTCAATAAAGCCTTGTCCCCGAAGTGGTAGCCAATGCTGCGCTGCAGTTGGCGCAGACCATCCCCTGTCCTCTGCCACCCCATCCTTCCGACGGACCATAACCCCACGGCGCGAGGCATCTGTTGAAAAGCAAATCGATAGTCAAGATTTTTTACTGAGGAATGGGGCGAAGCCTGCGTTCGAATCTTTGGCAATTCGCCAACTTTTCCCTTGCCTATTTTGGTAAACTTTGCCCATGGTCCCGCCATGTCCCTGCGGCAGGAATGGGAGCATTGGCTGGTTGGACGGGGGGAAGATCCGTCCAGAGAGGGTTTGGCCGAAACACCCGGCCGGGTTTGCGGGGTTCTCGATGAACTGGTTGCGGCCGGCGATGCCAGGCCGGCAGATTTTTTGCAAAAAACGTTCGCCGCCACCGGCTACGACGACTGGGTTCGGCTGGACCACATCCCATTTGGATCGCTTTGCGAACACCATCTACTGCCCTTCCACGGCGAAATGGCCGTTGCCTACTGGCCCACGGGGGGCAGGGTGGTTGGACTGAGCAAATTGGTGCGGCTGGTGGATCTGCTATCCCGCCGCCTTTCTTTGCAGGAACGGTTTACGGTGGAGGTTGCGGAGGCAATATTTGCCAACCTGCGGGCGCGGGCGGTGGCGGTGCGTGTGGAGGCGGAACACCAGTGCATGGCTCTGCGAGGCGTCCGTGTGGCCGGTCTGCGCACCACCACCTGGCACCGCTGCGGCGATGCTCCCCGTTGGCCACATCTATGAAGAAACCGTTCCACATCTGGGGCATTCTCAACCTGACGCCCGATTCCTTTTCGGACGGCAATCCACGGGCCGGCGTGGCGGATTTTGTGGCAAAGGGGCTGCAGCTTGCCGCGGAGGGAGCAGATTTCATCGACATTGGAGGAGAATCGTCCAGGCCGGGGGCCGTCCCCATTTCAGAGGCCGAGGAAATGGCCCGGGTCATGCCGGTCCTGGACGCACTGCTTGCCGGCGTGGCCATTCCGCTGTCCATCGACACGCGCAGGGCATCGGTGGCCAGGGCGGCACTGGCAAAGGGCGTGGCCATTGTGAACGATATTTTTGGACTGCAGGGGGATGGCGCAATGGCAGATGTGGTTGCTAGCCGTGGGGCACGGGTGGTGGTCATGCATGGACTGGGACAAACCTTTTGCGCCGATGACATCGTGGCGGATGTGGCAGCCTTTTGGCAAAAATCGCTGGCCATCGCACGGCGGGCTGGAATTTTGGAAAAAAAAGTACTTTTAGACCCTGGCATTGGCTTTGGCAAGACCGTGGAACAAAATGTCCTGGTTTTGCGCCATTTGGACAGTCTTTGTGCCGCCTTTCCCGGCCAGGAAATTTTTTTGGGAATTTCCCGTAAATCCATTCTTGGGTACATCGGCGACGAACCAAAGCCACAACGGCGGGACCTGGCCGGCATAGTCGTTATCCAAGAAGCTCTGCGCCAAGGAGTGCGCCACTTCAGGGTGCACGCAGTTGCCATGGCGCGGCGGGCACTTTCCATCTGGAAAAAAATTTATGGACAGTGAGCTACGGCTGCGACCGCCACGACGGCTGGGAAAAATTTGCATCAACCAACTGGCTGCGCTGGCCACCTGTGGAATTTATGGGTCGGAGCGGCTGGCACCACAGCCAATTTCTTTGGACTGTGAGCTGTCCTATGCGGTGGATGACTGCATCCTGTCCGATGCCGTGGCCGATGCGGTGAACTATGCAGATGTGCTGGATTGCGTGCATGCGCTGCTGGCCGGCCGCTCCTTTGCTCTGCTCGAAACATTGGTGGCTCACCTGTGCCGTGAAGTACTCTGTGCCTTTCCCAGGTTGCTGGAGGTCAAGTTTTCCGTGCGCAAGCCGCGAGCGTGCCATGGCATCGCGCCGGCCGTTGAACTTGCCGTGCGCCGGTCGCTGGTGGTCCTTGGCCTGGGCAGCAACTTGGGCGACCGCCTGGCCAATCTGCAAACCGCACGGGATGCCATTGCCGCGGTTCCCCAAATTGCGCCGCAGCTAGCATCGTCGCTGCATAGGACGCAGCCGTTGCTGTGCGAGGACCAGCCGGAGTTTCTCAACCAATGCCTGCTGGTCGAAACAATCCTTTCCCCATTGGAATTGCTTGCCCAGACACAGATGGTGGAACGGTCCCTTGGCAGGCGCGATGGCCAGCCCAAGGGTCCGCGGATGTTGGACATTGACCTGCTTCTTTTTGATGGAGTTGCCTGCCATGGCCGCCAACTTTCTCTGCCACATCCGGCCCTGCGGGAGCGGCGATTTTGGCTGGAAGAGATGGCGGAGCTGGGAATTATTCTGCCGCCGGCCAGTGCGGCAGTTTGGCAGCAGGGTTGTGTGCCGTGGACCGATGGCAACTGGTGACGGAGAGAAACGGCGCATGGATCGGCGCGGCGTTTTTTCCCCATGGAGAAAGCCATTGGGAAATTTTTGCTGCCACGGTCCGGTAATTGTTTCCATCGGGTCCAAATTTTTCTTTCCCACCGCAATGTGCCATCCTAGCATGCCTGAGAAAGTGGCCTAGCTGGCCACAATTGGAAAAATCCATGGAAAAATTTTTGCTCATTGCCGGTCCCTGTCTGCTGGAGGGCGAGGCCATGGCATTCACGGTGGCGGAGGAATTGGCAAAAATTCAGGGACAGCACGGCGACCTGGAGGTGATTTTCAAGGCTTCGGTCGACAAGGCCAACCGCTCATCCGTCCGCGGCGTTAGAGGCCTTGGCTGGGAACGGGGTTTAAAAATTTTGGCAGCCATCGCCGATCGCTTTTCATTGCCCGTCACAACGGATTTCCACGAACCTTGCCAGGCGGAGCAAGTTGCCGCCGTATGTTCCGTGGTGCAGGTCCCGGCATTTCTATGCCGGCAGACGGATATGCTGGCCGCCGCAGCGCGGACCGGACGGATCGTTTCCGTAAAAAAAGGACAGTTTCTTTCGCCATGGGACATGGCCAATGTGGTGGAAAAGCTGCGCTTTTTTGGGGCAAAAACCATCTATCAAATGGAGCGGGGAACTTTTTTTGGCTACGGCCAGCTGGTTGTGGACATGCGCAGCTTCCAGGTACTGCGAAAAAATGGCTGTCCAGTGATCTACGACCTAACCCACAGCCTACAACTTCCCTCCATGGGCGGTGCAATGACAGGCGGCGACCGGGAATTTGCCGATGTCCTGGCGCGGGCAGCCCTCGGTGCTGGAATTGACGGATTTTTTATTGAAACCCACCCCGACCCGGTCAATGCGCTCTGTGACAGGGATAGTCAACTTCCCTTGGAAACTTTGGCAGAGCGGATTGGCCGCTACATGGAGGTGGCACGGGCCATGCGCCGCATTTGGCCGCTCTAGCAGACCTTGGTCCGAATGCCGCTGGCCATTTCCCATTGCCATTTGTCTCCGTCGCCGATAGCATGGGAAATCGGTGAAGTATGTGCTGGCAGACCTTGTCCGGGTGCGGACCTTGCGCAAAGACCGACTGGAGCGGGAATTGCTCAAAGCAAAGGAACGGCTGGCGGAGGCGGAACGGCAGGTTCCTATTAGGGAAAAGGAATTGGCTGACTACGAAAAATGGCTTGACGAAGAAATTGATCGCCAGTACGCTAAACTTATTGGCAAGCAGGTGCGCCAGGATGTGGTTACCGATTTTGCGGCCACCATACGCACGCTGCGGGGACGGGTGCCGGAGTATGTAAAACGGGTCCAGGACGCGAAGGCGGATGTGTGCAGGGCAGAGGAAGAGTTGCAAAAAAAGTATGCGGAGGTGGAGCAGGCGAATCGAGACCTGGAAAAATTACTAGCCCATCGGAGCGAGTGGGAGGCGGAGCAGGCAAAGTTGGAGGAAATGTCGGGAGATAAGGAGTTGGAAGAGTCCGTGCGGTTGCAGGCGCAGGGCGAATCGGTCGCCGGAGACGGTGGCACGGAAGGAGAATGAAGCAACCATGGGTAGCAAGGTGGGCGAAGAAAGAATGGACAGGGCGGCCGGCATAGCAGATGCGGCGCAGGGCATGGACGGCATGATGCCAACCGCTGCTACGCCCCGGGATGTGGGGACCTTTCTAGCAGCGCTGCATGGCAAGCTCGGGTCCTCCAAGAACAGTGGCTGGCCTGCGAAAAAGGCCGTGCTGCGGTCGGCGGCCGGCGAAGTGATGGCCGGCAAAAAAGGGGAGGTGGGAAAAAGTGGAACCATGCCCGGCGACGGTGGGGCGGAGGAAATTGCGGCCAATTGGGCACCAACCGCTGGCCTTGGCAACCACCCTGGCCAGGAACCTGCGAAAAGTGCGCACGGATTCGTTGGGACGCGTGTCTCCGAACTAGGTTTTTGCGAAAAAGTCGGTGCTTCTTTCCAAAAAGAAAAGGATCGGGCTGCGGCGGGCCGGACAGTTTTTTTTCCATCGCTTGGAGCACGCCAAACTTCTTCCCTCGCCGCCACTCCGGCGGATACCAGCCGGCCGCCCGGCTTAGAAGATGGGGCCGTGGCCCAGGGAATAGCCGCGAAGAGTTGCCATGCTCCGGCCGTTGATGGGGACAAATTTGTGCCCGATCCCACCGCGTTGCCGGATCGTACGGATTCTTCCGAGTTCCGCAGCATGCGCCACCCTGTGCCGACCATCGCCGTTGAAGACGTCCATCCCCTTGCGGCCGTCGAGGAAGAGAGAGCTGGATTGGATGACTTGTACCTGGGAATTTCATTGGTTGAAGAAAGTCCGATGGCGGAAGACCGTAGAACAACCACGCGTAGGCGGTCGCAACTGCCATCCACACGGTCGGCCGAGGAAGCTTTGGCAGGCGATGTGCCGCCGGTGGCCTTTGTGCCCTACAACGTGGCACCGATCCCGGTTGCTCCGCCGCGGGCCGCAGAGACCATGGTACAGCTTGCCAAGGACATGGTGCGGGAGATTCTCATCGGCGAGGCGACATTCGGTGGCAAATCCGAGATTCGCATGCAGTTGCAAGAATCCGTGCTGGCCGGTGCGGAGGTGATGATTGTCCGCGATGGGGAATCGCTGCGCGTTGTATTCCACGTGGCCGATGGTCAGATGGCCAACCTAATTTCCCAAAACCAGACGGTGCTGCGCGATGCTCTGCTCGAGGAACGCTTTCAGCTGACCGACGTGCAAATTGCCACATGGCAGGACGGTACGGCCGGTGGAGAACAGGGACAGGGAAGGTCCAGAGGCCAGCGGGATGCCTATGAGGAATGGAGGATGGCCGAGGAGGATGGCCGATCGGCATAGCGGTGCGGGAATCGATTTTGGGAAGATGAATGGCAATGGGAGCGGCCGGAATGGGAAGAAGAAAAAGGACGTCCTGGTCCTTGCAAAATCTCGTCCATGGACGGCTGCGGGCGGATGCCGTGGCATTTGCCAACGAAATGTTTCACCGTGCCCGCGTCCTTTCCTTTCCCATCGGCGACCGTACGCTATGGCTAACATTGCACAGGCCGCCGGCTGACCGCGGCGCAGCGGTCAACCTGCTGCTGCGCGTTGGAGACCACGTCCTGCGGGTTGCAATGGGCCAGCTGGCGGACCTGGTTCTATTGGACCGGCGCTTTGCATCGCTTTCCCTGGAAATCTATGAGGAAGATTTGCAAAAATTGCTGGCAGAAGTTTTGCTCGAGCCATTGCTGGAGGCCATGGGGCTGTGCCTGGGGGAACGGATTGTACTAGAAGAAATTTGTCTAGATGCTGATGATCAGCCAGCTGGCAAGCTGCCACCCTTTGCCATCCAATTTGCCCTGTATGCGGCCAATCCACACCTGGGAGATCCGGCGCCCTGCCTATTGGACGGCGTGGCCACAATGGACGAACCGCTGGCCAATCTATTGCTAAAAAAAATGCGGGCCGTAGCTCCTGTCCGCTACCACACCTATCCTGGCGTCGTTCCACGCTGCTGGAATGTGCTGGCTTCCCTCACCATGGCAGTCGATGAGTTGCGGTCGCTGCGGGTAGGGGATGTGATTTTGCTGGAAAAGCCGGCGGAAAACGGCGGAGAACGGCTTTTGCTGGGCATTGGGCCCTACGCCATCGACTGTGTCCAGGAGGGGGGACAGCTGGTCGTTGGAAAAATTCGAACCAGACACTAAGGCAGGAACCATGGACACGGAGACGGAGACGGAGGAAAAAAAGGAAGCTGTGGCCGCCGATGAGGAAGAATTTGGCGAAGGCGAAGAATCGGCGGCGGCCGGCGGCGAATGGGTAGAAGATGGTACGATCGCGGCCGAAGGCGGGGAGACGGATTCCTTCGAAGAAGAAGAAAATGATGTTTTGAGCGAAGGAAAAGAATCGGCCGATGGAGAACAGGAAGAAGAAATCACCACTTTTGCCCCAGGAGAGGATATTGCTTCCGCCGACGAAAAAGGGGAAGTTGAAGAGTGGCAAGAAGATGCTGCGGAAAATGCCGTGGCCGTCGAAGAAAATGAATCCGGCGATGTTGTTGAAACGGTAGAAGACACGAGCATGGAGGAAAATGGTGCGGCCGGGGAAGAGGTTGCGGCAACCGAAGAAGAAGTTTCAATCGCTGGCGAGGAAGTGGCCGAGGAAACTGGGACCGGTGCGGTAGAAGAAGGTGAATCGGCCACGGCAGATGAAACGGATGCGGTGGATGAAAGCTTGCCAACGGCCGTTGAAGAAGATGCATCCAACGATGCCGTTGCAATGGCAGAAGACACTGGCATGGAGGAGGAAGGTGCGGCCGGGGACGAGGTTGCGGCAACCGAAGAAGAAGTTTCAGTCGCCGAAGAGGAAGGGGCCGAAGAAACTGGGACCGGTGCGGCAGAAGAAGGTGAATCGGCCACGGCAGATGAAACGGATGCGGTGGATGAAAGCTTGCCAACGGCCGGCGAAGAAGATGGCGTCGTCGACGCCATTGATGTGGCAGAAGACTTAGCCACGGAGGATGGTGCGGAGACGGAGGAAGTTGTGGCCGCGAAGGAGGAAGATGAAGCGGGGGATGATGGCGGAGAAGATGCTGCGCAGCAGGTAGGTGTGCCCGTAAAATCAACAACCGAAAAAAAACCTCGCCGAAAGGGCAAGGAACGGGCCAGCGAAGAGTGGCCTGTCCACGAAAAGGCGGCGGCTTCTCTCAAAGAAGTGAAGTTTGCGGCAACCACGCGGAGAAAGGCGGCTGGTTTGGACCTGAATGCCATCGAGGTGACGCTGACATTTGACCTTGGCACCAGCAGAATTGGCCTGGAAGATTTGGAAAGTCTACGGGAAGGCTATACCTTTACCCTGGAGGGTGTGGGCGACGAATTTATTACCATCCGCGCCAATGGCCAGCCAATTGGCCACGGCCGTGTTGTCTCCGTGGATGGCCGCCTTGGGGTGCAGATCGAGGAGCTAAATTCCTAGGAAACTGGACAATGGACGCAACGTCTACGTTTTTCACCTACGACCCCATCTCGGTCATCCTTTTGCTGACCGTGCTGGGCGTTGCTCCGTTCTTTCTCCTGATGGTCACATCCTTTGTAAAGATTGTGATCGTCCTAGGATTGGTGCGCAATGCCCTTGGCACGCAACAAGTTCCTCCCAATCTTGTGCTCAATGGTCTGGCGCTGATTGTCTCCATGTACATCATGGCACCCGTTGCCCGGCAAACCGTGGCCATTGCTGTGGAACAAAATTTTTCCATGGCCAACGTGCAAAAACTGCCCGAATTTTTGCAAACCATCGGCGAGCCACTGCGAAATTTTCTCTACCGCCATACGTCGCCGACCAACCGGCAATTTTTTCTAAAAGCTGCGGCCAGACTGTGGCCTGCGGCGGACGTGGCGCAGCTGCGTAGCACGGACTTCCTGATCCTTGTTCCAGCCTTTACCGTGAGCGAATTGACCACATCTTTCCAGATTGGCGTACTCCTCTTTTTGCCCTTCATCGCGGTGGACATTGTCGTGTCCAATGTGCTCATGGCCCTGGGCATGATGATGATGTCGCCCATGACCATTTCCCTTCCCTTCAAATTGATGCTTTTTGTGCTCGTTGATGGCTGGTCCAAATTGATCGAAGGTCTTATTCTGACCTATCGCTGATGGAAATAGGTCGGGAAATTCATCGGCCAATGTGCGGTGGACGGCCAGGCCGATGTGGTCATAGCAGCAAAATTCTTCCGCTCCGATGAGGTGAACGCCAAGTCGGCGAAGAAGTAGCACCAGCTGGCGGCCATTGTCGCGCGTTGGCAGGTAATGGCCACTTTCCAAGGAAATTTGGCGAATTTTTCCGGCAACTGCGCACAAATTTCCGGATGCCAACACCGACCGTCCACCGCTCAACGAAACATGGTGCACCGTTGGACTGGCCTTGGCCACGAGCAAACGGCCGTCGCGGTCGATGATAAAGATCCGTTCGTCGTCTCCGCCTTCACCGCCATCCAGCAGCTGGCCATCGTCAAAGCGCAGCAATCCTTCGCCATCCGTGTGCACCAGACAATTGGCCAATTCCTGGGCCGTCAAAATGCGCCAATGCGGGATCCAGTTGGGCAAATTCATCCCTTCCAGCCAAAAAAAGAAATCCAGTGGACGGCTGCCATCGCCGCCGTTGCCAAGCCAAAGGTCATAAAAATTTTCCAACGATCGGTGGCACGGGTCCTGCAGTTCCAATTCGTAGGTGCCGAAAAATTGACCAATGCTTGGATCAAAGCGACGACGGTTACAGATTGGCAAAGTTTTCCATCCACTCACCTGCTCCACGTCCAAACAAACCGGCCCAACGGCCATGAGTGCGCGGAGATAGTCTGCCTTGTGTAGGGCAATGGTGCACAGCTGGCTCAAAAAATAGCGGCCATGGCTGTCATCAACGGTGGCGGCCGCCCGTTCCAGCGTGGCTGCGATGTACTCCAGCCACTGGATACGTTCCTGGCCACGGTCAGGATCGGTTTTTGCCACGGCGTGGTAGGCCGAAAATAGAGGGTTGAGATCGCTTAGAATTTGCGCATCCCACTCGCCGATGGCCGTCAAATCTCCCTGGGGCAGATCGATCCATGGGGCATCCAATTCTCCCAGTAGAGGAGTGGAAGCGGTGAAAAGGAGTAACAAGCTGGCCAGCAGCCGCGGCACAAGCCCTACCGTTCGCCCTAGAATTTGAACTTTGTTTGCCATGGTCGCTATTCTCCAAAATCCGGGATGGTGGTCCAGTCGCAGTGGCCGGCGGTTGGCAGGTTGCGGAATTGCCAATAGCGTTCCCGCACGTTATCCGGCAGAGAAATTTTTGCCAATTCGGCCAGGGAAACCCAGCGGATGGGAATATTTTCCTCCCCCTGACCGCTGCGATTGCCACAAATTCCGCAGTAGACAAGCTGAATTAGATGGCAGCCGTTGGCCGGGCCAACGTCGATGGCAAGCGGCGGCGGTGGCTCTCCAGGCCGCAGCCACGGCCATGCCGGCATGGCCAGGAGATGCATCTGGTAGCCAGTCTCCTCCCAGCATTCCCTCAAAGCAGCTTCGTGGGGAAATTCCATCGGCGCAATTTTTCCACCTGGTGGGCACCAAACATCCAGCCGTGGGTGGCGGATGAGCAGAACCCGTCCAGCGCCGTCGAAGGCATAGAGTGTTGCAGCAAAAACTAGTCGGGTCTGGGCCACGATGCTTCTCCCTGGCATGGGCCAATGGCCCGCCCTTCCCGATCCGAACGCTCCGCCAATTCCAGCAATTGGCAAACTTCCAAACCTTGCCGCAATGCGCCGGACGACGTATCCCAGCGCAAAATTTTTTCCCAAAAATCTTTTAATTGTACTTCATAGGGCGATGGATGGCCTGACTTTTTTCCCACAAAGCTACGCCGTTCCCCATTTCCCAAAAATTCCAGCACATCCGCCCGCCCATTCCAGCGGATTTCTCCACGTTCGCCCTGGATTTCCCAAAAACGGCGGGGATGGACCGCCACCATGTCCAGATGGATCTCACCGGAAAAGTTGTCCCATTCCAGAATGAGCTGGGCACTGTCCGCCACATCCATGGGCAGAGTGCCAACCATCCGCTGGCGACAAAAAATTTTCCTTGGCCATCCGAATAGGGACAGCAGCAGGGCAAGGTCGTGGCACTGCTCCCGCAAAATTCCGCCGCCGAGGCATGCCCGTGCGCTGACACTTTTTTTGGGATCTCCCGGCCGCCAATCGGCGAGAAAATGGCCAAGATAGGTGCGTATGAAAAAAATTTTCCCCAAAAGTCCCTCCGCCAGCCAACCGGCAAGCTGGTGAAATCCGCGGCGAAAAAATAGATGAAATCCCATGGCCACCGGTGCCTTCATCGTTTTTTCAAAAAATGACAAAAGTCGTTGGGCTGTTGCAATATCATGGCTAAGAGGCTTTTCAATCAATGTTGGGATGGCAGCCTCCAACAGAAACTGGGCCGAGGAACAGTGGTCGATGGCCGCATTGGCTACGATTGCCAGCGATGGGCGCCACTCCAGCAGTGCATCCATGGATTCCAGCGAAGGAAAAATTTGCTGCCCGGAATGGAAGGACAGCACCGCAACCTTGGCAGTAGGCCAAATCTTGCGGCAGCAGTGGCCGTGGCGCAGGCCCATGTTCCCTCCGCCAACGATGGCAATGCGATCCGGAGAAGGTAGCATAAAATACCTTTTCACCGCAAATTTTTCAGTGCCATTTCTAGGCGGAAACAACTTTCCTTTGACACCGAGAAATGGCCAAGGTCAATGCGCCGCCGCAGCCGTTGCAGATCTTCCTTCGTTGCAGCACCGGCCAACACCTGACGAACAATGTCGTTGCGCGACGTGCGGTATAGCCGCCGCAACTCTTTTTTTCCCAATTGCACCAACTTTTGCAATTCCTCCGGCCATTTGGCCATTGCACCGTCGGAGACGTGCCCGGACCGGCGAAAATCCTGCAAAGCGCGCAGGGAAAAGTACAGTCGATCCCGCGCATCTTCGAAAAGAATGTCGCCCACAAAGTCGCGGATGTTGACCGCCTTGGCCAGCAGCACGGCCCTTGGATTTACTTCGCCCAAAATGGCATCCCGGTAGGCCCCACCCCACTCAATGAAAGCCAGGCTGGCCGGGTCATTGAACGACCGTCGCACCACATCCCTGTGCCGGTCATGGTAGACGTTGAATCGATTGTCCGGCAACTGGTTGCCCCACGTCGTCACGCGGCCGTCGTAGGTGATCCAAAAATCAAGGCCGAGCGATCCGTCCAGGTTGTTTACGCGGGATGAGTTGCCATTTTCGCTCTCTTCCAAATCTTTTTGGAAGATGGCCAAATTTCGTTCCACGGAATTTCTATCACGCAGATCGACATTTTCATCGGAATGGAACAGCTTCGCATAGTTGATACTGAGATGGAAGCCGGTGTCATCGACGTAGTGCTCCTGCCGGGGAGAAATTTTTACGGACGTGCGGCACTCATCGCCGACGCCTGCGATTTGCACATTTCCTGCCCGCCGTAGCCCAGCTTCTTCCAAAAACTTGGCAATGCAAGGATCATTGCAAAGGGTATGAATTTTGAAGCAGAAATTTGGCTCGTTGCGGTACTGTTCCCGAAAAAGTCGAAGTAAATTGTGGGCCGGGGCTAGGCCCAGTGCTTCGCCATGGAATTCGTCCACGGATAGGCGGATGGTCAAATGCGTGGGTGACCTGCGGGCAAGGAAACTGCTGTGCATTGCCTTGAGGTAGCGTCTGGCCGACGGCAGGGAGCGGGCCCAGTTGCCACTCGTGACAATAACAATGCTATCCGCCATGGCTTCGGAAATCAGACGCAGCGCGCTACGCCGTTCGTCCAATGGATCGCCTCCACCCGAGATTAGCAGATAGCCAACGTCGGCGTCGCGGATAAACTGCACCAGCCTGTCCACTCCTTCATCGCCAAACGCGTCATCAGGAACCACTTTGCGATAGGCGCGGGGAGATTTGAAGAAGCAAAAACGGCAACCAACCGAACAGTAGCGGGTCAGTGATAGGCAAATAAAGCTTTTTCCGTGAAATTCGTGCCGCGGCGTGAGCCGCACCTGGTCCAGTATCAATTGTCGGTAATAGGCCGTTGCAAGGAACGGATTTAGGGACAACCGTCCGGCGGTTGTGCCCCCTCCCTGCCTGCCTTCGGTTTCGCCTAGGGGCCCCGCAACGCATCGACTCAGCACAGGCTGAACCCTAGGATTGGACGGAGAAAAGCAACGGCATTTGGCTCTCCAGGCCTGACATTTACCCTTATTTTAAAAGGGATGGCCGATGCCAAGGAATGCGCTCCACTCCCCGCGTTTGACTATGCCAGATTGCCTGCCGTTGGAAAAATTTTGCCGGGCGACCCAATTGCCAAATGGTTGGAGCGGACGATTTTCCCAATCGCCATGTTCTGGCGGCATTGTCCAGCAGGGTCATGCCATGCGGAGGGACCGGCGGGATGGACCGTTGCTTCGGCGTGGGAAGCACGGGGCCTGCCAGGGACAGCACCGCCTGCCACAGCGCATCCGGCGGCAATTCCCCCGGCACAAAGTAAATTTGGCATGGCAGTAGGGTCGGCAAAATTTTGCGGTAAAATCGCCGAAGACGGTCGATGAAGTCCGGCAGACACCAGGGAACGGGAAGTTTTTCTAGCCGCTGTCTGCGTTCCAATGCCAATTCCGCTGGCAGGTCGATCACAATGAGCAAATTCGGCGCATTCTCCAGGCTGTAAAGTTTTGCAAAGCGATCCAACGCAACAGTATAAAGCGAGCTTTTTGCCGCATGAAGGTAGGCCAAAT
Organism: Puniceicoccales bacterium; assembly: GCA_031275345.1. Lineage (GTDB taxonomy): Bacteria > Verrucomicrobiota > Verrucomicrobiia > Opitutales > JAIRLM01 > JAISOW01. The sequence continues at coordinate 28,751 of JAISOW010000006.1, forward strand.
TGCTAAAAAAACTGCGGTCTAGTAGAAGAGCATGGCCGGCTGCCCTAAGCCAGCGCATGGCCGCAAGGCGACCTTCCCAGATAAGCTGAAAATAGCGACTTCCCAGCCAACCGGAAAGGGATGGGGTGAGGCCATCGATCCATGGGGGAGGATTGGCCTCCGGTAGAAACAGCACGTCGGAGTTAGCATAGGCTGCGATGAAGCGGTGGAAACAGGTCGTTTTGCCGCCTCCCGGCAATCCTTCCAATATGACAACGCCTCCACGTCCTCTATCCACAAAAGGTCACCGTGGCGAACGGGCTAAAAAAGTCTGGGAAAAGTGGTGCGCGAAACTTTTTTTAAAAAAATGGCGTACCGCCGCCGCCGATGTGGCACAGTTCCTCCAGGCCGTAGCGGCCTGGAGCCATTTCTCGGCGGTGGCGGACAAGCAATTCTGCAATGCGCAGGGCACCATTTGCGTAGATGCTGCGGTCAAGAGCAGAATGGGTCAAAGAGATCCATTCTCCCTCCCCGATGAGACGAACTTCGTGGATACCACAAATTTCCCCTCCCCGAATGGAATGAAAGTTGACCGGACCGGCGTTGTGCATGCCTTGGCCAATGATTTTTGCCAATTCCTTGGCCGTTCCACTTGGCGCGTCCCGCTTGTGCCGGTGGTGCATCTCCAGCACGTCGGCGGAAAATTCCTGCGGCAAGTCTTTGGCCATGGCGTCCAATGCCCGCATTAGAAGATAGACGCCGAGGGAAAAGTTACTTTCTTGAACGACGGGAACCTGAACGGCAGCTTCGGCAATTGCGGTACGGGCAGCATCGTCGAGTGAAGTCGTGCCGGAAATCAGGGGAATGTTTTTTGCCATCGCAGCCTTGGCTGCGGCAATCGTGCCGGCTGATTGGCTAAAATCAATCGCCACGTCCAATTCGGCCGCATCCCATGTACCTGTCCGCGGCAGCGGAACGATCCCATGCCCTTTCTCCTCTGCAATGCGGCGCACCACGCTTCCCATGCGGCCGGTGGAACCGCAAAGTAAAATTTTCATCCATTCTCCCTTCGCCAGCCAGCAAATTCTCCCTCACCGGCCCGTCCAACGCCTTCCATGGCCGCTAGCAGACCAACCGTAAAGGTAATTTTTGTGGAAATTGCCAGGGCAAGCGTTTGTCCGTAGCCGTCCAACGTGCGAATGATGGTCAACAGTTCCCTCCGCACTTCCCGATTGCCCTGGCACTGCAGCAATTTGGCCCGCAGAATTTCCACAAGGTCGGCCATGGCCCGGCAAAGGTCCAGTCCTTGCCAGCGTTCAGCGGTTGCCAGCACAGTTGCCCAGTCCCGGCGCAGCAGCGCATCCGCCAATGCTTCCAATTCACCCCTGGCCGGTACGGCATAGAATTCCAGCACGTCCACTTCCCGCAAATTTTTTCCCGCAAAGGAAATCAGCTGGTCCAGCATGGACTGAGCATCGCGCATGGATCCGTTGGCGATGCGGGCTATGGTCTCAATGGCAGAAGGTTCTGCTCCTATTTTTTCCGCATCTGCCAAATTTTTAAGGTGGACCACGATGTCCTCCACGGCGATGGGTCGAAATTGAAAGCGCTGGCAACGCGATGCTACCGTGGCAGGGATTTTGCCAACCTCCGTGGTGGCAAGAATGAATTTTACGTGGGCAGGTGGCTCTTCCAATGTCTTTAAAAGAGCGTTGAATGCTGCAGTGGAGAGCATGTGCACTTCGTCAATGATAAAAATGCGGTGGCGTCCCTGGGCCGGAGCATAGGCACAGCGGTCTTGCAGTGCCCGAATGTCTTCCACCGAATTGTGGGATGCGCCGTCCAATTCTTCCACGTCCAGGTGTCCTCCCCGCCAAATTGCTTGGCAAAGAGGATTTTCCGGATCAAAAAATTCTGAAGTATTGCTAGGATGGGCAAGGGCCGATGCCAACAGCCGGGCCATCGTGGTCTTTCCCGTTCCTCGTGGGCCTACGAACAGATAGGCCTGGGCCGTGCGTCCCAGGCGAAGTGCGTTGCAAATCGTACGCACCACCGGTTCCTGGCCAACCACCTGAGAAAAGGTTCGCGGCCGCCAGCGCCTGGCAAGCACTTCATAGAAATCGCCCCGGTCCACGGTCCTTCCTAGACCAGGCCGGAGGCAAGGCAACTACGAAAAATTTAAGGAAAATTTGGGAAAAAGTCTGCGGCCTCCCAGTGCACGTTGCCCAAATTACGGAGTATGGGGGGGTTCATGGCAAAGAGGCATAGGTATGTCATCCGTTCCCAAATTCGCTTGTATTCTTCTATGGCCTTCTCTGCGGCATTCTTAACAGCATTGCCAGCATCTTGCCAATCAACGGGTTCTTCCGGTGCATTGGCCGCATCGCCATCATTCGGCTGTGTTTTCTGCAACTCGGATGGCTTTATGTGCAAGGGTACGCGGGACGGAGGGAATGAGGAGAAGAAGATAGAAAAATTTTTGGACAACTCTTTCCAAATGGATTTCCATTGGTCATAGGTAATGGGGGATGACCTGCCGGTGGTAGGATCAACGCCTTGGGGGAAGGCGAAGTCCAAATAATATTTGGAGCCCTTTCTAATAATTCTTGGTCGATCGCATTCAGCGGTCACTTCCACCACCCCATCTGGCTCATTGTCCCTTGGAAGAAACAACGAAAATGAACCCGATGAGTTTTTCCCGTAGATACCCTGGCCAAAGAAGGCGATCGGGCAGTTGAAGCAGTGTGCGGCCGTTGCCAGCGCATTTGTGCTGCCCCAATTGTGGCCCATCATTTCCACCATGCCGTTCACCGCCATTACCAGCCTGCTGCTGGTGGATGCTATCCATCCGTACGGAAGAGCGTCTGCATTCATGTTCGCCAGCCCTGGCAATCGACGAATTTCTTCGTCAAGTTTGACCCAAAAATTCTTTTCAAAATCTGCACTAGTTCTTTGCGTTGCAATAAATTTCCTAAAGTCTTCTGATAACTGGACGGATGGGGTAGTGGTTGAAGTCTTAGAAGTTTGGACTTTGGCGACTGGGGCTAAAATTGTAAACCGCTTGTCGCGTGAGCTGTTTGCCAATCTAACCAGTCCTCTTGCCAATTCAACCAGTCCCTGTGCCGCACGCAAACTACTGACCACCTCGTTTTGCTGTTCCTTGGTCATTTTCACATATTCTGGAAGAAATTTTGTCATTTGGAAGGTAAACAGAACACTGCGCAATTCTATATGCCGGTTGACATCGCCAAATAGACCATAGGACAGGGCATGGTACATGCAGCTTCCATCACCGGCACAAGCACGCTGAATGGCATCAAATCTCAGCTGCAGACTGGCATTTACGCCGGCCATCGTGGTTTCGACCTTCGTTTTGCGTTTCTCCGTGATTCTCTGCCGATAAGCGTTATGGTCGCCTACGCATGCACGGATGCCATCGTTCGCATTCAGGATGTTTTTTCTGAACTCTGCATTCGGCGATACGACAGATTTTTCTTGTTCCGACCCCTTCGCGTTGACAGGGCTTGAAGGCGATTGTGTGGCCGCCTCATTTGCAGATTCCTTTTCCGTGGAGTCAGGTACGACTTTTACAATTTCAGATGCCTGTGTGGCAGCAAGGTCAACGGTTGAACCAGCTGCACCTTTGCTCTCGATGGGCGTTTTTTCAATGGTCGAATTCGCCTCTGACCCGTCGATCACGTTCTTTTCCTTTGCCAAGGAACGGGTCAATGACTCTGACCCATCTGCCTTCGCCGCAATTACGTCTTTCACGCTCTTTTTGAGCTCGGCAACCGGCGACTCCCCTGTAGCCTTTTGTTCGACCTTTTTTGCCGGTATTTTCGGCACGATGCTGCGCGATTCTTTCTTGGAGGATGGTTTCTTTGAGGATGGATCGGCATCGGTCACCGGCTGCTCCTTCGACTTCACCGAATTTTGGAGAATTGGAGCTGCTGATTGTCCCCCCTTCTGCAAGGCCGGCAGCTCTTGCGCCGTAACGGACATGGGCGTTATTACCGGTGCCGACTCCGGCGTAGGAGGTGGCTGGAACGATGTTTTTTGTTGGGTTTCCAACAGGCGGGCACGGAGAAAATACCAGCTAAAAATTATTCTTTCCTGGTCGCCCTGCGTAATGCAGAGGGCGATTCCAACCGGAAATATCACAATGAATAGGAAAGTCAGGATAATTGTCTTCACAATCTCACCAACAATCACCCCAGTGGTGATGTCGGTCTTCTGCGCACACCGCACGAGTTGCGTCAAACCCATGGCATACAAATCATCAGGACCATGGGAAGAATATTTGAGTTGTGGATCCAAGCTCATACGGAGTAATCCAATGCATTGCCACATTCGTTTGTCAATAATAAGCGATGGTCGCATTTTTGGTCGGCCTGCTTTTGCGCAAATTTTTCAAGCGTTTCGATCGGAGCAATTCTCACCTGAGCAAAGACAGGCAACTGGCATGGCGAAGAAAAAATCCTTTTTTTCTTGCGGCGGTGAAAATTGCCGGCCAATTTTTTTAGTGAAAGCGATAGATCATGGCCCAGCCGAAGCGTAAAAATTCCAAGCAACGCAGTCACAAACGCCGTGGGGCGAAGCGATTTCAAATGCCACAGCTCGCAAAGACGGCAGATGGCGTTCCCTTTGTGCCCCACCACGTCGATCCAGCGACGGGCATGTACAGGGGCAGACAGGTGATCGAGGTGGAATAGGGGCATTGGACCATGCATTCGTCCCCACATCCCATTCTTGCGGTGGATGTGATGGGCTCCGACCTTGGCCCACAGGAAATTTTGGCCGGAGTTCACCTGGCCCTGCGCCGATTGCCAAGTGGGCCGACGCCGCAGCTCATACTGGTGGGCGACGGGGATGTGATTGGCCGGGCTCTGGCCGAGCGGCGCATGCGGGCCATCGGCGGCCGTGTCCGAGTCCACCATGCGCCGGCGGTGATTGGCATGGACGAAACCCCCATGCGCGCCCTGCGGCAGCGGGAATCTTCCATGGCCCAGGCGATTGGATTGGTGCGGGATGGTCTGGCCGGCGGCGCCCTAACCTGTGGCAACACGGGGGCACTGGTGACCATCGGAACGGTCAAACTGCGGCCCATGGCCCAGTTGGAGCGGCCGGTTTTGGCAACCATCATCCCCGGCATTGGCCGCCATTTTGTCCTGCTGGACGTGGGAGCAAACCCATCGCCCACTCCGAAGCAGATGGTGCACAATGCCATCCTGGGGGCCCATTACTGCCGGGCAGCATTTCACAACCCACAGCCGCGGATTGGCCTGCTGTCCATTGGGACGGAGGAAGGCAAGGGCAATGAATTGGTGCAGCAGACCCACGAACTGCTCAAAAAATTGGACGGCATGGTCCGCTACGTTGGTCTCATAGAAGGTTTCCAACTATTCCAGAACTCGCCGGACGTGGTTGTCTGCGACGGCTTCGTGGGCAATGTTCTGCTCAAAACACTGGAATCCCTGGCAAGACAGTTGAAAAGATTCATTGGCAAGGAATTATTTCGCAACCCGCTGCGCATTTTTGGCTGCCTGTTCGCCGCTGGCGCTCTGCGCACCATCCGCCATAAATTGAGCACGGAGACCTACGGCGGTGCACCGCTGCTCGGTCTCAACGCACCCCTTTTCAAGGCGCACGGTTCCAGCAGACGCAGGGCAATTTGCCACGCCATCCTCATCGCCGAACAATTTTTGCGAAAAGGTTGCGATGATCGGCTGCTGGAACAAATTTTGCGCGCAAACACCCTACTTTTTGAATAAAACCAAGGAAATCAACCATGAAAGACCGACAACCTGTCTACGTTCGAGGACTCGGCGCCTATCTGCCTGAGAAAATTTTGACCAATGCCGACCTGGAAAAGATTGTGGATACCTCCGATGAGTGGATCACTTCCCGCACCGGCATAAAAGAGCGGCGCATCGCAGCCGATGACCAATACACTTCGGATCTATCGGCGGAGGCTGCAAAGCGGGCCCTGGCCGACGGTGGGCTGGCTGCGGGGGATGTGGATGCCATCATCGTGGCAACCGTCACTCCGGACATGCCATTTCCCTCCACCGCCGCATTTGTCCAAAAAAAAATTGGGGCCCACACCTGTCCCTGCATGGGCATCGAAGCGGGATGTTCCGGCGTTCCCTATGGCTGTGAACTGGCTTCGGCACTTCTTCGCCAGGGCCCGTACCGCAACATTTTGGCCATTTCGGCCGACAAATTGACCGCCATCACCGACTGGCAGGACCGCCTAACCTGTGTCCTCTTCGGCGACGGTGCGGCCGCCTTTCTTCTCACCTGCGACGCAGAGGGAGCACGGGGTGAGATTCTTGACATTTACATTGCCAATGACAGCTCCGGGGTTGATGCGCTCTATCTGCCGGGGGGAGGCAGCCGCGCGCCGGCCACGGAGGAAACGGTGCGCAATCGGCTGCATTTTCTCAAAATGAATGGCCAGGAGGTGTACAAAGAAGCGGTGAAAAGCATGGGGCAGGCGGTTGCAACGATTTTGGAAAGAAACAACCTGGTCCCGGACCAGATCAAATTTTTTTCCCCGCACCAGGCAAACCTGCGCATCATCGACGCCATGGCTCGGCAGATCAACGTTCCATTGGAACGTTTTTTGACTGTCTTGCAATGGACTGGCAACAATTCATCGCCTTCGGTCGGCATTGCCCTGGACGACGCTGTGCGAGCCGGGCGGTTGCAACACGGTGACCTCGTTGTCCTGGTTTCCTTCGGAGCCGGCCTCACATCGGGAACCGTCCTGCTGCGCTGGATCGGCTAGGGCCATGCCATGGACGGTGGAACGCAGATCCATCCTCTGGCCATCGTCGAGCCGGGAGCTAGCCTTGGCGTTGGGGTGCAAATTGGCCCCTACGCCTACGTTGGCCAGGATGTGAAGCTGGGCGATGGATGCGTGGTCCACCACCACGGCGTGGTGCAGGGCAATAGCTTTTTTGGAAAAGCCAATGTAATATATCCCTTTGCCTTCATCGGTGGCCTGTCCCAGGACCTGAAATACGACGGTTCCAACGCACCGCTTACCGTGGGCGATCGCAATGTGTTTCGCGAATTTTCCACGGTGCACTGTCCATCAACGTCGTTGGGCCATACCCGCATCGGCAATGACAACCACATCCTAGCCTATGGCCACGTGGGCCACGACTGCATTTTGGAGGATCATGTCCTCATCAGCAGCAAGGCGGTGCTGGGTGGCCATGTGGAGGTGGATTCGCATGCCATCGTCGGCGGCGCAGCAGCGGTGCACCAATTTTGCAAAATTGGCTGCCATGCGTTTTTGGGAGGACTGTCGGCCCTCGTCCAAGACCTGCTGCCCTACCTGATCGCCGAAGGTAACCGTGCCCGCATGCGGACCTACAATCTGGTGGGTCTGCAGCGCCATGGTTTTTCCGAAAGCGACATCGCCGCGGTACGCCACATGTTTAACCGTCTCTACAAAGAGGGCAGGGACAGAGGTTTGGACGGCATTGCGGCCGACGATACCATCCCGCTCCACCTGCGCCAGAAGATGGTAGATTTTCGCAGGCGCAGCACGAGGGGCCTGGCCTGAGCGGTGAACGTGTCAATAATTGGTAAAATTCGCCGGGTTGTTGGAAAAATTTTCCCTTACCGGTGAATTTTTTCAAAAAAGTGCCGCAAAGTCTCATTTTTCCCTAAATTTTTTGCAAAAACACTTGCAACCATTGGATGGTACTCTTTAGTTTCCGCAAGGTTTTGCGAGAAACCGGAACTGAAAGAAGGATTAACCATGAAAAAGACAGCAGTTTCGCTGACCCTTGCCGGGGTGTTGGGTTTTGGCGCCCTGCATGGCCTGGAAGTGCCTGCGTTTCAAATGCCTCCCCTGACCGTTGACGCCAAGATCGGTTTTAACACCGAATATGTCAACCACGGCCGCCGGGAGGGCGAAAAGTGCATCCAGATGGCGGTTGAGACCGGTCTGGACTTTGGCGGTGGCCATGGCTACATTGGAGCGACTTCCGCACTCATGCTGGCCGATTCCATTCCCTGGTGGTCCCATGGCCGTGCTCTGTCCATGAACAACATATCGCCCTACATTGGCTATAGCCATGACCTGGCGAATTGCTGCGTACTGGACATTGGCTATACAGCCCATCTCTACACCAACGTCAAGCCGTTTGAGAGGTGGTTGAACATGAATGATGGTTGGTGGGGAGAACAGCTTTATCCAATCGACGATAATTCCAACGAATTCTACATTGGCGTCACGGCGGACGTGGTTTGTTCGCCAAAGCTGTACCTGGCCTACGATTTCAACCGCAAAGAGTTTGACCTGGTGGGCTCTATCCGCTACGGCTACGACCTTACCGCCTGCGGCCTGAACAATTTTTCCCTGGAAGGCAAGGCCCACGTCGGCTACGACTACGCGAAGCGGCCATTTGGGGTAAAAAACTTTTTCAAGGATGTGGCCGGGATTGGTTCCTTTGACAATCCCATCGAAGGGCGGTTTCGTGATCAATGCAAGGACTACTTCTACTTTGGATTGGGGGCTGACCTGGTCTACAAGTACAATGAGCAGTCCAATGTGCGGATTGGTGCGCGCTACGAGGTGAATTCGACGTCCAAGAATCACTGGAACAATGCGCTGTTTGGCGGCGGTCACAAGGGCCTGATCTGGTTCTCCAGCGCCGTTGAGTTCAGCTTCTAGAAAAAAAGTTCTGGGTGCTATAGGCGGGGAGCCCCTTCGGGGGCTCTCTTTTTTTGTGCAGAGATTTTTTAATCAACCAGCTGTCTTCTGCGGCATTTGCAGAAATGGCACGAGGTGTGGAAAACCGTGGCGGACGCTGCCTAGGAGTGGCTCGCTAAAAATTGGATCAATTCGCCGCGGCTTGGCAGGCGGCCAAGGCGCACATAGCTGCCGGCCAGTGCGTTGCCAAGGAATAGGCAGGAGGAACGGCCAAGGCCATGGCAGTGGGCAAAAAGAAAGCCACCATTGAAGGTGTCACCACCGCCTGTGCTGGCGGTTGGTGTTGGCGTAAAAAATCCTTCCGCCGTTATCCAACCATTCTTTCCAAACGAATCCGCCCCATCGTAGCGGTGCAGCAACCATTCCAGCGGCCAGCGGCTGTGCAGCACCCGCAGCGTTGCCTCCCGGTCCCGGCAGTCCAGTCCACCAACCAACGATGCCATGCGCTCCATTTCCTTGCCGTTGAGGCTTAAAAATGTTGGCCGCAGCTGGGAAAATTCTGCTAGCAGGTCCAAAAGTTGGCAAATGTCATCGTCCATGCGGCGGACCGGGTCGGAGATGTCAAAAAAAAATGCTGTCCCTTGGCCGGTTTGCGGCAGAACATCGTGCAAAATTTTCTGAAAAAGTTGGGTGCCCTTGGGAAGCATGGTCCAATTCATGAGCGCCACCGCATCCTGTCCCTGCCATAGCCCAGCCAGGCCGCCGGGTGGCAGGGATGCGGCAATTGTGCCATGGTCCATGGACTCCAGTGGCTGGGAATTTGTTATGAGAATTTTTCCATCGCTGAATTCGAAGGCATCGGTTTCGTTGGGTGGACCGATGGAATGGGTGCGGCAGCTGTTTTCTTTGACCAGATCTGCAAAAACTGGGTGAATGGGCTGGCCCAGATTTGCGGCAACCGTTGCCGTCCCGCCCAGCGCCCTGAATGCCAGTGCGCAGAGGACCGCATTGCCACCGGCCCTGGTTTGCAGCGGAATGCGCTCTATGTTGGTGCTCCGTCCAGCGGCGGAGGCAATGCGCTCGGCCAACTCGCCGATGGTGTGCATTGGGATTGGGCCGGCATCCGTCCGGCGGCCAATTACCCGGTACAGTCGGTCCACAGCGCCGTCAAAGCCTGTAAATAGCGCGCCGCCTCTCGCCCCACGGCGCAGCAGGTTGAGTACGTGAACCCGTGCATCTTCCTCACCGCGGCCGCACATCTTCATTCCGGGACGGTTCGCCACTTCGACAGTTGCATGGCTGGGATTCGGCCGGCCGATTTGCCGGAAAAAATCCGGTCACCTGCACATCAATGGAACACCCATCGTCGAGGCCAAACTGATCCCGCAGCTGTGCCGTGGCAATGTCCTGGATGCGCTGGGCGATGGCCTGCACGTTGCAACCTTCCGGAACTCGCAGGCATAGGCGGATGCGTAGATGATTTTTTTTTCTACCAATGGCAATGCAGCAGGGCTTGATCCTCTCCTCCGCCCGAAAACAGCAGCTGCGGATGGCACCGCGCAATGCCCGCATCGAAATTGTGACGGTGCCCAAATCTCCCGAAGTAACTACCAGCGGCCGCCGCCTGCGGCGCATGGCTAGAAGGACCCAACCAACGGCCAACAATCCCGCCAACCAGCACCAAAAGGATGCCCCACCCACCTGGCTCCAATCCATCCAACAACATTCCATCACGCCGCTCCTATTCCGCATTTTCCTGGCTGACCGCATGCCGGGCGCGCACGCCGTCAATGGTCACATTCACCCGTGCCACGGCCGTCCGCGTCATGGCAAATACCTGCTGGGCAATGCTACGTTGAATTTGCGTAGCCACATCCATCAGCGGCACACCGAAATAGAGCACCACCCGCACTTCGATGGCATAGCGGCCATCCTCCTCTTCCCGCACGCTGATTCCCCGCTCCGTATCTTTGCGGGAAAACAGCTCTGCCATGCCGCCAAAAAATGTGCCACCCACCTGGGCCACGCCGGGAACCTCCTGGACACAGATGCGAATGATGCTGGCCACGACGGAATGGTTGATGCGGATTTCTCCCTCCAACTCATTTCCCTCTTCCACTTCACCGGTCTTCATAGCTGTCTCCTTTCCTGGCCAAGATCCGCTCCGTGGCGAGTGGAAAATTTTTCCAGAAAATTTGTGGCAAAGTGGCCGGATTGAAAAATTTGATCGGCAAAAATTTCTCGCAGGTAGGGAATGGTCGTGTGGATGCCCTGGACAACTGCGGCGGCGAGTGCGCTCTCCATCTTGCGCAGCGCGGATGTCCTATCCCGGCCGATGGCGATGATTTTTCCCAAAAGGCTGTCGTAGTGGTGAGGAATGCGGTAGCCGCCGTAGGCGTGGGAATCGATGCGGATGCCAGGCCCCCCCGGCAGGTACCAGAGAGAAATCGTTCCCGGTTGCGGCGCAAAGCTGTTGGACGGATCTTCGGCATTGATTCGACACTCCACGGCGTGGCCAGACATTCGCACATCCTTCTGTTCCAGATCTAGCCGCTCACCGGCTGCGATGCGCAGCTGCCACTGCACCAGGTCAATGCCTGTCACCATCTCCGTGACACCGTGTTCCACCTGGATGCGGGTATTCATTTCCATAAAATAGAATTTTCCATCCCGATCCAGCAAAAATTCTACGGTGCCAGCGCTTTGGTAGCTGCAACTTTTGGCTAGACGGACGGCCGCTTCTCCCATCTTCCTGCGCAGTGAGGCGTCGAGGGCTGGAGATGGTGCTTCTTCGATGAGCTTTTGGTAGCGCCGTTGGATGGAACAATCTCGCTCACCCAGGTGCAGCACATGGCCATGGCCATCGGCCAAAATTTGAAATTCAATGTGGCGCGGCTCGCCAAGAAATTTTTCAAAGTAGATGCGACCATCGCCAAAGTTTTTTTCCGCCTCCACCTGGGCAATGGCAAATTCCCTAAAAAATTCATCCGCACAGCGGACGAGTCGCATGCCCTTGCCGCCACCGCCGGACACCGCCTTCAACAAAATGGGAAAGCCCACGCGCCGTGCCTGGCGCAGGCCATCCTCCGCCCGTTCCACCGGCCCATCGCTTCCCGGTAGGACGGGAACCTTGGCCCGCAGGGCCGCATCCCTGGCTCTTGCCTTGTCGCCTAGCCGGGCAATGACATCCGCCCCAGGGCCAACGAAGGCAATGCCGCAGGCCCGGCACTGTTCGGCAAACTTGGCATTTTCTGACAAAAATCCATAGCCGGGGTGGATGGCATCCACGTTGCCCAGTTCCGCCGCTGCCAGGATGCGGTCCATGCGCAGGTAGCTGCCATCCGCCGGCCCATCGCCGATGCAAATGGCTTCATCGGCAAGGTGGACGTGCAAAGAGTCCTCATCCGCCTGGGAATAGACGGCCAACGTGCGAATGCCGAGTTCACGGCAGGCGGAGATGATGCGGACGGCAATTTCTCCCCGGTTGGCAATGAGCAATTTTTCCAGCATGGGGCACTCCTCATTCCGGCCGCCGAACCCTAAAAAGGGGTTGACCAAATTCCACCGCCTGGCCATCCTTGGCCAAAACCTCAACAACCGTGCCGCACACCTCGGCCGGAATTTCATTCATCACCTTCATGGCCTCTACTATGCAGACGGTCGTTGTCTGGGACACCGTACTGCCCACCTCGACAAAGGCCGGCTTTTCCGGTGCAACCGAGCGGTAGAATGTTCCCACCATGGGCGAATGGACGGTGCAAATATTGCCATCGGCCGTCTGGGTACAGGACACAACGGCCGGCTCCACGCGCTGGGTGGCATGGCCTTCGGCCACGGTCCGCGGCGTGGAAACCTGCGGCGCAACCTGGCGGCGAATGCGCACGCGCATTCCTTTTCGCTCCACCTCAAGTTCAACGAGGGCAAAGCGTTCTGCCAATTCTACCAACCGCTCCAATTCCTTCAAACCCATTGCCGCCGTCATTGTCAGCGGCCGTTGGCCGGATGCAATTTGTTTTTTCTCTTTGGCAAAAAGCATTGCACCGAATAAAAATGTGTTCTTAGCTGCGGCGGTGAAGAATTTTTACCTCACCACTGCCATTGACTATGCCAACGGCAGCCCCCACATCGGCCATGCCTATGAAAAAGTTTTGGCAGATGCCATCATCCGCTCCAGGCGCATGGAAGGGGTCAATTGCCATTTTCTCACAGGACTCGACGAGCATGGCCAAAAGGTGCAGGAAACGGCAACGCAGCGCGGCATGGCACCGCAGGATCTTTGCGACCTGGTGGCCCAGGATTTTCAAAAACTGTGCTCCCGGCTATCCATTGCCTACGACGACTACGTCCGTACTACCCAGCTACGCCATCGGACGGTGGTGCAGAGCATGCTGCTGCGGCTACACGCCGCCGGTGAGATCTATAAAGCACCCTATCGCGGACTGTACAGTACGCGGGCGGAGCGCTTTGTGCTGGAACGGGAACGGGTGGATGGGAAATGGCCAGACGACATTGGGGACGTGGTGGAGCTGGAGGAAGAAAATTACTTTTTTAAACTTTCTCGGTACCAGGGCTGGCTGGTGGAATTTTTACAAAAAAATGTCAACTTCATCATCCCGTCCTTCCGCCAGCGGCAGGTGGTAGAATTTTTAAAGGAACCGCTCAATGATCTCTGCATTTCCCGGCCAAAGGCTCGGCTGCGGTGGGGTATCGAGCTGCCATTCGACGCCGGGTACGTGACCTACGTGTGGTTCGATGCCCTTGTGAACTATATCTCCGCCGTAGGCTACGGTCGGGAAGATTTTTTTCGCAACTGGCCGGCCGATCTGCACGTCATCGGAAAGGATATTCTTGTGCCGGCCCACGCCGTGTACTGGCCAATCATTCTCCACGCCGCAGGAGTCGAACTGCCAAAACAAATTTTGGCCCATGGCTGGTGGCTGGCCAAGGGTGGAGAAAAAATGTCCAAAAGCTTGGGAAATGTGGTAAAGCCGCTGGACTACATAGATCTCTATGGCCCGGATGCATTTCGCTATTTCGTGCTGCGGGAAATGGCCGTTGGCCAGGATAGCAACTTTTCCCATGAACTCTTTACGGCCCGCTACCAGGGTGACCTGGCCAACGATTTGGGAAATTTGTTGAGCCGGTTGGTGCACATGGTGCGCTGCTATGCGGATGGCCGATTTCCGACCGCCTGGCCCGCCGGCCCAGAAGAGCTACAGCTGCAGAATCGGGCGACGGAGACCATTCGCCTGGTCCGCGCATTTTACCAAAGCCTCGAGTTTTCTTCCGCACTTGGAGAAATTTTTTCTCTTTTGCAGGAAACCAACCGCTATGCAGAGCGGCGGGCGCCGTGGAAGCTGGCCAAACGTGCGAGTTGTGAAAGGGAATTGGAAACGGCGCTGGCATCCATGGGGGAAGCACTGCGCATCGCAGCGATTTTGCTCACTCCCGCCATCCCAACCGCTGCCCAGGAAATTTTGCGCCAGCTCGGACTGCCGGCGGTGTCCAACTGGCTGGATCTGGCATGGTCCAATGCGCTGGATGGAAAGGTAGTGGGCGAGGGGACCATCCTCTTTCCCCGGGTGGAGGAGGCTGGTGCGCTGTCCCCGCTGTGATGGAGGGGACAGCCGCGTATTGGATACGCGGACGGGCGTTGGGGCAATTCCCCATGCGGTCAAGCGCCGCCGCCAGTGCCTCGTCTGCGGCTTCCGCTTTTCAACGCTTGAAGTTCCTGTGCGGGAGGAAATTACCGTGCGCAAGCGCGATGGCAGCGTCGAAGAATTCGATCGGCAAAAAATCGTTGCCAGCCTGCAGTGCGCGCTAAAAAAAGGAAACCGGCGGCGGGATGAGGTGGATTCTTTGGCAGAGAAGGTGGTGGGGCTGCTGCTGGCGGCAAAGCCCGTCCAACTCACGTCGGAGGAAATTGGCAAGGAGGTGATGCGCTGCCTGCAGGGCTACGATCCGCTGGCCTATGCCCGCTTTTTGTCCGTGCATAAAAGTTTTGTAAATTTGGAAGAATTTCAAAAAACCCTATCAACCCATGGCGACGCTTTTTGAAAAAATTGCCACCGGTGCAATTGCGGCAGAAATTCTTTACCGCGATGACCGGTGCATGGTGCTGCGGGATATAGCCCCAAAGGCACCGCTCCACCTTCTCATTGTGCCGTTGCAACCAATTCCCAGCCTGGCGGCGGCGAACGATGGCGATGGGCCATTGCTGGGCCACTTGCTGACGGTGACGCGGAAAATGGGGGAACAGTTTTCCCAAAAAGCTGACTACCGTGTGGTGATCAATTGCGGTGCAGCGGCAGGCCAAACGGTTCCCCATCTACACATTCACCTGCTGGCGGGAAGAGATTTTGCCTGGCCGCCTGGCTGACAGGCAAATAACGCTAAATTTATCCCGTCAAAAATTTTCTGTGGCAGCGGTTTATTTTTCTTTACTGAATGCGATGCATTTTTTGCTTGCCATTTTTAGGAAAGACCGTCAACCATGCGTTTGCCGGGGAGCATTGCAAGTTTTGCAAAAATTTGGGGTTGACGGATCTAATCCACTTCCTTGGCCAGTAAATTCGTAGAACGACGTCGCCTAGGCAGAATTTTTTTTGCGTGTGCCACAGCGTGTCGCGCCAGTTCTCAACAAAGGCATGGGCACTCCGTGTAGCTGCCAGACCGATCGGGCACGGCAATTCGGTGGCAACGGGACGGGGCGGCCTAGGTGGCAGCTTTTGCCCTGGCATGTTGGCCGTGAAAAGCTTCCAGATGGGCCACAAAATCACCGTAGACCTGGTCGGCTGAGAAGTGTTCACGAAAAACGCGCAGGCTGTTTTCGCGCATGGATTCCCGTAGCCGTGGCGATTGCAGCAGACGGCAAAGTAGGGCGTGGAGTGCGCACAGATCTTTTGGTGGGAAGCAGATGCCAAAATTATTCTGCCGCATGAGAAAGAAAAGTTCTCCGTGAAGAGAAGAAAGTACCGGTATGCCCATGGATAGAAAGTCCAGCGGTTTGTTGCGAATCGTGGTGCAGTGAATGTCCTTGTAGGGCAGCAGACCAACCGTTGTCACAGCCAGCAGCCGGTACAATTCCTGCTGGTCCAGCCAGCCGGTGACCGTAAGGTTGGGCAGGGATGGAAATTTTTTTTGCAATTTTCGACGAATCGGTTCCTCGCCGGCCAGCACAAAGTGCACGTCCCGTCGACCCTCGCCCAAAAACCTTCTAGCCAACCGCACCACCAGGTCGAAGTCGAAGGACGATCCAACACGGCCGATGCAGGTCACGATGTGCTGGACATCGGGCGCTGCCATGCGGAGCAGGTATTGCTTTTTCTGCTCTTCATCCAAAAAAATATCCCGCGGCGGCTCCTCGGTGGCAAAGGAAAAAATGCGGTCCCAGCGATTGGATTTGCGGTCCGCCTGGCCGAGTGACCAGCGCATGCATTCCGTGGAAATTGCCGTAATGGCGTCGGCCCTGTGAAAAATTTTTTGAATCCTTCTCCGATCCTTGCGCAGAACCCAGCCAGCCAATTGCCGCCATGGAAATTTTAGGTTTTTTATCAACGAATCCGGCCAGGTGTCGCGCACGTCGAGTAGCAGCGGAATGCCGTGGCGGTGGGCATATTCGGAAACACTGCGGGCCAGAACCACCGGATGCAGAGAGCATAGAATCAGGTCTGGAAACACCTCCTCCGGGGCATACAGATCAAATTGCGCGGCAACTTCCCGGCTGTGGCGGGCATGGCTCGGAGAAATATCCTTGGCATAGGAAGTTGGCCCATGAAGGAAGCGGTAGCGCAGGTTGGAACCCAGCGTAACCTCCCGACTTTCCAAAAAACGAAAAGTTTTTCGCAGATGGTCAAAGGTTGAGGTCCAGCGAAGAACGTAGTTTCCTCGCTCCACCAGCCGATTGGCCAGCATTTCACTGCGAAATGGCCGGCTACCCCCATCGACAAATGAAACCGGTTCCCCCACCTGTACAACCCAAATGTTCACAGCGCCACCCCATGTAGATTGCTTTGCCGCCCGTGTCCAGCAGCATTTTCCGCACCCATTGGTTGGGAATGTGGCGTACGAATGGGACAATGGGCCATGGACGGTTTTTTGTAAAACCTTGGGAAGCCGAATATTTTACAAAAATTATTGACCGGGTCAAAAATTCTTTATCTTCTTAGTATATGGACAGTTACGACATCGATGGAGGGGTCCATCTTTGGATACACCGCTTCACAAATAGTCGAAAATTTTTGCAACATGAAAAGTACATTTCGACGGAAATAGGAATTGGCAATGTCTATTACTATGAGGCAAAGGATTGTGTCTTGTTCAATGCCCAGCGCATCATAGAGGTGGATGATTCGCAAAAAATTGACATGCTCGAGTGTGGAATACGCTGCTGCATCAATGCCTGCCCCGTGCACAACGTAAATATTATCGTCGGACTCGCAGTGTTGATCTTTTTTGCCCGGAATAGGGGGCTCTATCTTGTTCCCGAATGCGCCCGGGAATGGGTTGCTACTTTCCAGTCCAGTCCCTGTTTGCAGCAGAACGTGGACCCTGCCGTCACAGCACTCATCGCTGGACTTTGCAAAAGTGGTTGGAAAAACAATGCAACTCTATGCGATTTGGACCAAAACAGTTGGCCTTGCCGCGGCATTGAGTACTGCGCGTGGCAGCTGCTGAATTTTTCAAAATTTAGGACACATTCATGGCCAACGGAACAGTTAATAAATGCGCTGGTTAGGAGCGGCTGCGCCATGTGGCCATTGCCACCTTCTCTCCGGAGGTGGACGGGTTCGGCATATTCTCCGCTTGGTGGCTACTGGAAGAGTATGGACGCACTGCTGCAAAAAGGACTGCTCGGCGTTGAAAAATTTCCAAAAAAAATGCAAAATTTTGTGACAACAAACGAACTGCACAACACCGTCGTGACTCTCCTAGGCAGATGGGATTGGGCACTGGCGCGCCTATTGATAGAAACCTGCAGCAAAAGGTGTGAAAGGTACGATGTAAATGTTGTCACCTGCCTTGCGCTGCTGATTGTCATCGCAAAAGGTGATATCCATTTCCACGGGGCGATTTTTCTCCAAGGGCTGTGCGCACTGTTTCAAACCAACGTGCCCTTGCAAGACGTGAAAAATGGAATTGAGCACACCATCGCATGGGTTGGCCATGCCCTTGGCGCACGCGGTCCGGGAGCAACCATTGCCGACCTTTTTCCAAACATCTGGCCCATGCCAAACGTGGTTACGACGGTTGCCAAGAAAGTTTTGGCATGCGACAAAACCTAAAACAATGCCCAGCCAGGTGATCAGCCGGAAGGATGGGGCGACGATTTTTGCGTCCAAACCATCCATGAAAATGGACGGTAATTTCGCCACATCCCAAGGGCCAGGGCCGCCCCCTGGAATGATCCACAATGTATTCTAGGCCATGCGCCCATGTGTGTAGGCAGGCGAAGGACGTCCAGATAACCGCCGAATGTGGTGTCGATGGTTGTGGGTTTGGGTCCCGTCCACCATCCCATTCGGCAAGCGGCCTGCCGAACTTGCCAGTTCAGAACATGCCATCGCCGTCCTCTCCCACCTCACCATTCTCTTCAAGTCGTTGCAGGCCAATCCCATCTCCGTCGTAGCAAAGTGTTTTGGTCTCCTCAGCGTCGACCACACACAGGTGGGAATGCTGGTAGGCCGTGCCATCCAGCCTAAACTTTTTCGCATTGTCACAAAAATACTTCGGCACCCGTATTGCCTTTTTTCGCAATTCGAAAAAAAATTTTCCATCGAAGGAAGTTTGTAAAAATTTGCCAAAAATTTCCCTATCCCCGGGTGGTAGAAGGATCAATTCCACGGTTTCGACGGCGATGAGACGCACTTTTGCGCATTCCGCATCGTCCCGTGATAGGATGGTATTGTTCAAGTCCATCGCATTCACCGCATGCATGCGCAGATTTTCCACATCGTTCAAAAATTCTTCGCGCGCTTCCCGAAGGTCGGCATTTTCCAAAAAATTGCTATCTTCGTAGGTATCCTTCAATAGCCCGCGGATGTCGTCCGGAAATGTGAGCCTTGTTCTTTGGCTAAGTACCCTGTGGGACCGTTCCAGAATGTAGGGTGAATAGACCTTCGCACTCCTGCCATAGGCGTCGGCGAAGGAAACGGCCGAATGCTTTTTTTTGTGCCTTCTACCACTGTCCATCGCCGTGTTTTTCAAAAATTTTGCGGTCTGGTCTGACATCCTGTTGTCGCGAAAGACATACACCCTGCCGTCGGGTTCGCACCCTGCGCAGCGGTTGGAACGGCCATGTCGACGGCAGCGGCCCATGCGCTGCAGCAGCATGTCTGTTGGGCAATGCTCCGTAAAAAGTGTGTCACAGTCGATGTCCAAGGACTGCTCCGCCACCTGGGTGGCCACGAGTATGCATGGCTTTCTCATTCCATTGCCATTTCCCAGCCGCTCGGTCCAGTGGCCTTCGATGCGCCCACGATCTTCGGCTGTGAAACGGGAGTGCATGAGGCCCAAAATGTCTTCGCCCCGCAGATCGTGGCATTTTTCGCATAGAGCCCTGCGAAAGTAGAGATAGTCTTCCTGGGCCTGAACAACCGTATTGCGCAGCCATAGGACACACTCCCCGTTCTCCAGCCGTCCAAGGGCATCATCGTAGAAGGACATGCGGTTGCCATCATCATAGGAGATATCATAGCTGCGGGGCTGTTCCCGGTCCACGGCCCGCAACTTGACCTTCCCTTCCCGGTGCAGCCGGTAGGTAATTGCGGGAAAGTGGTCACCGCCGGATGGAAGCTCGCCCGGATCGGACAGGCCCAAAAGTTCTGCCTTTTTTTCTACGGTGAGCGTGCCGGAAAGAATGATGACCGTGCTGCCCAAATTGCCCATCACTTTGATAAATTCTTGGATGATGGTCGCAGTGTAGGTGTCATAGGAATGCACTTCGTCCAAAATAATGACCCGATTGGCGAGGGCAAAGGTTCGCAGGGCAGCGTGCTTCACGTTGATGCACTGCAGCAGGGCCTGGTCGATTGTGCCAACGCCGTAGCGGCAGAGCATGCGGCGTCTGTTGGTACTAAACCAGTCCCAATCATCATCACCTTCCTCCACCTGGCCCTGGAGCAGATTGCCATGGATGAGTTCCACCAACTTTTCCGAATCGTCGTCCCACCCATCGGCGCCGAGATTTTGGACGAATGCGCAAACTCGGCTATGAATTTTTTCCGATGTCAGCTGCGTTGGCAGTGCAAAGTACAAACCGCTGTGCTCCATTTTTAGTAGATTGCGGACGGCAAGGAGGGCCGCCTCCGTCTTCCCCTGGCCCATGGACGCCTCGACGATGAAGAGACCGGGTTCTACGGCAACCTGGGCCATTGCCAGCTGGAGAGCATTGGGACTGTCCAGCCCGAAGAGGGTGGAAAAATCTTTTTCACAGTCCACTTGGGCCCGAAAAAGTTGTGGTAGTTCCACAACCAATCCGTCGGCACGCACAGCAGCTTCTTCATCGGTCAGTTCTTTGCCATCTTCGTAGGGAAAAATCCTGCGATTCGAAGCGAGCCAGTCGGCCAGCACGGTGAGACCCGCAAAAAATTTTACAATCTCTTGCCGGCTCCTACCTATCTTTGGCAAAAGCCGGCGCAAATAGGATCCAATGTCTTCGCCATCGTCCGGCGGTGTGAGGTTGAATTTGGGAAAAATTTCCCGGACAACGTCTGCGGCAAGCTCATTTGTCATTTCCAGCGTTGGATTCGTATACAATTTTCCGCAGTACCATCGGCCGTGGTGTGCTCCAAGTGCTCTAGGCCAGGGAAAATTGTCTCCTCCATCGGTCGTTCCTGGAGTGCTCAGCAAAAACTCCAAAAAATGTTGGCTATGCCAGTTGTGGGGATGCAAGGGATCACCCTTGCCATTTTTGAACAATTGCCTTTGAAAATCATTGTTTGCCTTGCCAATGTCGTGGAGTGCGGCAATAAATGGAAAGAATTCGTGGCCATGGACATAGTCTTTTAAAAACTTGGCAGGAAAAGATTTCAGCAGCCGTTGGGCCACGTAGCCAACGTCGCGAAGGTGGCTGGCCAAGCGGCAGCACGGCTGTCCGTTGGAATCCGTCTTGGCGTAGAGCATATTCGGCGAGGGCACCTCATTAGGGTGCAATATTTTTTAAAAATCGCAATTATGAAGTTGCAAAAAGAGCGCTGAACAGCTGGCCAGGCTTGCCACGGAGTTCTGTGTGCACCATGGTAGTCCGGTGGATGGGCGGCCCTGGTACCTGGACCATGGAATTTTGCCGGGGGACGGAGAAGAATTTTTGGTGGCGGCGGACCGGGATGCGTTGGCACTTACCCAGGAGATTTTTTGCATCCACGGCCGCCACATTTGCCTCAGGCAAATTTCCCAAAAAGATTTTGCCGCACGCTGGGACAAAATTTACGGCCAACGGAGTTGCGAACATCGGTCGCGGCGCGATGACCGCCCCACGGCCAATGGCGTTTCCCAAACCATCCAGCTGTGCAACGATCTATTGGCCGGTGCCGTGGCGGCCGGCGCATCCGATATGCACTGGGAATGGGAACGCGATGCGGTGGTGGTGCGCCTGCGCGTGGATGGCGAGCTGCGGCCAACGGCCCGCCTGCCAAAAGAATTGGGCAATGCCATCGCCATTCGTCTAAAAGCCCTGGCGCAGCTGTCACCGACGGAACATTTTCGTCCCCAGGACGGCCGTCTATGCTGGCAGGGTGCGGCTGGACAAAGCGCCGATTTCCGCATAGCAACCCTGCCAACCCGCTGGGGTGAAAGCATTGCCATCCGCGTGTTGGACAGAAACCGCCCATTTTTTCGCGTCGAAAATTTGGCCATGCCACCGTCCGTAGAGGATGGGGTACGGCGCATTGCGGCCGGTGGTGGCGGACTATTTTTGGCAACTGGACCAACCGGCAGCGGCAAGACCACCACGCTCTACGCCATCCTGGCAGAACTCATTTGCCGCGGTCAAAAAAAGATTCTCACCGTTGAAGATCCGGTGGAGTACGTGATGGAGGGAGCTTTGCAGGTTGCCGTTGACCTGGCCGTTGGCCGCACATTTTCCACGGTTTTGCGGGCATTCCTGCGCCATGATCCGGATGTAATCTTCGTGGGGGAAATTCGCGATGGAGAAACGGCGGAGGTTGCACTGCGGGCGGCGCTCACCGGTCATCTTGTTCTGGCGACCCTCCACACGGCAACGGCGGAGGAGGCGCTGCTCCGTCTGACCGAGCTGGGGCTGGATCAAAACTTGCTACTTTCCTGTCTGCGTGCCATCCTCTGCCAGCGCCTGCTGCGCACAAATTGTCCCCACTGCCGCGAACCAATGGACCACACCGCCGTTCCCGACTCTGCGCGGGCTTTTTTTCAAAAAGGGCAACCAACTTGGCATGCCATGGGATGTTCTCGCTGCGAAAAAAAGGGGTACCTTGGACGGCATGCCATTTTTTCCTTCCAATGGGTGGAAGATGGCCAACTGTCCGCACCATCCCTATTGGAGGAAGGTCGACTACTATTGGAGACCGGTCAGCTATCCATCGTCGAATTTTTACGCCAACTACCATGGGATCGGCCAAACAATTTAGCTACGTAGGCCGGACGGATGGCGGCAGGCCTGTCAGCGGCACACTGCGGGCCGAAACGGTCGATGCGGCACGGCGTTCATTGGCACGGGATGGCATCGTGGCCAGCACCCTATTTGCAGTGCCTCGTCCGGTGGGCAGTCGCAAAGATCCCACATTTCTACTGACATTTACCAGCCAGTTGGCACTGCTGCTGCGGGCCGGCATCTCCCTCACCGCAGCACTGGACATGCTGGCTAGGCAGGAGCGAAATCGGCGGCGGCGAACCATTTTAGGGAATATGCTGGAGGAAATTTACCGGGGACGATACCTGCACGAGGTCCTCGGTGACTTTTGTCCAATGTTTGATGAACCGTTTTGCCAGATGGTCAAAGCTGGAGAATTGGCAGGGGATTTGCCGGCGGTTCTTGAAGCACTGGCCGTGGACCGCCGCCGGGCTAGGCACGCTCGCACGCGCATGATTTCCGCACTGATCCATCCCATCCTGGTCCTGGCCGTTGCCGTCATCGCCATTTTTATCCTTTGCGGCCACGTGCTGCCCCACTTTCAAGCATTTTTTCAATCCCAACCGCTTCCTTCCATCACCGTCGGACTGCTGGCATTTGGCCAATTTTTGCACCGCCACGGTCTGGTACTCCTCATGCTGCCACCGCTGGTCATGGTCCTTTGCATCGGCCTAGGAAGAACGGCCGGCGGCCGCACCATGCTTTCCCGGCTTCCATTGCTCATTCCCGTCGTCGGTCCGCTGCTGCTGCGCCAGTACCTCATCCCATTTCTTCGCACATTTTCCATCGCACTGCGCCATGGCATTCCCCATAATGCGGCATTTGCGCTTGGCTATTCCGTTGTTCCGGGCACATTTCTTCGCAACCAGCTGCGAACCATCGCGCTGCGCTCCAGCGAGGGGGTTCCGCTGGCGGAAATTTTAGCACCATTTCCAGCGGCTGCGGCCGGACTGCTTGCCGTGGGAGAAGGCACCGGAAACTTGGCCGCCATGGCTGCCTGCGCCGCCGATCTCTTGGAAGAAGAAGTGGCACTCGGCCTGGAACGGCTGGCGGCGGTCCTGCGTCCATTGGCGGTGATCTTTCTGGCCCTGTTGGTGGGATGGATTGCCATTGCCCTATTTTTGCCGATTTCCCAGCTGACCCAGCTGCAAAATTTTGGTTGAATCAAGAAATGCTGGACAGTCGGGCCATGGTTCATCCCAATGGGCCCCGGACGCCCGGGTGGTGGAATTGGCAGACACGCCAGGCTTAGGACCTGGTGCTGCAAGGCATGGGGGTTCGAATCCCCCCCCGGGCACCGCCAGTTCATTTGGCCACGAAGGTTCGATCTAGACGGGTGGGTTGCCGTGGCGTAAAATTTTTACCATTGCCTTTTTTGTTAGTTTTTGGTAAACTCCCTTGGTGAGCAACGTGGGGTTCGACCGAGATGCTGCCATTGCGCAGGATCTGGCACAGTCGGGCCTTGTGGCCCTGTCACCCAGCATAACTTCCATCGCTCCTCCGGAGCTTGATTCACTTGCTCCGGTGAAGGCACCGGATACGGACATCGCCGGCGTTGGGTCACGGATGCTCGACCAGGCTATTTCCTTCCCACCCGAGCCGCCGAGCCATGTAGATCTGCCGCTATCATATATGGTCGTTCCCGACCCGGGAACTGGTCCCGGCGTTGAATGGACAAGCAGCCTAGACATGCACGCCCAGGAAACCGCAATCGACGCCGGCGAACGCATGGCAGCGGGCGGAGAACTTTCCATGGATGCCCTGGAACGAGCTTCCGAAGCTGCCATTGCGGGAAATGTGGACATTGGATCGGTGGAACGCTGCATCGATTCCGTGGAAAGGCATTTGGATAAAATCCAGGAAACCAATGAGCTGCGCACAGATGCCAGGGAAATGCTCATGGGGCAGGTCGATATCATGTACCTAATTCTTGAACGCCTTGGCATTGCATTGAGTGGAAAGGGAAAAGGCCTATCCAATAAGGATGCCCCATCCCTGCAGCCGTCCGAATGGAAGGGTGGACAGGCATTTTTCCCGGTAGATCCGGCGACGGACACGCGGGTTGCCGCGGCAAAGAGCAAGATTTTTGATCAGAAGGAGCGGATTGAAAAATTTCAACAACTTTTGGAAAAACGGGAAGCTGAGAACGATCCCGGAGAAAGGGTGCAGGAAGTTAAAGTGGGCGGTGAGATCGATGCCAACCTGCGCCGAATGAGCCAGCCACGACAAGTGCCTGCGTAGTACGATCCAGGGCAGCAATCCATTGCCGTGGCCGTCCCATCCCCCATTGCCAAAATCCAGATTCGTGTCCTTAGCCGGCTCCATCGGGCGCAGATGGCTGACTATGCTGGTAATTTTTCTCCTTCCTCTCCCTCCGCTCCAACGATGCGGATGTTCCGTCCCTCTGCGACAGCCACCACCTTCTCTGTCAGATTTTCCTTGGAGATGTGCAGAAAGCTTCCCTCGGGCATGACACCGACTAGGTCCATGATTTCATTTTCTTCAAAATTGGGATATTTGATGAAAAAAAGTGCCGACAATTTGGAAAGGTTGGGCAGTAATTTTTGCAATCCGGCGGCCGTAATGTTCTCGCACGCGCTCACATCCAATATTTGCAAGTCGCGAAAAGTGGCAAATTGTTCCAAGGCAGCATCGGTGATGGAAGAGCCTTCAATCGACAATGATCGAACGGGTCGCAGAACGTTATCGAGCCGCAGCAGGGCAGCATCGGACAAGCAGGGACAGTCGTTGCAGTAAAATTCCACAAGGGGAATATCATGCAGCAGCAGCAAATCTATAATTGGGTCTAGGCGAGCATTATTATTGATAACATATCCTGGGCAGTTGAATTTGCCTGTTGTCTTGACCTCATCAAGTACCGATTTGATCTTGATGTAGTGCAAATTTTCCAAGGATGCCTCGATGAATGCACAATAATCTTCCTGCTGCAATTCTCCAAAATCATTGGGTTTGTTTACCACCGCCTCAAAAAGTGTTTGGAACAGTCTCTGTTCCTCTCTCCACTCCACCGTACCAAACATGAAGTCTGGATGGATGCCCAAATTTGGATGGATGTCCAAATCCGTCGGCCCATTCTGTGGCATAATCAGCTCGTTTTCAGGAATAATCGGCCCGTTCTCTGGCATGGCCTCGCCATCCCGCCGCCGCGCTCCCCCTTTCGACATCAGGTGGATGGCCATGAAAATTAGGGCGCTCAGCGCACAAAGACCGGCAATGACAAAGAGAACAATGGCAAGATCCGGCCGTGCCCTGACAGTCAATGCCAGGGCGCCGCTCCCTGTGAATCCGACGGTGGCATAGATTGCGATACGAAACAGCTGCAAGGGCGTTTTGTACCGTACGATGTTCTGAGCACGGGCAGGCATCCGCCAATTATGCACACCTTCGCTGGCTATCATTATTACTAATGCGTAGCATGCCGTAAAAATTTATCAAGAACGAACTACCATGATGGCGCACACGGACGCACTTTCCACACATTGCCATTGCAAGCTGTTTTATGGCAATCCTTTTCAATAATTGACGTCGCCCTGCGACGGATGCGGCAAAAAAGATGGCGATTTCGGGCTTGCCAAAGGTTCGAAGCCTGCTCTGCTCGTGGCAGGCTTCCATAGTTCAAAGGATAGAATGCCGGTCTCCGGAACCGGTGATTTGGGTTCGAATCCCGATGGAAGCGCCACCGGCGGGTGGCGGAGAGCAGAAATTTGCCCTGGGAGGGCTCCATGAAGGCTTTAACGAAATACGAAAATGGTTCGATGGCGGAGCTATGGTCCGTGTCCTGGCCACTCATCGTGGCATCTGCTGCCAACATGCTCATGTTGTTTGGGGATAGACTCATCCTTTCCCTGTACTCCAGTGAAGCGTTCAATGCGAATGTGGCAGCCATACCCTGGATATGGACCGTCTATATCCCGCTCTACTCCATCGTTTTCATTGCCTGCATTCTGGTTGGCCGCTACAACGGTGCCGGAACCTACGAAAAAATTGGGCCCGCGGTCTGGCAAATGCTTTGGCTGTCACTTTCCCTGCTGGTACCGCTGCTGCCGCTTTCCTGGTACCTGGCGCCCCACCTGCTGGCAAGCAATGTGCGACCACTGGGTACGCCCTACCTGCGCATCATTCTTCCATCCGTGCCGCTGTCCCTTGCCGCATTTGGGGCAATGGCCGCGTTTTTCACGGGCCGGGGAAAGACCTGCTTTGTCACCGTCGTCGCCCTGGCTTGCAACCTGATCAATCTTTGCCTCGACGCCCTGCTGGTTTTTGGCTTTGGCCCAATTCCTTCCATGGGCATCCGCGGCGCTGCCTGGGGAACCGTCCTTTCCCAGGTGGCTGCCCTGCTCCTGTTCGCCTACTTCCTTTTCACCAAAGAAAATGGCAAAAACTTTTGCATTTTCGACGCCCGCCCGAACAAAAAAATTTTTTTTGAATGCCTGCGCATCGGTTCTCCACCGGCCCTGTCCTGCGCCGTCAATTTTTCTCTCTGGAGCTACGTTCTTCAGGTCATGGCCAACCAGGTTGACAAGGATAATTTCACCGCCTTTGGCATAGCCACCACCGTATATCACCTTCCCCTATTTGTGGTGGAGGGTGTTAGCCTGGGCGTTGGAGCCATCGTGGCCAATGCCTACGGTGCCGGCAATTGGAAATGGGTGGAACGAAATGCCCGCTCCTGGTTCCGCGTATCCCTGGCCGTTTTGCTGGCATCCTTTGTCCTCATGGTGCTATGCCCCGGGCCACTGTCGAAGCCTTTCATCCACGGACAGTGGAATGCGGCCCAGATGCATACGCTACGCACCATGCTATTTTTTTCCTGGCTGGCCATCGCCTCGGAAAGCTTTGGTTTTAATCTGCGCCAGACATTGACCGCTTTCGGCGATACGGTCTTCACCATGCTGGTTGGCCTGATCGGCTATGGCTGCATTGTTGCAGTTCCCAGCTATTTTGCTCTGCACCTGACCCACAACGCTTCCTCATTCCTTGCCATCGAAGCCGTCGGCCAAATCTCCATTGCCATTGCATTTTTTTTCCGCTGCCAACGCCACTGGTTCTTGCCGAATCTGGCCAGAAGCAACAAATGCTAGCAAATCCTCCGGAATGGGTGCCCGCAAGGTAAGCGGCTGTCCGGTCATGGGATGGCGGCAGCGCAGTTCGGCGGCGTGGAGTAGCATGCGGGGGATGGAAGGCAGTGAATTGCTTTGGCGATCGCCATAGGTGCGGTCTCCCAGGATTGGATGGCCGATGGCGGCGAGGTGGACGCGAATTTGATGGGTGCGCCCGGAATGGATGCGCACGGCCAGATGCGACCAGCTTTCGGCGCAGTGCAGCAGAACTTCCCAGTCGCTGCGGGCCGGTCGACCATCCGGCCGAATGGCCATGCGGGTACGGCGGTGCAGATCGCGGCCAATTGGATAATTAATTATTCCATGGGAACGATTTAGGTGGCCAGCAACAACGGCATGGTACAACTTTTCCACGCACCGCCGCTGAAATTGTTTTTGCAAGGCGATGAGGGCTTCCCCGCTTTTGGCAAAAAGCAGCACGCCGGTCGTATCCCTGTCCAGCCTATGCACCACGCCCGGTCGGAGAAGGTCCTGGCCGTTGGCAAGCTGTCCATTTGTGTGGTGGAGCAGCACGTCAACGAGGGATGGTTCGCCGCGGAATGTGGGATGGACAACCACGCCGGCCGGCTTGTCGATGGCCACCAGCTCCCCATCCTCGTAGATGATGCTCAGCTCACCCGGCCGTGCCCTTGGGGCCTGAATTTCCTGCCAGCTGATTTGCACCACCTGCCCTGCCCGAACCCCTGCGCCAGCCTTTACGATTTTTCCATCGAGCAGCACCAACCCGCCGTCGATTGCCTTGCGGATTTGGCTGCGGCTTTTGGAGGGAAAGCAGGTGGCCAGTGCTACGTCCAGGCGCAGCCCCGCATGTTCCTCCGCCAATTGGACGTGCTCAGTTGGCATGGTCTGCCAAAAGATTGCCCGGGTTCAGAGGTTGCAAATCCGGCGGTAGGAATAGCCCATCCTTTCGAATAACTTCGCCGTCGAACAGGATCTCACCGCCGCCAAATTCCGGCCGTTGGCACAGCACCAGATCCCAGTGAATCTGGGAACGGTTGCCATTGTCCGCCTCATTCTCATAGGCTTGCCCCGGCGTAAAATGCAAGGAGCCAGCCATTTTTTCGTCGAAAAGAATGTCGCCGATGGGTTCAGTAATATGAGGATGGAAGCCGAGGGAAAACTCTCCAACCCGGCGCGCTCCCTCGTCGGCGTCGAGAATGGCGTTCAATTGCCGGCCATTATGACTGGCCGTGGCCTTCACAATTTTGCCGTGGCGGAAGGTGAGCCGAACATTCTCAAAGCACAGGCCATGGTAATGGGACGGCACATTGTAGGAAATGACACCCTCCACGCTGTCCAGTACAGGCGCCGTAAATACTTCACCATCTGGAATATTGCGCTCACCGCCGCAGGCAATGGCGCCGATATTTTTTATGGAAAATGAAATGTCCGTGCCCGGGCCCACGATTCGCACACGATCTGCCCGCGCCATCCGCCTTTGCAGCGCCCGCATGCCCGGCTCCATCCGGCCATGGTCAAAGGTACAGACGCGGAAAAAAAAGTCAAAAAAATCCTCCGTCGACCTATGGGCAGACTGGGCCATTGCCGCACTGGGCCAGCGCAGCACCACCCACCTTGTCCGATTGACCCGCCAATCGTGGACGTTCTTCATTTGTCCATTGTAGAGGTTTTGCCGTTCCATCGGCACGTCGGCCAACTCGTGGACATTGTCGGAGCCACGCAGTCCCACGTAGCACTGCATGGTCTGCATTTCAGCCAATTCCACCGCCGCTGCCGTGGCAAAATCTTCCGCCGTTCCGTGGAGCAAAAATTCCCGGCCAATGCGGCCCCATCCACCCCGTACGAATGGATGGCCACCGGCGGCGTGGATTGCCCGCATCAGTGCCAGCACCATTTCCTCTGGGGCGGCGGTAAAGTGAATCAATGCCCGGTCATTCGGTTGAATTTTTAGGGAAAATTTCACCAGTACCTGTGCCAATTGTTCATAGCGCGGATCCATTTTTTTGAACCTAGGCACCACGGCGGTCTCTGCAACTGGAAAAAAAATTCCCTTGAAATTTTGCCATTCCCCGTCCTAGGTTCATGCCATGCGCATCGCCGCCCTTCGGGAGTGGAACGGAAGGGAGTGCCGCTGTGCCATTGTGCCGGAAACGGCCAGCCGGCTGTGCGGCGCCGGTTGGACGCCATTGCTACAAAAAAATTTGGGCACGGTGGCCCAGTTTCCCGACGCTTCCTACGGCGACGGGGTGGAATGGGAGGAGGATGGACGAAAAATTTTGCCGGTGGCGGACGTGCTATTCATTCTGCGGCCACCAACTGCGCAGGAGGTGGAACTTCTGCGGCCGGGCGGAACGGTTGTGGGATTTTTACGGCCATTTTCCTGCGATGACCTGATGCAACGCCTGGCGGACCGCGGGGTGCATGCCATTGCGCTGGAACTCCTGCCCAGGACAACGCTGGCCCAGTCCATGGATGTGCTGAGCTCCCAGGCTGGCCTGGCAGGCTATGCGGCGGTGATTCGGGCTGCTGCCACGTTGCCCAAACTTTTTCCCATGCTGGTGACACCGGCCGGCACGGTTCGCCCGGTCCGCGTCTTCGTCATCGGTGCCGGCGTTGCCGGACTGCAGGCAATTGCAACGGCGCGCCGCCTTGGGGCAATGGTGGAGGCATTTGATACCCGGCCGGCTGCGGCGGAACAGGTCCGCTCACTGGGGGCAAAATTTCTCACAATTGACCTCGGCCAGACCGGTTCCACGGCCCAGGGATATGCGGTGGAACTGGACGACGAACGGCGGGAACGGCAAAGGCAGGCCATGGTGCAGTCTTGTGCCCGGGCGGACGTGGTGATTGCAACGGCAAAGGTTTTTGGAAAAAAGGCGCCCATTCTCGTGACACGGGAAATGCTGGCCGCGATGAGCCCAGGGAGCGTGGCCATTGACCTGGCAATCGATGCGGGCGGCAATGTCGAAGGCCTGGCCGAAGGTGGTGACCGTGTGACGGCCGAAGGGGTGCGGCTCATCGGCCTAGGTGCAGGCGAAAATGATTTTCCCACGACGGCATCGCAGCTGTTGGCAAATAATTTGGCGCAGCTAATCTTTCACCTGGGAGGTCGGGAAGGAGCGATCCGCTGGAATTTGGCCGATGGCATCCTGTCAGCCTGTGCCGTGGCAGAGCCGGGCCGAGTTCTGTGGCCAAGGAAAACGTAGGGAGGTTGGACGGTTATGGATGGGGGAACGCTGGCTCTGATCGTGGCCATGACAAGTTTGTTGGGATTTGAGCTGCTGCGCCGTGTTCCATCCCAGCTGCACACGCCGCTCATGTCCGGATCCAATGCCATCTCGGGCGTGGTGGTGCTTGGGGCAGTCGCCGCCGTTGGCGAAGGGTCGGCACCGGGGCTGGCACAGCTGGCCGTGGCGTTGGCGACCGTGAACGTGGTGGGCGGCTATCTGGTTACGGACCGCATGCTCCGCCTTTTTGGAACCGGCAAGGGAAAGAGGTGAGCCATGGGCTGGATCCATGTCATCTGCATTTTGGGATTTTTTTTCGGGCTCAAGTTGCTCAGCTCCGTTGGGACGGCCAGGTTGGGCAACGCAATTTCTGCCGGATCCATGCTGCTGGCAATTGCCGCCACCCTGGCGGAAAGCGGTGCGGTGGCATCGTGGCCATTTTTGGCGGTCGGAACGGTTATTGGGGCAATTGGTGCAATTTTTTTGAGGATCACCGCTGCGCCCCAATTTGTTGCCCTGCTCAACGGACTGGGCGGCCTGGCCAGCATGATTGTCGCCGCCGTCACGCTGGTCCACATTGAAACCGTTGGCTGGCAATTTTACCAATCAGCCCATGGCATCGCCGGGACGGCGGCGGTCCACTGCCTCATCTCCCTTTCAACGGCCCTGGCCATTGTCGTGGGTGGCATCACATTCTCAGGCAGCGCCATCGCCTGTGGCAAGCTGTCCGGATGGGTCCCATCCAGACCATTGGCTGTCCGCATTTCCCGCCGCGGCAGTGGGCCACTGCTCCTGGCCATCGCCGGCATTTGCTGCGTCCTGGAGCCGCGGACCGCTCCGTGGCTGGTCTGTCTTTCCCTGGCGCTGGGCCTCACCCTTGTCCTGCCCATCGGCGGCCGGGACATGCCGGTCGTGATTTCCCTGCTCAACAGCCTTTCCGGTGTGGCCGCCGCCATGGCCGGCTACCTTCTGGCCAATGTGCCAATCATCGCAACGGGCTGTCTGGTTGGAGCCAGCGGGACACTGCTCACATTTTCCATGTGCCGTGCCATG
The DNA here is from genome assembly GCA_031275345.1 of Puniceicoccales bacterium. Classification (GTDB taxonomy): domain Bacteria; phylum Verrucomicrobiota; class Verrucomicrobiia; order Opitutales; family JAIRLM01; genus JAISOW01. The sequence continues at coordinate 60,389 of JAISOW010000006.1, forward strand.
AACCGCAGCCTGACCAGCGTGCTCTTTGGTGCTGCGGCGGACCGGGCTGGGTCGGCATGCGCCGGTGGCGAGGTCAAGGCAATTTCATCCGCCGACGGCCGCTGGATCTTGGAAGCTGCCAGGCGCGTGTGCATCGTGCCCGGCTATGGCATGGCCCTTGCCCAGGCACAGCATGCGGCAAAAAATCTTGCCGATGCCCTACGCAGCGTCGGTGCGGACGTATTTTTTGTCCTCCATCCGGTGGCCGGACGCATGCCCGGCCACATGAGCGTCCTGCTGGCCGAGGCGGACGTGCCCTACGAATTGCTAGTAGAATTGGACGATGCCAATCGGCAGATGGATCAGGTGGATGTGGCCCTGGTCATCGGTGCCAATGACACGGTCAATCCGGCCGCCGCGGAGGACAGTACCTCACCTCTCTACGGCATGCCGGTGGTGGAGGTCTGGCGTGCCGGAACCGTCCTTGTCCTGAAACGGGGTGGCGGCAGCGGCTTTTCCGGCCTGGATAATCCGCTTTTTTTTCGCGGCAACGCGCGCATGCTCCTTGGCGATGCCAAAAAAACGCTCCAGGACCTGCTGGCAGCGTTGGCCGAGGTATGAGCAAATGCCGGGGAAAATTTAAAGCAGCTGGCCAAAAGGCTCGCTTGCCATTTTTTGCCGTTTTGTCTGTTGTGGCCGCATGGTGAAACAGCGGACAATTTTACGGGAAGTTGCCGTGCGCGGCCGTGCGGTGCATACGGGCCAAGAGGTGCTGCTGCGCCTAAGGCCGGCAGAGGAAGGAGCTGGAATTTGCTTTCACCGGGTGGACCTGCCGGGCAAGCCGGAGCTGCGCCCTGACATTGGAAATGTGGGCGACCTAGTCCGCTGCACAACGCTGGCGGCCGGCGATGTGCGCATACACACGGTGGAACATTTGCTGGCAGCATTGCACGGCCTTGGGGTGGACAATGTGCACGTGGACATCGACGGCTGCGAACCTCCCATACTGGACGGCTCTGCCCGTGAATTTGCCAACCTGCTCCAGCAGGCAGAGATCGTGGAACAAGCTGCCGAGCGCAACTATTTTATTTTGCAGCGGCCGGTGTCCGTTGTGGAAGGCAACCGTTCCCTGCTGGCCGTCCCATACGATGGACTCAAAATCACCTGCACCTTTGCCGACGACCGAGGAAACTACGCCCAGCACCTTTCCATCGATATTTTTCCTGACACATTTCTAGGCCACATCGCTCCGGCCCGCACATTCACGTTTTACGAAGACATCGAACCACTGCTGAACCGGGGGAAGCTGCAGGGTGGCAGCCTGGAATCGGCCATTGTCATCAAGGGGGACCAGCTGCTATCGAAGGAACCGCTGCGCTTTTCCGATGAATTTGTCCGCCATAAGATTTTGGATATTTTGGGCGACTTGACATTGCTGGGCTTGCCGCTCAAGGCCCACGTGATCGCCATCCGCCCGGGCCATTCCTTGAACGCCAAGCTGGTCAGGGCAATCCGCCAATCGGAGGAACGGGCAGGGCAAAATCTTCCCTTAATTATGGCCAGTGAACGCACGGAATCTGTCCTAAATGTGCGACAAATCGCCAATTTACTCCCCCACCGCTACCCGTTTTTTCTCGTGGACAAGGTGCTGACCGTGGACGACGAACGGCTCGTGGCCATAAAAAATGTGACAATCAATGAGCCATTCTTTCAGGGCCATTTCCCGGGCCGGCCCATCCTACCTGGCGTGCTCCAGTTGGAGGCAATGGCCCAGGCCGCTGGCGTGCTCATGCTGCGCCAGGCGGAGGGCGCAGGCAAATTGGCATTTTTGATGAGCTGTGACCGGGTAAAATTTCGCCGCGTGGTGGAGCCGGGCGACCAGCTGCGCATCGAGATTCAATTGCTAAAAAGCCGGGGAAGGCGCATTGCCGTGGCCGAAGGAGTGTGCAAGGTTGACGGACAGGTTGTTTCATCGGCGACGCTGATGTTTACCCTGGTGGACGATGCCATCGAATGACCAGCTTTCCCTTGCCATCTCCCGGGTCCTGACTAGCAGGAATGCCATGGATGTGTGCGTACTGCGGCGCAATCGGCAAATTGTTCCCTGGCGGCGGGAAAAAATCGCCATCGCCGTTGGCAAGGCATTTCTTGCAGCCGGCCGTTCGACGGAATTGGCGGCCGACATTGCGGAGCGGGTGGAAAAGAAAATTTTTACCCGCGGCCTCGCCACGGTTGACATTGAATCCATCCAGGATGCCGTGCAGGGAGAACTGCTGGCGATTGGGGAAAAGGCCATCGCCGAGTCCTATGCCAACTACCGCCATGGCCGCGCCGCCGAGCGGGAGCGGCAAAAGTTTTTAAAAAATTTACCCCAGCAGGCCATCACGTTTGTCCGCATGCCCGATGGCAACGTGCGCTGTTGGACGGATGACCTGTGGATGGAACGGCTGCGGGCAGCTGCCGATGGTCTTGCCCTGGGAGAGGACCTGCAGCGGACATTGCGCGAACTGCGCCGGGCAATTCCCGACGAAGTAACTTGGAAAGAATTGCGCCGCTTTTCCCTGGCCAATGTGCTGCACAGGGCCACGGTGGATCCAATTTTTTCCCACCTTGCCGCCCGCATGGATCTGCAATTTCTCAGAGAAGACGTGCTGGGCCCATCGGATCCCGTCGCCGACGAAAAAACGCTACGTCGACAGCGGCGGCAGGCATTTCCCGCCCACATTCGCGAAGCAGTGGAACGGCATCTGTTGGATGAACGCATGGGCCACTTTTTTGATGATTTACCGGCGCTTGCCGATGCCCTGGACGGCACATTCGACATGGCACTGGACTGGCCAGCCATGGAACTGCTGCGCGGCGAGCTGCTCCTCACTGGAAAGGACATGGCGCCACTGGAAACGCCGCAATTTTTTTGGATGCGGGTGGCGATGGGTATTTTGCTAAACTCCGACCGGTCGGTGGGGAATGTGGTGGAACTCTACGGCGCCCTGGCCAGGCGCAAATTCTGTCCCGCATCCACCACCCTGCTCCACGCCGGAACGCCGCATCCGCAGCTTCTCCCCAGCTACGTCTATGAACTACAGGACTCAATGGAGGACATCATGGTGCGGGGCATTGCGGAAAACGCCTTCGCCGCCCGATGGGGTGCCGGTCTTGGCGGTTCCTGGACAGCGATCCGGGGAGAAGGTGCTGCCATCGGTGGCACGGGAGGAATTTCCTCCGGCGTACGTCCATTTTTGGAGCTGCACCGCCACCAACTGGCCCTTGCCCACCAAGGTCCCCACCGCCGCGCTGGAGCTGGCTGTGCCTATTTGGATATCTGGCATTGGGACGTGCCAATGTTTCTACGCCTGTGGAAGGAGATGGCGGATGGCTGTGCCCCACTCCGTAGCCCAGAGCTGCAAACCTGCCTGTGGATTCCGGACGTTTTTATGGAACGGCTGGACAGGCCGGGATCTAGCTGGACATTTTTTCAACCAGGCGACGTTTTTGAACTACTTCCCCTTTCCGGGCTGACCTTTGCAGACCGCTACCGCGCCTATGAAGCGGCTGCCGCAGATGGTAGGATGGAGGCTAAAACCGTTTCTATCCAAGAATTTTGGCAGCAGTTGCTGGCCAATATTTTTGAGACTGGCTACCCGCGGTTGGCATTTTCCGACACGTTTCAGCGGAACAATCTAGGCCCATCGTCCCGCCCCATCCGCGCATCCAGTCTGTTTGGCGAAAGTGCCATGGCAATGGGTCCCGACGAAAAGGCCGGTGCTGCCTTCGGCACAATTTCCCTGCCGGCGCACCGTTCTTCTGACGGCACGTTTTACTGGGAAGATTTTCGCCGTACCATCCGGCTGGCGGTTCGCACACTGGATTCCATTTTGTCCGTGACAAATTTTCCGGCGGCCGGCATTGCCCGCCACTGCGAACGTCACCGCGGCCTGGCACTTGGCCTGGCAGGATTGCATGACCTGCTGCGTGGGTGGGGCATTCCATTTGCCTCGGAGGGGGCAGAGCGGTGCACGGCGGAAATTTGCGCATGTCTGTGCCATGGAGCCATCCTCGCCTCCACCGAATTGGCCGGAGAAAGGGGCACCTGCCCGGCATTTTCCGAAAGCAACTGGGCCCATGGCCTGCTGCCAGCGGCCGCGGCGGAGGCAAATTCCGTTCCCTCCCAGGACTGGAATAAATTGCGCAACGCAATACAAACCAATGGCATGCGCAATGCATATCTCATCGCCCATGCTCCAACCTCCCGAACGTCCCGCCTGCTGGGGGTATCGGCCAGTGTCCTGCCAATTGAGTCCAACGTGCACCGCATTGCCCTGCCGGATGGCGAACGCGTCTGGATACTGGATGCGGCGCTGGCCATGGCATTAAAATCTGCCGGAATCTGGTCGGCGGATATGGGAGAACGGCTCCGTTTTTTGGATGGAGATTTGACCGCATTTCCCGCCGTTCCGGAAAAACTGGCCACCACATTTTCCACCGCATTTTCCATCCCGGGTGAGCGGGCGCTCGCCATGGCAGCCTGCGTGCAGTCATGGACGGATCAATCCCAGTTTTTGCCGCTGCGGCTCCGCATGCCCACATTTTCCCTGCTGTCCCAACTTCTGCAGCTTGCCTGGCGGATGGGCATCAAGGTGGTTGGCCAGCTTGTGACATCCCATGCCCTGGTGGAAAATCGCACGCGGGAAAATTTTCTTGATGCGTAAAAAATGTTCAAATGACTCTGGACAAACTACTTCAAAAATTATCCCTACGCCATGGCCGCTGGGGTGGATGGAAATTGGCTCGCATGGAGCAGCTTCTGGCGAGCGGAGGCATGACGGTCCACGGCCCATTTCTCCACATTGGAGGAACGGCCGGCAAGGGGTCCGTTTGTGCCATCGTCGAACGCGGCCTGCGGGAGGTTGGGCTGCGCACCGGACTATACACCTCGCCCCACCTGGTGGAATGGCAGGAACGCATCCGCATCGATGGCAAGGCAATTGGAACGGACGAATTGGCCGCTCTGCTGGAACGCTGGATTGGCCGGGCGGAGCAGCTTGCGGCAGACGATTTGGAAAAATCTGCAACTGGCTTTGAAATTTTGACCGCAGCCGCCCTGGATCATTTTTTGGCAAAAAAGGTGGATGTTGCCATCCTAGAGGTGGGATTGGGGGGGCGCATCGATGCAACAAATGTCGTACAGCCAGATCTTTGCGCAATTACAACCGTTGGAATGGACCACCTGGATGTGCTCGGAGAAAGTTTAGAAGAGATTGCGGCGGAAAAAGCCGGCATTTTAAAACCAGGCATTCCTGCCGTGCTCGGACCCATGCCAAGAAGGGCGGAGGCCGTCGTCAGGGAGCGGGCGCGAATGGTGGCCGCCCCCATTTTGCCCATTCCATCCTGGGAACTGCCCCAACCCTGCCATCTGCATGGAGTGGAACAGGCAAGAAATTTTCCATTGGCTGCTGCGATTGCCTGGCACTGGCTGAGAATTCACGGCAAATTGGGGGAAAAAAATTGGAAAAAATGCCAGGCCGGCATGGCCCAGGCCCGCTGGCCTGGCCGCTGGGATGTCCGCACGGTGGCCGGCCGTCGCTGGATCTTCGATGCCACGCTAAACAGCTGTGGCCTTCCCTATTTGAGGCGCAACTGGAAAAATTTTTGCACTGGACAGACCCTGTGGCCGAGTATCATCGCAGGAAGCCTGTCCCTGCGTCGTGCCGAAACGCTGCTGCCGTTTCTACTTTCCATCGCCGGCGAAATGACGCTGGTGGCATTGGACGAGGAACGATCTCTTGGGAAGGAGGATTGGACGGTACTGCTGCCCAATGATTTGCCCCTGCCGGTTGGAATTGTATCCGAACGGGATCTGCCCCTTCTACGGCCGCAAGGCGATCCAATTCTCGTGACCGGGTCCATCCATCTTACGGGAAAAATGTTGGCCGTACTGGCGGAGGAACATGCCGAATTTGTTCCGGTTGGCGACCTCTAGAATGGCTGCGTGGCCGCCGGTGGCCGGAGGACAGGGCAAACGCATAAAAACCTTGACTGACCATGGCCATCGGATCTTCGTCGAAGAGTTCGTTTACCGAAAAAAATTCACCGGCTAAATGGCGCGGCCCCATCGACGTTGGCGATGGGCGGTGATTAGGCAATGGACAAGAATCATCCGCCTGGCGTGGTGGACGGATCCGGGAGCATGGATATGGGGAAGGGTAGAATTGTTTTGTTGGCCATTGCCGCCCTGGTCCAGGTTGGTTGTAGCAAGGTGCACAGACCAGATACCATGCGCTTTGCCACAGCCGCCGACTACCCGCCGTTTGGCTATGTGGAGCGGGGCGAAATTGTTGGCTTTGAAATTGATCTGGCCAGGCAGGTGGCCCGTGAATTGGGAAAGGAAGCGATTTTTCAGGATCTGTCCTTTGCAGCCGTGTTGCCGGCCCTGGGAAGTGGCCGGGTGGACACTGCCGTTGCCACGATCACGGCGACGGACGAACGGTCTAAGACCTACGATTTTTCCAATCCCTACTTCCACGAAGAACTTTTTTCAATCTTTCCCATCCGACGACCCCTCACGACTATTCCATCCCTGGCAGGGAAACGGCTTGCATGCCAGCTGGGTTCCACCATGGAACTGTGGCTGCGAAGCCATGAAAATGCGGCCCACATCGTTGCCATGGACAGTGTTGGCCAAATCATGGAAGCCGTGAAGGCTGGCCAGGTGGATGGGGCAATTTTGGACGGTTTTCAGGCAAAAGAAATTTGTAGCCGCGGCGATGGCTTGGGCTGCAGCTTTTTAGCCAGGTCATCCTCCGGCTATGCCATGGCATTTCGCAAAAATTCTCCCCTGCGGCCACGGGTAAATGAAATTTTGCGGAGCATGGAGGCCGACGGAACTCTTGGCGAATTGCGGCAAAGGTGGGGATTGGATGGACGTCCTTGACACAGCTCTGTTCATCGGCCATGGGCTCACCACCACGTTGCAGCTGCTAGTTGGCGGCCTTGTCATTGGTCTATCCCTTGGAATTTTGTTTTCCGTTTGCCGCCATCGAGGAATTTGCCGGATGCCGATTCGTTGCTACGTTTCGATCATCCGCGGAACACCCCTGCTTCTGCAGCTGAGCCTGATCTATTTTCTCGGACCAAGCCTGGGCATCCATCTGGATGTGGTGGGCGCCGGCATCCTCGCCTTTGGTTTAAACAGTTCTGCCTACGTGGCGGAGATTCTGCGGGCAGGGATGGAAAGCCTGCCAATTGGTCAGTTTGAAGCCGCCAAGACTCTCAAAATTCCTCCATTCTACGCCTGGCGGGACATCCTTCTACCCCAGGTCGTGCGGCGAATTTTTCCCGCCATAACCGGCGAAGTCATTGCCCTGCTCAAGGAAACCGCTCTCATTGCCACAATCGGTGGTGCAGACGTAATGCGAAGATCGCAAATGATTGCGGCAGAAAAATTTACCTACTTTCTCCCCCTCTGCATTGCCGGCCTCTACTACTATGGTCTCGTGCGGCTCATCGAATGCGGGGCACGGCGCTGGGAAAAAAGGATGGCCCATGTTGCGCATTAACAATGTTTCCAAAATGTTTCACGGCCGCCATGTCCTACGGAACATCACCGTGTCCATCGAGCGTGGCTGCATACTCGGACTGGCCGGACCGTCGGGCAGCGGCAAGTCCACCCTGCTCCGCTGCATCCAGGGCCTCGACATCCCGGATGCTGGGACCGTCCAATGTGCTGGCCGCGTCGGTTTCATGTTCCAAGATTTTCAGCTGTTTCCCCACATGACAGCTGGGAAAAACATCAGCTATGCTCCGCAGCTCCACGGCACACTTCCCAAGGACGTGCTGGCGGCGTGCATGGCAGACCTTTTAAAAAAATTGGGCATTGCTGACCTGGTAGATCGCTATCCCGACAGTCTGTCGGGAGGACAAAAGCAGCGGGTGGCATTGGCACGAAGTCTCATCCTGGAACCGGACATGCTCCTCTGCGACGAACCAACCTCGGGCCTGGACGTTGCAACGACCAACGACGTGGCAGAGCTGTTGCATTCCGTACGGCCAAAGATCGCCACAATGGTGATCGCATCCCACGATCTGGACTTCCTCGTCCAGGCAACCGACCGCATCGTCCTGCTAAGGGAGGGAGCAATCACCACGGACATCGTGGTCCGGGAAACGGAAAATCCGGTAAAATATCTACACAGCCACTACTGCACAAAAACCTGAACAGACCGATGCATGGGATTTATCGAGCCCTTCACTTCATTGCCAGCATGTTGCGTGCCCGTTTGATCAACCGCGTAACCCGCCGCTGGTCCTTGGCTGAAAGACCGGTTTCCGTGCGTGGTTGAATCCTGCCGGTCTCCGACACAAAGCGGGCCAATTCCTGACCATCCAACCAGGTCAACGCGGCAAGATTTTTTCGCGGCTCCTTTGCTTCCTGCACTTCCACCACACCACTACCTGCAGCGTTTGTTCGCCGTGGCAAGCTTTTTTGCAATTTTCGCGCGCGATTTTTTTGTTCATCGAAAGCATCGAAGAGATGGCAGCTAAAGCGCGATTATCTATCTTGCTTGGTCGAAAATGGCTATCATTCTACACCCATGGACACAAATTTAGCAAATCCGGCCACCGAGTTTACCCCTTCAATCGATAAAATGCAGAATTTGGACTCAGCCCGTGAAGCAGGTCTACAGCAGCAACTAAAAAATCTTGTAAATAATTTCCAATTGGCGGGTGGACACGAGACTGGCCATGAACATGATCTTGACTTTATTGAAAATCAGTCAGGTCCCGTTGCAGATCTACTGCAGCGGACGACTAGCGGTGGATGGACCGCTGTGATGCAGGTGCTGCGCTATGGCAGCGATGAAGTGCGATTGGAAATGGTGAACCTTTTAGGAAATCTTGAGCCGGTCACACTTGTGTTAATTTTGCAGCAGGCTAGTGGTGCGGGAAGGACTGCGCCGATGTTTGCGCTGCGCAATGGCAACGAAGAAGTTCAGTTGGCAGTGCTAAAACTTCTAGAAACCCTCGAACCAATCGTACTTGTACAGATTTTGCAACAGTCTGAGAATACGGGTTGGAACGCGATGATGCACGCATTGCACTATGGCAGCAACGCGGTTCGGTTGGAAATGCTAAGGCTATTGGGAAATTTTGAACAAGCCGCACTTGCGCAGGTACTGCGCAATGGTGGTAAAGCGGTAACATCGGCATTGGAATATGGCAACCTTGAGACTCAGCTGGGAATGCTAGACCTTCTGGGACGGCTGGATTCGACCGACATTGAGCACATATTGCAGCAACATGGAGAGGCTGTGGTGGATTTTATTCTAAGTCATTACAATGGCATGGATGCAGCCGTTCGCGTGAAGGTGATAGATTTTGTGCTGTGCTATGGCAGCGCAGAAGCTAAGCTTAAAATGCTAAACTTCCTAAACAGCACTAAAAATAGGGATTTACTGCAGCAGATAATCAATAACAACCATACCGTTGTGGCATGCATGCAATGCGACAATGTCGCTGTTCAAATACAAATAATAAGAGCTGTGATGAGCCATGGCGGCGACGATGCTAAATTAACAGTATTAAATTTTTTGAAGCAACTTGAACCGGAGCGCCTTGAAGCTATGTTGTGCCTGACGGATGGTCAAGATGGATGGACTGTGGCGATGATTATGGCACAGTATGGCGGCAAGACGGGGCCGAAAACGTTTGCACTTCTACTAGAGAAACTTACACCGGCCGCACGCGCGCGAGTGCTGGAGAAGGCAACTAACCATTCCGGATCCACGGTGACGATGTTTGTTTTTTTCCATTGCGACGATGGGGACCGGTTGAAAGTTTTAAATCTTATGAATCAGCTTGATCCATCCGCAATCGCACATCTATTGCAGCAGAAAGACAGCAAGGGGTTGGACGTTCTGGATCATATTCTGCAGGATCACAGTAATATGAGTACAGACGTTCTCATGAAGGTGGTAAATCTTGCATTGCGCTGTGGCAATGAAAGAGCTCAGCTAAAAGTGCTAAACTTTTTAGAGAGCGGCAGAAATGCTAATTTATTGAATCAGGTAATTAGCAGTAAATGCATCGATGTAACATGCATACAACACAATGCCAATGTCGCCATTCAAGCGGCAATGATACAGTTTGTGATGATCTATGGCAGCGACGATGACAAAGAGACAATTTTAGAATTTTTGAAGAGACTTAGCCCAGAAAGCCTTGCATCAATGCTGTGTCAGGTTCATTTTAAAAGTGTGCATACCGTGATAACGGCTGTGTTGGCCCATGCCAATGATGAAGTGAAGCTGGGAATGTTTGAACTTCTAGAGAAGCTTGAATCGACCATACTTGTGCAAGTGCTGTGGGAGACAGCTGCCGCTTTTGGATGCACCGCGGCAATGTGTGTTTTTTTTAAATGCAATTGTGAGGTCCAATTGAAGTTATTAATACTTCTAGAGCGATGCAGTCAAACCAACGCTGCACATCAGTTGCAGCAGATTGGTAGCAAAGATTGGAGGATGCAATTTGCTCAAGTGGAAATGCTAAAGATCGCGAAGATGCTTGCTCCTGACAAACTTGAAAAAGCACTTCCGCAGGTAGTTGATATTGTATTGAGCATAATATGTAATGCAGGGATGAAAAAAGATGACGCAACTATCCGTACCATTGGTGAAGTTGTAAAAAAACTTCCTCCCGAAGTGAGGAAAAAAATTACAGATCAAGTAGCGGAGGAAATGATGTGCAACCGTGCAACGGTAGATGCAATAAGGGAAGCAGTGTCAATGTTTATAGAGGTGGCAAACAGTTAAATTATCCAATGCCAGAATTCTTCACCTAGAGTCCCGGTAAAGGTACAAACTTTGGTGGCAATGGGCCGTGCTTTTGCCACCTACGACCCTGGAACTCTTCTCCTTTGAAACTTCAGGCCTAGGGCTTGCAAAAATACTTAACAGAACATTTCCCTTGGTGAAGTTCACTGCAAAAATTGGGAAAACATGTAAATGTAAAACACTTCCCAAAAGAAGAAATTTTCGCTTCGGCACCACAAAATCGCGCCATTTCTCATTGAGATTTTATATCTGTCGCAGGATGAAATTGTCCTTGGTTAGCGGCGAATCGTGGATCGATTTGGGTAAAAGTTTGCGCCTAGCCTCTGTCCGTTTTGTCCTCAATTTTGTCAGAGATCATTTGGGACCCTTTCAAGCACGGACTCTTCTTTGCCTCCCTACGCCTGCAGCACAACTTTGCACGCAGGAAGGATCATTGTGCAGCTTTTTGCGGTCTAAAACCCTCGTTGCAATAAAATAGGGACTGCCCGCCAATAGGAGGTGCCCAACCTGGCAAAACAATTCTTGCCACGGCCAATTTTGTCCCAAACTTTCCGTGTCAAATGGAAATATTTTCAGGGTCATTGGCGGGTAACCCTGTCCTGCTAAGTTTGGTGCTCGTTTTTGTCCTAAGTTTTTTGCGGCTTCCCGTGGCCATGGCCCTGCTAGTCGGAACATTTTTTACGGGGCTGCTGGGTGGCATGCCGCTGGCGTCTGTCATCGATGCATTTTCCACCGGCAGCAGGAGTGGCGTTGGAGTGGCCCTCAGCTATGCATTTCTGGGCGTATTTGCGGCCGCAATTGCCGAAATTGGCTTTGCCGGATATTTGGCCGATAAAATTTTTGGCCTGCTGTCCAGGAAGAACGATCCGCTGTCCGATGGTGGCCGTGCGGGAGGAGTGCAGACGCTGCTGCTAATTCTGGCAATTCTCTCCCAAAATCTGCTGCCGATCCACATCGCATTCATTCCCATCTTCGTTCCTCCCCTGCTGGCCGTGATGAACAGAGCAGCCATCGATCGTCGCCGCATTGCCTGCATTTTTGCCTTTGGCCTTGTAACTCCCTACATGCTTCTTCCCGTCGGTTTTGGCGCAATTTTCCTGCGGGAGGTTGTGCTGGGAGCTATGGCAGCCCAGGGTGTGCCGCTGGCAATGGGCGCTGGCCGCATCGTGGCGACGATGGCACTGCCGGCTCTGGGAATGTTGCTGGGACTGGCCATTGCCCTCGGCATTACCTACCGCCGCCATCGAAGTTACAACGGCGGTGACGCGGGTGCCGGTGGGGATGCCCCATCCCGTGCGAAGGGCAGTGGCTGGCTGTTTTTTTGTGGACTGCTGGCCATTGCTGTCCTGTTTTTTCTCCAAATTCGCTGCGATAGCATTTTGGTCGGTGCCATGGGTGGCGTGGCCGTTCTTTTGACCCTCGGCGCCCTTCCCTGGAACCGGATGGAGGCCGTGGCAGCCAAGGGTTTCCAGATGATGGCAGGCATTGGGATCATCATGATCGTTGCCGCCGGCTATGCCCACGTCCTCGCGACCAGTGGACATTTGATACCACTCGTCGAAGGACTATTGCTCAAAAGCCACGGAAATGTATCGCTGGCGGTGGCCACCATGCTCCTCGTTGGCTGGCTTTTGACCATCGGCATCGGATCTTCATTTTCCACGGTTCCTATCCTGGCATCTCTCTACGTCCCCATGGGAGTCGCGCTGGGCCTGCCACCAACGGCGATTTTTATTCTATTGGCAACGGCCGGGGCATTGGGCGATGCGGGCTCCCCGGTTTCCGACACGGCGGTTGGCTCTACGGCCGGCCTAAACTGCGACGGACAGCACGATCACATGCGCGACACCGTCCGGCCAACGCTGTTCCATTTCAACGTGCCACTCCTTGTCTTTGGCTATCTGGCTGTCATGCTATTTTCCTAAATCTGCTAAGCGGCGCAGCACGATCTATGCTGATTGCAGGCGCAGAGAACGGCTCCAAAAACTTTGGCCCTCAAAGGGTCGAGACGGTCGGACCTACCGTGGCAGCGATCGATCCCAGCCAAACGATGAAAATAGCCAATGTCGCATTGTAGCACGGACTTACAAGGATAGTCACACAAACATTGACTTCTCCAAAATTTTACCCTAGTGAATCCAAATGACAGTGTTTGATACGATGCGCAGTGCGCTTGGGTGTGGATTTTTCAAAAGAGCGGTTATCCAAAAAGTGGCGAAAAATTTGGATACAGGACTGAATCCGAGTGCCAGTTCCACGGATAGCTTCCTCTTAAATGCTGTGAAATGTTCGCGTGAATCCATTGCCAGCTGCGCCTTTGACGAGTGCTGGCGTGGTTTTAAGGAAAAGTGTGGACATTCCACCATTGCCAATATTTTCTATGCACTTGGCTGGGCGGGTCATGCATTTTTGCGGCTCATATTTCTCTATGATCGAGTAAGCGATTGCGTTAACCTGTCCAAGGATGAGACGTCCAACAACGCTCTACCCGTGTCATCACTGGTTGGTATCGTGCAGAAGGAGGCTGATGTGATGGCAAAGAACCCAGATTGGTGGAAAGAGATGTGACAATGGCATAGCCAACCCCACCAGCAGGAGATTGGCCAGAATGGCCGGCCTTTTTCAGTTGGGCGGAACGTTGCCATCTGTGGGGCCATGGTCCGTCCAGTCCATTGCCTCACCGATGGCTTCGGAGGCTGCTTCGATGGCAAGCGCCAATTCCAGCGCCTCGCCCGACGGTGGCTGCAAAATGACGCTGCTCCGCTCGGGGTTGATGGCCTTCAATACACATACACCGCCGGGGACCGGAAAGGATTGGCCAACGGCAGAAAGTTGGTGCAACGTTGCCGAGCCGTTTGTTTCTGCCCAAATTTCCACTAAATAGTGGCCAGACATGGCGCGCACTCCCATGCACAGGCAATGTTCTTCCTCTTCCTTAAGAATGACACGCAAACCTCTACCGCCCGATTCCCACTCCCAACTCAGGACGGTTGGACCATCCTCTTCCACCGACTCACCACGGCGCAGGGCCAGCATGGAACCTGTCCGCGCATCCCGCAAAAATAGGCGCATCGTGCCATCCGTTTCTTCGGCAAATCCATCCAGTTGGAATGGGTAGGGCAGTTCTTCCAGCCGCACGAGACGGTAATGCGTTGTCGTCAAAGAGCTTCCCAGCCATTTGACAGGTCTTCGGTTTCGCAATTCCACGGTAAGCGGAGAAAATAGGTCAAAGGTAGGGCCATCGCCATCCGGTGGCGGCCAGTCCCAGTTGGGCAGCAGATGGAACTCCTTGGCCAGGTCGGCGGCGGTTGTGCCATCGTCGACGACCGGGGCAAGGCTGGGTAGTTGCCAACTGAACAGCATGTGAAAAAAATTGTAGACAACGGCCAGCCCGCCCACGCAGGCGACCACGGCAATGGCGCGGCGCAGCCGTTGGAAAACATTTCCGTCCATGGTATGCTACCTTCCCTCCCTCGGCGCCGCGATGTCCGGCAAAAGCTGGACCCATTCGAGCAGCATGGTGCACTGGGACGGCTGGGGATCGACCAGCAGCCAGCGGTTGAATTCATCGGCCCCCGGCGGCTTGATCGGCGTCGTGACCTGAATATGCCGAGGAACGACCGGCAGCAGCCGATCTTCCAGAGCATTGAGAAAGCGGCGCAGGGTCGCCGTGCCGCACTGAAATTGCAGCCGATACAGGTGGGTTTCGCTCCCCAGCATGGCCCGCAGGGTTGCCAACTGTCGAGCATCAAAAAAGTCGTTTGGACTGGTTACAAATTCTTGCAACGAAACGGTTTCTCTCTCAATGAAATGGAAACGCAAATCTCCTTCCGAGGCGCCAAATAGGATGGGAAGCAGTGTGCCAATTTCCAGCAATTCACTCCGCCACAGGACGATGGCCTTGTCATCCATCCGTCCGTGCCGGATAGTGTCGAAAAATCCAAACCGTTCCCCTTCCATCAGCACAACGGCGCACTCGCCGGCGAGCGCCGCCAGACGCTTGGATTCCTCCTTTAGCTCATAGTAGAACTCCGTCCTGCTGGGAATGCGTTCCGTCGCCTGGCTTTCCTCCCGCTGCCGAATCCCCAGCACTTTTCGCAGGTGCTGGCGACTTAGGACAAGCGCCTCTTCCCGCTTGGCCATGGTTGCTTCGGAACAGTTGCCGTAGCTTTGCTGAAAAAGCAGAGCTTCTTCGTAAAAACTTCGGCAAACGGAGCGCAGCTTGGAAACCTTGTTCCTGCCATTGGCGTAGGCAAGGCCCAGCATTGCGGTGACAAAAATGCCACCCGCAATAAGGAAAATGCGCAACCTTTGCTTCCCCTTCTTCATAGAGTTTTCCTATAGTGGCACATTGCGCAAAACCAGCACGCAGCGGAATGCCTGCAAAAAGCCTTCCCTTGGCAGGATGGCCACGTCTTCGATGGCCGCCACCCAGGCCAACTTTTGCAGGCCAGCCAGCAGCCGGGCGAGACGTTCCTTGGCCACATCATCCTCATTTTTTGATCCCAGCAATAGCCGTCCGGCGATGGCAATGCGACCAATCTGGAGCTGTGGCACCCTGGGCATTTCCGGAGAAAAGTCGTCCAGCCAGGCATCCTCCACCGAGGCAAGTGTCTTGCTGAGATCGGCAAATAGGCGTAGCCAATTTTCCTGCCGCCGCCGCACCTCCTCAATGCGGGAAAAATTTTGCACAAGTCGTTCCGTCCCGGCCATGGCCAGCGTGTTGCGCTTGGATAGAAGGCAGGCCTGTGCCCGAATTTTTACCAGTTCTAGACGCTGCCGTTCCAGCAGATTGTGCTCCGCATTGTGGTAGGCAATGCCAATGGTCAGCGCACCCCACAGCAGGGCAGTTGCGGCGACCACCAGGCCGTGCACCTGGGAAATGAACCGGCGGCGCTGGATAAAGTGCGGAAGAAATGGCGGTGGGGAGGATCCGTGAAAAATTCCGGCTTCCAGCAGCCGCATCCAGGAAAGTGCGCCGATCTGCCGTGCCCTGGCCCTGAGCGAACGGGAAAATTTGCAGTGCTCCTCCGGCAGGAAGCTGCGCACGGGAACGCGACATTTTCCTTCCAATAGCCGTTCCAGCGTAGAGCAATCCCCGCTGCCGTGGAATAGAATTTCCAAAAAATGTTTGCCCGCCAAATGGTGAATTTGGTGCATTTCCGTCCGTAAAATTTCCTGGCTCAGAGCGGAAAAAAATTCTTGGCCACGTCGCTCTGCCGCATCCTGCCATTCTCCGCATGGCCGTCCCGCCAACCAATTTTTTAAGGCCGCCTGCCACGGCTCTCCGCCACCCTCCTCCAGGTCTGCAAAAAGTCGATCCCAGCCAAAATTTAAATAGCGCAAATAGGGCCGTTTGCCACCGGTGAGAATGAGCGTCGTGCTAGTGCCGTCGATGCAGAGATGCAGCAGGTTGGCATCCCGTTCCCGCGCCAGCCGCAGAGCTCTGGAAAAATCTGCCATCGGCGGCAATATGGCATTGTCCGGATAAAAGTCCGCCGCGGCGCACAGGTCAAAAATGGGAGCCAGCTGAGTCCGCTTTTCCGCAAAAATGTAGTAGCCGCCACCGCCAGCGCCGATGTAATCCCAGGCATAGTCATCCCGCTTGATCGGCAATTCCAGTTCGATGGCATCGGCCAGCGTGGCCCGCTCCAAAAATGGCTCCACCGGCGGGATCGTGACCCACTTTACCAGGGGGAAATGGTGTGGCAGAATGAGCGTGCAGGGCCGGTTGCGAAAGGTATTGGGAAGTTCGGCCAGCGCCTTGGAAACCGTTGTCCACCAGTCATCGCCAGCCGCCAATTCGGCCGTATAAACCTCCTTGCCAAGGATCTGCCCCTCGTCGATGAAGATTCGCGCCGCAGCCAGCTGACCCGCCGTCAGGGACAGCATGCACCGTGCACCATGGCCAAGGGAATTGGGCTTTTTATCCCTGCTCCACAGCGATGACAACCGCATAGATCCCATTGTAGAAAAATTCTTTGCCGATGGAAGGGAATTTTGCGGCCCAGGCCGTTGAAAAAATTTTTTAAAAAAAGCTTGGCCGAAAAAAAATGGCCGCAAGAGTGCGCGGCACGGTGAGGTATCCAAGCGGCTAAAGGGTGCAGACTGTAAATCTGTCGGGTTTTTCCCTTCGGGGGTTCGAATCCCTCCCTCACCACCAATGGCCGTCCGAGGCAGGCGGGTGATATTTTTTTGAATTTTGTCCGGACCAATTGGCAATCCGGCAACGGTGGCGGACCGGCGTGCGACGATGGTTGCCGTAGAAAATTTTTGGACCGTTTGGAAAAATTTGTGCTTGACTGGCCAATTTTCCGTTCATCCAATTTTTTTGCTTCAACCATTTGGAAGGAGGTAATTGTGAGAAGTCTTATTCCATGCAATCAAAACGAAAAGTGTTGGCCGGGCCATGGAGACGCCCTTGGCAGTCTAGAATATCTCATTGATCACTTCTTTGACGTTGGCCACTGGCCGCAGTGCGCCGCACAGCAGAGTACGTTCAAGGTTGATGTGCGCGAGGAAGAGGGGGAGTACATAGTCGAAGCAGAGCTACCCGGCATTAAGAAGGATGAAATCCATCTCTCCGTTGAAGAGCAGACATTGACCATTGCAATAAATCGAAAAGAGGAGACGGATAGGGAGGGAAAGGGCTACATCCATCGGGAGCGGCGCAGTCGGTCCATGGCCCGTAGCCTGCGACTTTCCGATGCCCAGTGGGACCAGATCAAGGCAAAGCTGGAGGAGGGTGTTTTGCAAATTACCGTAGCCAAGCGTGTTGCGACCAGTGGGGCAAAGAATATTCCCATCGAATAAATCTCGCCCGCCATCGGCGCGGCCAGTCGCAGGGGACGGTTTTCTGCGCCGGGGCGGAGGACGCCTGGGCGGGTTATTACAGGCGCCGGCTAACAGGGCGTCCCTGTACTCTGTGCGTTGATTGCGCGGGAAGCCCACCAACCGGCTACCGTCGTTGCTTGTGGTGCGATCGATGGTCTAGGGTGTATTAATTGAATGTTGTTTTCTTCGGTTTGCGGCGACGTTTTGCGAATCGCTCCTTTCCATTTCGCTGGATTGATCCTGTCCACGGCAAATACCACCGTCGCTACCGACATGACTGCCGTGACAACAATCGTGAAGAAGGCAGTGACTTGAATGGTTTGGCGGAGGGTTGTGGCAAATTCCAAACTGCTACTCCGACGGACGTGGTATTATCGTAGGTTACTTCAGGCAGTTAAGCCTTTCGTGATGAGCGCGGCTTTCCATTGACGACACCCTCTGCCATACTTTGCAAAAAATTTTGCCAGCGAAGTGCCTATGGACGGCCATTTTTGGAACCATCGCCTCCCAGCTCGTTGACAATTGCTTCTTCGATGAATTGGCGCAGAACCAATTGGCCGGTCATGGCGGCATTTTCCCGCTCCCAGCCTTGGATGTCCACGTCGTTGTCCTCCGGCGGCACCTTTCTTGCCACGTAAAAAAGTTTCAGGTCCGGTTTTATCAAAAAAAATTCCGACGTCTCACTGCGCCGCAGGTGGGAAAAGAATGGAATTTGTTGGGGAAGAATGTCTTCCGGCAATTCTGCCAGGGTAAATGTCCGCGCCTCCTCCACCGCCAGACCAATTGCCTGCGCCGCCGCTGAAAAACTTTCGCCGTCCGCCATTCGCTGTTCTAGCTGGCTGTGCAGTGACCGGGCGTGCTGGGCAAAGCGGCGAATCCGTTCCCTGCTGTACAGATCCCGCTCCACCAACCCACGAACCTCGTCAAATGGCCGTTCAGCCGGTGGAATGCGTCCCAGCAAAATAAATATGTGCACGCCGGCATCGGTCAAAAAGGGATTGGAAAAAAAATGTTCTCCATCCAGTGCAGCCGCTTCCCGCAGCGCCTCGGCTGGGATCGCATCCAGCTGTGGTGGGTTGGCCGATGGAAATGGTTCCAATGCCCTGGCTTCTCCACCAAGTTCGGCCACGATGTCCATAATTTTTGGCGAATCTGCCGCCACGTCATGGGAATAGATGCGGTACAAAAACTCATTGCCCTTGGCGATGGCCGGATCGTTCCAGCGGCGAAAAGCTGCCACGACCGCATCGCGATTGTCGCGTAGATAGGACGGATCGCCCGACGGGAATAGCTCGCCGTGGCTTTTGAAAAATTTTTCCAAATCTGCATCGTCGATTGGGCTCTCCGGCCATTCGCCGGCAGAAAAGAATACGTGGAGCAGCCGTAGCAATTCCGGGCTGCGGAAGCGGTCGGCGTTGGCCTCAAAATGTTCCCGAATCTGCTCTTCGTCCCATTGCAGCGGCGGATGAAAATCGTGGAAGGTGAGCTTGGCAGGAATCAGAGTCCAGCTAGTGTGCAGGTGGCGCCACTGGATGCGGGCCTCCTCTGGCAGGGTAAAATCTGCGGATGCCAGCACGTTTGCCGTCCAATTGCGGGCCCATTCCCGGCCTAGCAGGGCAACGGCCATGGCCTCTGACCGCGACGGATCGGCGTGCAACGAGTGAACAAAGTTTCGGTAACGGCGGCGGGAAAATTCTCCTTCTTCCTGCAGCCCCGGCCGACTGCGCACGTAGTCCCGCAAAATTTCACGATCCGGCTGCGGCACCTGGAGGCAGCGCACCACCCAATCCCATGCTTCCCTTGCCAAAATTGCCTCCTCCAGCGATGCCGTGGCAATGCCATCGACGTAGAGTCCCAAAACTGCTTCGCGGCGGAGTGCATCCAGATCCTCCTGGGAGCTAATATTTTTGCCAAAAATTTTCTTGCTCTTGCCACCGGACACAATGCCAGGGGATGCCCCGATTGTGAACACAAATGGCAGCACAACAACGGCCAAAAGCGCTGCGAAGAGCCAGCGGCGATGCCGATTGAGAAATCGCTGCAGTGCGGTAATCACGGAAAAATCCCTAGATTTTTCCCCATCCTTGCACCAGAAAAAAATGCGGCAATGGGCCACATTGCTGGGCAAATTTGACAATTTTCAAAATAATTTGCAGCGCCAACTGGCAAAAATTTTGGCCCAAAAGTCTGCTTTACTTCCCCCATTCGTCCCCTAGGGTGCGGCCATGCAGGTGACATTTAGTGCGGCAAGCCTGGCGGTTTTGGAAAGCCTGCCCCAGCTGCAGCGGGTGGCATTGATTGGCCTGCTGGGGGACCTGCGCCGGGAACAATTTTCCGATGCGGGTGGTCCATTTGGTACAATCCACCGCCGCGGCAGGGCACTTTTTCGCGTGCGCATGGGCGACCTGCGCCTCTATTTTTCCTTTGCCGATGGAGGTGTCCACTGCGACCACATCTTGACCCGGCACACGTTCGAAGATTTTTGCTTCCGCTGCCGACTGCCAGCCGGTCAGGACGTTGCCGAAAATTCGCCGCTATTCTGGCAGTTGGTGGAAAATGAATCCGGCGATGGTGGACCAAGGGCCCAATAAACCATGGAATTGCAAAAATCCTATCGGGACACGGCCGATGCCTGCCGCGTCTATCTTCTCCCCAACCTGTTTACGGCTGGAAATCTTTTTTTTGGCTTTCTCGCCATTCTGCGCTTCATCCAGGCAAAGTACGGTGCGCTGGTGGGCCACGGTTCCACCATAGACTACTACTCCCAGGGCATGTGGTGCATCGTGTTGGCCGCAATTTTGGACTTTTTCGATGGCAGACTGGCCCGTTCCAGTGGCCGCACCT
Source organism: Puniceicoccales bacterium (assembly GCA_031275345.1). Lineage (GTDB taxonomy): Bacteria > Verrucomicrobiota > Verrucomicrobiia > Opitutales > JAIRLM01 > JAISOW01. Next base: position 80,875 of record JAISOW010000006.1, read on the forward strand.
CCCTGTTTGGTGCCGAGTTTGACTCACTTGCCGACCTGGTTTCATTTGGCGTAGCACCGGCTCTGCTCGTGTTTTTTCTCATCCTTTCTCCGTCACCCGGCAACTATCCGGAATATTTGGATTCACTTTTCATAAAATTTGGCTGGCTGGTCGGCTTCATCTACCTGCTCTGCTGCGCCGGCAGATTGGCCCGCTTCAACGTGCTCACACTGCCCCTGCTACCCCGCAGTGCAAAGCATGGCCGGACGCGGGATTCCATTGGGCTGCCAGTCACGGCTGCAGCTGGCGTAATCGTCGCCATGGCTACCATCCTGATCCACGCCGACATGCCTCTCCTCTTTGCCGGGTTGCTGCTGCCATTCATGTTGCTGGTGTCGCTGTTCATGGTCAGTGCCATCCCATTTCCTGTCTTCAAATACATCACCTGGGGGCTACGGACCGGTCTTTGGACGTTCATCTGCTGCGCCAGCCTCGTCGCTCTCGTCATTTTCTTTTCCACCTATTCCATTGCCATCGTGTTTCTTGGCTATCTTTTTGCCAGTCTTATTCGCTATGGCCGCATGCTCCGACGGAAGGAAAAAAATTTGGCAACGGTTGAGCCACCTCCGTCCGACGTGGGCCACGGCTAGAAATTTTTGGCAAATGATGGCAAATCTCTATCCGGCCACCTGCTGGGGATGGGGCTCGTTTTTTTTGAATAAAACTGGCAACTGCAAACAAAGTAGATGGTCAAAAAAGGCATGAGCATAGCAATCGCAGCGCATGGCAATCGCGCCGCCACGCTTTTAATTTCGCAATGAATGGCATTCCATAAAATCGTTCTGTCAATCGTTTTATAAATCCTGGCCCCGGTGGATCACAACTGGCCCCCGGCAGGGTAAAACATCCGAAGCGAGTGCGCGGCAAAGCCGGCGCAGATGGGCGGCGAATGAAGAAGTTAGGACCAGCCTGCAAAACAGCCAATGGGTCAAAGGAGCGAACAAGGCGACCACTGCCGCCTTTTACGGCAGCTAAGTCTTTAGGAAATTGAACCTAATCTTTCCCCAGTGCCTTGCGGAGGCTACTTCATTTAACTGCATGGGATCATCCGGATTCAAGCTTTTCAAGGCACGTTCTATTTCATTTACAAACTCCTCGACCTTGGTTTGGTCACGATTAAAGGTAACATTTGCCAAGAAATATGCAATAGCAAAAAGTACGTTCACATTCTTCATGCAAGCCATGAATAAATCATTGCTATGATTTGCGGATGTTAGGTCATTATGCCGTTCTTCTGTTAAATGGTCCAACTTTGCAAAGACGCCTTGAAAGGCTTCCATGTTACTGCGTACTTCAGAGATGAATTTTACTAGACAATCAAGCCCTTCCTGAGCTTCTTTTTCCTTTTGAGGCCGTAGCCCGACTGGAAATTTTGAAATCTTTAGCTTCATTGTTTCCGATAGAATCCATCTTCCCAAGGTTTCTTTTCGTTTGAACTGGTCGATGATGTCTCCGCAACGAATCTCCTTCTTGATTTCTGTAAAATTCACCGGCGGGTTAAGCACGCCCAGACCCATTAACGTGTTGTCAAGGCTTCCCGCAAAATCACGAATGTCTATCTCTACAGGATTTCCGCTAACATATGCGCGCACGCATTTAAGGCAATACGCACACAAAAGCAACGCCTTCCAATTACTTCCGCAGGTTTTTAGCAGATCATCACTTTGCCCGTCCCGCACGGCCTTTAAATCTAAAAAAAATTTTTTGACTGCTCCTATCATAGGACTTGTACAGTTTTTATTAACGTACCCCATGAGCCAATCCTCATGCTTAATCACCTGCTTACAAAAGTCTCCTATGGAATTGAGATCGCGCTGAGCATCCTGTCTATGTTCCAATTGCCTGCTTTTAAACACCTCATCCCCTCCATCGCCGATTCGCCGTGCCCACAAATCTTCTCTATCCTCAAGCTTTTGAATGATCTTTGGCGATAGGGGCCATTGCTGTGAGATCGTTTGGTTAGTCTTCAGGGTGTCGGTTGGGGTGACACCCTGGCCAGAACCAGCCGGAATTTCAGGTTTTGGGCTGACCGACTGCGGACCGGGACAAACAAGTCTATTGACGGGAATACTCACAACTTAACCATGAAGCCTTTTGGGAAAGATGCAGTCAAGAAATTTTTCCACTTTCCACCAATCGGCGTCGGATTGCTTCCATTTTTTTCCACAATCACCACCTCCATTTATTTGGTAAGTTCTCTGGAGTCAAGATCCTAGGGAAGTTTTTCTGAATCGAGCCGCACGTTTTGGTAAAGGTGGTAGTCAAGGAGATTGGGCTGCCAGCCATGTACCCGTCTCGCCACACGATGTTTGTGGGTCTCAAAGTAGAGAGGGATGATGGGCATGGCCCCGATGAGACATTCCTCGGCCGCAGCAATGTGTCCAAGCCGTTCCTCCCCATCCCGTGCCATTTCCGCAGCCAGCATGCTTTGGTCAAAGTTGCCGTCCTGCCAGCGGGAAAAATTGTTGGGCGCATCGCCGCAAAAAAGTCCTAAAAATGTGGTGGGATCATTATAATCCCCCATCCATCCACCGCGGGCAATGAAAAAATTTCCGGAACGACGGGTAAATAGGAAAGATTTCCAATCTTCGCAGTTCAATTCTACGGCGATGCCGAGTACATCGCGCCACATCTCCTGCACTGCCTGTGCAATGAGCCGATGCTGGCCGGATGTGTTGAATGTAATGCCCATGGGAGGGAGCCCGACACCGTTTGGATAGCCGGCGATTGCCAGCTCCTGCCGCGCCATTTTCGGATCCCATAAAACTTCCTTGCCATCATAGACATAGCCACCGGTTCCCCGTGGCACAAGATGGCCGGCCACGAACCGCCCATCGCGATGCAAAAGCTGGCACAGTTTTTTTCTATCAATGGCAAGGGCCAGGGCCCGTCGAACGTGGATGTTGTCCAGTGGGGGACGGGTGCAATTGCAGAGATAGTAAAAACTGCCAAGAGCCTCCGTCTCCTGCAGCCCGCTTTCCGGCTTGTCGCGCAGTGCATCCAAAATGTCCGCCGGAACGGTTGACGTAACGTCCAATTCTCCCCCGACAAAGGCATTTTGCTCCGTTTGCTGATTGGCAATTGGAAAAAAAACGACCCGTTCCGGGCCAGCCTCCATACCATTTCGATAAAATGGATTTTTTTCCATCACAACCCGATCACCAATGCGCCACTCCACTAGTCGATACGGTCCATTGGATACCAACTTGCCCGGCCTAGCCCAGTCATTGTCCCACCGTTCCCAGCCGCCACAGGCTTCAATACAGGAACGTAGAATAGGTGACCAGGCAGGATGGGCCAGCAAGGAAAAGAAATAGGGCATGGGCCGTTCCAGTGTTATTTCCAAAAAATCATCGGACAACGCCCGGATGCCGACCTTTTCCCATGGAACGTGGCCTTCGTAAAACGCGCGGGCATTGGCTACGCCGTAGTAAAGATCCACGGTTGGCGATGCGAGACCAGGGGAAAGGATGCGCTGCGCTGCCTGGACAAAATCTTCTGCAACAACCGTTTGTCCATTGCTCCAGCGTCCATCGGCCCGCAGATGGAAGCGGTAAACCAGACCATTTGGGGAAATCTCCCACCGATCTGCCACACCGGGCAGCGGCTCCAAGGTATTTTCGTCCAAAATTACGAGGCCTTCAAATAGTCCACGGGCAACAAAGATGGGAGAAAAGTCGATCATGCGCTGCGGATCCAGCGTGTTCGGCTCAACGGCAATGCCTACGCGCAGAGTTGTGGCAATGCCATCTCCCTCGGACCGTCCCTTGCAACCGCTCGCCAACAGCAATAGGCAACCAATCGGCAAAAACAGCCAACCAGCCGATAAAAATCGCCGTTTTAAGCGGCACAGGCACCCCCCTATCTCCACCAGGTGATGGAAAGCACGGCCATTGGTCTGTCAACGGCAAATGGTACGGCTGTGCCAAGCACCAAAACCAACCATCAGCGCTTAGAGAATTGGAACCGTTTGCGCGCACCGGGCCGTCCAGCCTTTTTGCGCTCACGAATGCGGGAATCCCGCGTGAGTAGGCCTTCATTTTTTAGGGCTGGTCGCATCTCCGGATGCATTGCCACCAGCGCCCTTGCCACACCGTGGGAAATTGCACCAGCCTGGCCCATGAGTCCGCCGCCACCCACGCGAATGGCGATGTCCACCCGATCGACCAATTCCAACAGGTTGGCCGACCTGAGGGCAAGGCGAGCGAACTCCGGCTGGCTACAGTACTCGTCCAAACTGCGGCCATTGACCAAGCATTTTCCCATGCCACGGGAGACGCGCACCCGTGCCACGGCGGTCTTGCGCCTGCCAGTTCCTAAAAATACCTCATTTTCGCCCATGGCAAATTTCCTCAGCTGGAATGGGACGCTGCGCAGCATGGCCATGCTCCGGACCTGGGTAAACCTTCAATTTCTTCAGCATGGCTGCGGCGAGCCGATTCTTTGGCAGCATGCCCCGCACCGCATGTTCAACGATGAAGCGTGGATCGTGCCGCCGCATGTCGCCGACGTGGCGAAAGTATTCATTGCCCATGTAGCCAGTGTAAAACATATAGCGCTTCTTTTCTTCCTTGGCGCCCGTGAGCTGGACCTGCGCCGCATTGATCACCACGACGAACTCGCCGGTGTCCACGTGGGGTGTATAGATTGGCCTGTGCCTGCCGCGGAGGATGTTGGCAATGCGGACCGCCATGCGCCCCAAATGTTCCCGGCTGGCGTCGAACAAAAACCACCGCTTTTGCTGCGCACCGTGCTCTTCCTTCTTCGCCCAAGTGGTCGCCATCGAATCTCACCTACCCAGTTTTAGAGGGTCTCATCCAGAAGAAACGGTCCTGGGTGTCAAGCGATTTTCCGTCGAAAAAAATCGCCTGGCCGGAGGCATGGATAAAAATTTATCTTGGCGAAGGCAAAAAAATGGTCAGCAAGGGGGCTTCGGCGCGGTAGCCAAGTGGTAAGGCAGGAGTCTGCAAAACTTCTATTCGGCGGTCCGATTCCGCCCCGCGCCTCCAGGGTGGTACCCGTTTGGCAAAAATAGACCGATGTGGCGGAAAAAAACTTGCCCCGTCGGCGCCGAAACGATAGGGAAGGCATGTGGGCCAGGTCCGCGGAGAATCTGGCGCATTCCATCGGAACGTGGGACATACATGACGAATGCATTTCCAAAAAAGCCGGCAGTGGCCAGGGGTGGCAGAAAGCCCGATCGGGGCCGTTTTGACCGCGGACCGCGGCGCAATGAGCGAATTCGCGTCCCGAAGGTGCGGGTCATCGGCCCGGACGGAGAACAGCTTGGCATCCTGGAGACACGGGATGCTCTACACCGGGCAAAGGGAATGGGCCTGGACCTGGTTGAGGTGTCGGCAACCAGCGATCCGCCGGTGTGCCGCATCCTGGACTATGGCAAATTTCGCTACGAGGAAGAAAAGAAGGGCAAAGGGCAGCAAAAAACGAACGCTTCCAGGTTCAAGGAGGTAAAATTTCGGCCATCCGTTGACGTTGGTGACTACAATACCAAGGTGCGGCACGCCATCGATTTTCTTGGTAAAGGGTTTAAATTAAAAATTTCCCTGCAATTTCGGGGACGGGAGATGGCACACCAGGACCTTGGGTTTCAGGTGGTGCAGCGGGCCATCCAGGACCTGCAAGAGTTTGGGTCGCTGGATTCTCCCCCCAGACTGGCCGGCCGCAGCATTGGAGCCACGCTATCTCCCCGCGTGCAACACAATCGCCGCCGCGCCACGCCCATCACCCCTGACCCGGCGGCTGACCCGGCGGCTGACCCGGCGGACTAGATTTTGCCATGGAAAAGGAAATGGTTTTGGGAAATTGCGCCCAATGCGGAGCACCGGCAACGGTGTACGTGCTGCAGATGGCAGATGGCGTGATCACGCAGCAGCCACTCTGTGCGGCCTGCGCCCTGCGCCGCGGCCTAGGGAAAGATGCAAAGACATTAAAAATGTTGTCAGCAAATTTTTTTCGCCAGCTGCTGGGGGATAGCCTTGGCCAGGTCGTCTGCCCCAATTGCGGACTTACGGTGGCCAAATTTCAAGAAGGGAGACTCCTCGGCTGCCACCGATGCTATGCTGCCTTTTCCAAGTTTTTGGCACCGCTGTTCGACCGAATGCAGCACAGTCCACGGCACAGGGGTAAGCGCTTCCGCCCAGCCGAAGATGGAATTGCCACGGAAAATGGTAAAACTTCTGGCGTCGCGCGCCGCGGAAGGCTATGCAAGCCAATCCATGGCGGTATTCGGATGCTGCAAAGCCATCTGCGCCTCGCCGTTGCCGTAGAAAACTACGAGGAAGCAGCTGCCATCAGGGATAGGTTGGCGGCCGTGCGACGAAGAAAAAAACCGACACGATCCGTGGCCGTTGCTGCACTAACCCAATGTCGATAGGCATGGCGTAGGCTCCGCCATTGCACTAGTCGGCGTGGACCCCAATCAATGGCGGGTTTTGGGACCGTTTTGGAAACAGGGTAGTGTTTACATTGACAAAACGATAATTTTTTGTGAACTTTTGATTATGATGAATATTTGTAGTCAAAGCCGGACTAACTTCAGAAATGCTCTATCCCTCTCGCCCACAGAATACAATACCATCAAGCCCGTGCTGAAATTGGCCGGCGAATTTTTGACGTCCCATTGCGTGACGAAGACTTCCATTGCTCACGGCGGCGCCATCGTTGCCAAGTATAGCGAAGATTTTTGTTGCATGCCGCCAGATTCACTTTCTTCCGAAATGGATGGGAATAGAAAGGTTCTCCTGCTACCCATCTTTTTCCTCGGCCTTAGAAGTGGCTCCCTGTTTCGCCAACTCCTAATGGCCATCAAAAATATTCTGGGCCTGCCAATGGGAGAGCTGCAAAGTGCCGATGAGCTGGTACGAAAAATAGTGACGGATTGTCGGAATAAGTTTGGAACAGATGTGGAAGTGAAACCACTACTCATCGGCCATTCTCTGGGGTCTGTTCCGGCCAGCGTATTGGCCGTGCGCCATGGGTGGCTTTCAATTTGTTTCAATCCTCTCGGCCTTGGCCGGGGAGCGCGACACTATGCTGGAAACGAAAATTTACAGAAGGTCAACAATCTGCAAAGTTTACGCCATCTGTCGTTTACGTCACCGGGCGACTGGGTATCCTCACCGACCGGCTGGTGGCTATTGCGCCGCATTCAATCGCCTGGCCTGCGGATACTCACGCCGGACTATGCGCCGCAGTATGATATAGAGGCTACGAGAAAGCATGCGAGAATCATTCACATTTTGTTCCCTAATTATCTGTATCTGCTACTAAGCGACTATCAAAAAGCATTCGAATCACCATCGTCCCCTTCGCCGAACCTCCCATGACAACTTCCTACGACGTGAACATCGCGGAACAAAATCTATTAACCCAAGATTCGCAGCCAGCATGGCGGAAATATGGCGACACAAACCGGTGCCAGCCAGAACAATAGGGGGTGGCATGGCCGGCGGCAGCGGCACAGGGTGGCAACAATGGCGGCAAACCAGAGAAGCGTCCCGCCACAGCCAATTGCCATCGGCCGTGAAGTGACCCATTGCCATCGATCGACAGCATGGGCCAGAACGTGAATCAAATGCAGCAGGGGAAGGGCAATTGTGTTGCAGCACAGGCACCCGGCGGAAACGCCAAAAAAACCGAGGCAAAGCGATGAAAATCCACAAACCATGGCCGGCGTGGCCAGTGGAATTGCCAACGGATTGAGCAAAATTCCGCCCAGGGAAAATGTTTGAAAATGGAAGAGGGACAAGGGAATGAGTGGTAGCGTGGCAGCCAGGGACATGGCAAAGAGTTGACCCATTCGGATGCAGCCGTGGCGCAGTAGGGAATGTTTGCGGTCCGAGGGAGCCAACGCGCGGCGAATCCAGTTGCCCAGTGGGGCACCATAGAGGAGCAGGGAAAATACGACGCCGTAGGAAAATTGAAAGCTGGTGGACAGCAGGCTGGTCGGTGACAATAGCAGTGTGGCGAAGGCGGACAGTGTGAGCGACGACAGGCCGCTGGCGCGGCGGGAAAGTAGAGGTGCCAGCCACAGCAACGACACCATGGCAAGGGCGCGGACGGATGACGGGCTGGCCCCCACCAGAAGTACGAAGGCCATCAAAGGAACCATGCGCAGCAGGAACAGTGCCGATTGCGGCAGTGGCAAAGGTTTGGTCAATGTGCCAAGCAGGGCGGCGATTACTCCGATGTGCAGCCCACTGACCGCAAAAAGATGGGCAATGCCGACCCGGGAATAGGTATTTTTATCGCCGGCATCCATGGCAGAGCGGTCGCCGAGCAACATGGCCCCATAGATGCCAGCCTCGGAAGAATGTGGTGGCAGGCCAAATTGTAGGGATCGTAGGGCGCGATCATGTGCAGCTGCCAGGTATTTGGCAAATGGCGGAACAGGGCCCAATGACAAAACTTTTCCCTGCACCACGCGATGGCACACACCGGTCTCTAGCAGGTAGCGTTCAAATGTTGGCCCGGATGGTGTCGTTCGCCGTATTTTGGCCAGGACCTGAATGCGCTGACCCACGATGGGCCGTGGTAGCTTGTCTGGCAGGGACAAATTGTAGTAGATTTGCTGGCCATCCGAACCATTTTGCAGAACCAGACGGCCAAAACCGTGGATGCGTCTGCCCGAGGCATTGGTGCGCAAAGTGCAGCGTTCCAAATAAATGGAAAATTTTTGTCGACGATTGAGCCAGCTGGGTTGCAATGGCCGCTCTGCCCGAACCTTCGCCAGTGCCCAGCCCAGCAGTGCCGTTGCCAGCAGAATCAGCGCCATTCGACGCGATCTATGGCATTGGCATGGGAGCAAAATTAGGAGCAAGACCAGCGCAGGTGCGGCGTGACCCATGGCAATCAACATGCCCAATGCGAGGGCTGCCAGTGGCAGGAGCAGTGGAGCACGCTGGAGCGACGAATATTGTTCCATGGAATGCCGGTGCGCCTGGCAAATTTTTTACAAAAGGCAAGCCAATACCGGCATTGGCCGCCGCGCACCGCGAACGGGATAAAAATTTTTGGACCACACATCATTGCAGATGTGGCCGGCCTGTGCGGCGGCGAAATCTTCGCCGCAATGCGTAGCGAGCTAGGCGCACAAGATCCCGCAGGCCAAAGAAATGCTGCGGTGCGGCAAAAACGAGACGGCGGAAAAATAGCGCGATGCGATGGCGACGATCCTTGCAACAACTTTTTTCAAATCGATGGTAAAGCAAATAGTGTTCGCGGTGTTTGCCCGATGCGATGAGCATGTTCCATGGCTTTTTCGAACCAGCGAAGTGGATGATGGCAGGGTCGGAAGGACAGCTGTCCAGTGCACCGTTGGCAAAACAATTCCACCGCGGTGGAAGAAAGTGCACCCGGCCAAATGCCGCCAAGTTCAGAGCATCCTGGTCGGGAAAGCGCAGCATCTGCCTTGCATCCTGCCGTTGCAAGAGTTGCAGGGCGTGCCGATGGACTGCATCCCGGCGCATTGCATCCAAATGAAGGAGCAGCACGCCAGCGTTGAAATAATTGGCCGGGGTGGGAAGGTCAAGCCGTTCTCCCAATCTGGCATGGCCCGTTGCATCCATCTCCCTCACAGCAGCCAGGTAACATTCTCCCAAATCCATGGTCAGCAGAGGTTGCAGCGAAGATACTGCCAAAATGTCCGAATCCAGCCACAGGGCACGCGATTTGTCTGGAAATAGGTCAGGAATGAGCAGTCGCAGGTTGGCGGCCGCCGAATAGTGGCCGACGCAGTGACAGCCGGCAATGGTGGCCTGCGGATCCACATTTTTTGCAAAAATGCGGCACCGATGGTGGTGATCTGCAACGGACCGCAACTTTTGCAACTGCCGCCGGGTGAGGCACAGACCCAGCACGTGCAGTTCGTAACATTCATCGTCCGCGCCGCGGTTTGCCAGGATGGAATGCATCGCCACGACCGTTTGCTCCACGTAGCTACCATTGCAGGCCAGGACGATGGGAACGGAATCAAAATTGCCGACAACGGGAGAAAAATCCGCACCAGCCGTCGCTCGCACACCCATATCCATGGATCGCATTTTTGGATGCGCATTGTGGCAGTCAAGAAAACCAATGGCGCAAGTTCAGGGGCAGGGCCCTCGGCCGCCAACAGTCAAACGCGCATGCATCCTGCATATATGGCATGATTGTGATGGAGAGACTCTTGGGCTACAAGGGAAATTTTTTGCATTCTCAAAAACTTTGCGATCTAAGCCAAAATTTCGAGCAGGTGGAGGTCGCGCGCGCACCGAAAAAGTTTTTACCTGACCTTTGCTAATGTAAAATGCAAACACCCCACGAAATGATTATTTTGTTTCTCATTGGATTCATTCTTGGTGTCATATGGGTGATTGGAATCCATGGGCAAGTGTGGGTGTGGCAGATGTGGCATGTAGCCGCCGCTAACGACCCTCATGCGAGTCGCTAGTGGGTTTTTCCTGATTGTTTTGGGGGCCTTCATAAATTTTTTTGGTCTGTCTGACGCCATTTTTGGGAAAATTTTGCGGTCGTGAAATTTTTCGTTGCGCACCGTTCAACGGCATTTCTAGTGACCCTGAGGTTTTTAGCATTTTTTTAATCCCTGCCCCGATTTCTCAAATTTCCAGGAAAATTTCAGGAAAACTGGATTTTTCACTATCAATTAAAACGAGCCACCAGAGCGGGCTCCCGAAGTTTTGACGGTGATTCTCCAAGGGGCGAAAGAAGAGAGGTGTAGGCAGAGGGGCAAGGGAAATTTTTTAGGGGAATTATCTGGTTGGAAAACAAGTCTGGTGGTTAAATGGCGAAAACTTCGGAGAAAGTAAGCCAACACGGCTGTTCTTGACAAGAATGAATTGTCCTGAAAACCGCTCTGGATGCGTGGTGGGAAGTGGGGGATTCGAACCCACGACCCCCGGCGTGTGATGCCGGTGCTCTAGCCAGCTGAGCTAACTCCCCGCCATCCCTTTGCTACCCTGGGATGGCGGCGTGTCAATGGGAAATTTTTACCCACCGAAATGGGATGGTGAAAAAAACTTTTCCATTGACTGCCAATCTTTACCACGGCAAACTTCCTTCCAATGGTGGCTGAGGGGCGGCAAGAGGAAGATGAAGGTGTGACCTCCTTTCTATTGCGTCTGATCTCAGGGCCCCATGCCGGTGCGGAGATGCTGCTGGATGAACAGGATCCGCGGGTTATCATTGGAAGCGGCGATGGGGCGGATGTGGTCCTGGTCGATTCTCTGGTGGAGGCGGAGCACGCCGAGATTGGCCTGGCGGACGGCAAACCATTCATCCGCTCCCTTGGCGGCCGGGTATTTGTGGACGGCAAGGCCATCGGCGATGGGGCGGTGGACCTGCTGCCATTTCAATTTGTGACCATTGGGACCAGCCAGATTGTTGGCGGACCAGCCGGCGAAGAGTGGCCGCGGCTATGCGCCGCCGACGCGCCGCGGCTGGAGGTGGTGGTTGAGGAGGTCCCGGATGAGGTATTGCCGCAGATGAAGTCGGCCGGGACGGATGTCAAAACGGTCAAGGCGGCTAGGCAGGAAGCGGAGCGGGTAAAGAAGCGGCGGCTGCTGGTTCGCATCCTGCTGACCGTGTCAATGGTATCGGTCTGGATCGTAACGACCATCGTGCTTCGGCCGGAGGAAAAGAAGCTTTCTTTGCTCGAGGTGGAAAAGATTTTGCAGGCACAGATTACGGCCATGAATTTTGCTCCAGCCGTGACCGCATTTCTTGAAGAGGGACGGCTGGTGGTGGATGGCTACGTTCCCACCAACATGGAATTGCGAGAGCTGCGGTCCACGGTGATGGCCACCTATCCCAATGCGCAGCTGCGGGTGCGGAGCGGAGAAAAGATTGTGGAAAGCATTGAGGCTGTCCTGCATACGGTGGATGCGCGGCTGCGGGTTGTTACGCTGCAGCCCGGTGTGTATTCAATAGCTGGCTACATGTACAATGCAGATCGCTGGCAGCAGCTGCGGGATCGGTTAGTGACAGATGTCCCTGGTGTAAAGCAAATTCGAAGCGACGTTTTCACGCCGGATAGAATTTTGGCACTCACCGCCGCAACCCTGAGCCAGCATGCGCTGGGGAGTACCATTTCCGTGGTTCCCGAGGAGCGAAAGGTGCGCTTTTCCGGAAAATTGAGCGTGCTGCAGCTGGAAAATTGGCGGCGTGCGGCGGAGGAATTTGTCCGCACGTTTGGTGACAGTGTGGTGCTGGACTTTGATGTGCAGATGATGTCGGCACAGACGGAAACGGCCAACAATTCATTCTTTCCATCCGCAATTCAATCCATTACCATCAGCTCGGGTGGCCTAAGCTGGGTGGCGACGGCCGATGGCAAGCGTTATTTCCACGGATCCTTCCTTCCCAGCGGCTGGCGGGTGGATGCCATTGCCGTCGACGGGCTGCGGCTCAGCAGGGATGGCAGGCAGGTAACCATGCACCTCGAGGCACTGCAATGAATGCGCTACCAACCTACCACAGCGAAAAAAAAGAAAAAATCAGGCTGGTGCCTCTGGAGACGGAATTGGCCAATCCCGTCCGCATGCGGGAAGTGTTGAACCAGTTGGCGGCGGCCAGAGGCGAGGTGGAACGGCTGCTGCGGGGCGGGGTGGATGGTGCCCAATTTTTTGCCCTTGAAGCCTTTCGCCAAGCTGTGGTGGCGGCAACTTCCGTTGCAAAGAATTTTCGCCCCTAGGGGCACGGCAAACAAGTAAAAAGGAGAATACATGGCAGTATCATCAGATCTATGGAATACGGCAAAAGATGTGGCCAGCGTCTCAACGATGGAAAATTTATACAAGGTGCTGGTCCAGGTGGTGGCAAAACAGGAGACGGATCTGAATTCGGAAATCCAATCGCTGTCCGGCACAGGCACGATTGACCAGGGGACCTTGCTGAAGGTGCAGGGCATGGTGCAGACCTGGGGCGTGACCTCCGGCCTGGCAACGGGTACCCTCCGCGCCGCCGGCGATACCCTGACAAAGACCACGCAAAATATCCGCTAGGGCCTGCCATGGAGGCCGATGGCGAAGGAGATGGCGGAGGGTCAAAAATTCCCTCCGCGTTTGTCTCCCTGCGGGCGGAGTGGCTACAAACGCTTATGCAGCTGGGCTACGTCGCCTGCGGCCAGGGCAAGCCGAGCATGGCAAGGAAAATTTTTGAAGGAATTGCGGCCGTACGGCCCAATTCGGAACTGCCGTTGATTGGATTGTCAATGGCTCTCATCAACCAGGGAAAATTGTCGGATGCGCTGGAGTTGCTGGTAAAAAAGGCGATGCCACTCAATCCGAATAGTCAGATTGTCAAGGTAATGTGCGTCATGATCTACCGCATGACGGGAGCATTTGCGGAAAGCGAGCTGCTTATCGACGAGGTGGTGCAGGATGGCACGGATCCGGAGGCAACCGCCTTCGCCCTGCAGTTAAAAACGGAAGATTTTGCCTACCTGCGTTCGCGGGGCAGGCGCTAGGGGGAGACTGGAATGGCAGAAGGTGTGCAGACGGTTACGAACGACGGTGCGGGGGGAGCACCCACCGGTGTGCAGATGGTGGACGTGTCGCAATTTCTTGCCGATTTCCACGGCGCCGGCAGCCGCCATGCGGCACAGGCGACGGATGGGGGAGGATCGGTGTACAGCAGGATGCTGGCACCATTGTCGGACTTTCGCGCCGGCTTTGATAGAATTGTGGGAGACATCACAAACCTTGTTGGCCATGGCAGTCTCTCCATGGGCGACCTCATCCAGGTACAATTTCAACTGACCCAGCTAGCCTACATGAATGATCTGTCTGCAAAGACGGCTGACAAGGCATCCCAGGGCGTGCAGACCCTATTTCGCAACCAGGGCTAGGCTTTTTGGCAGGCATTCCAGTGGAAGCCGCATCCATCCCATTCTGCTAGATGTGGCGCGAATCGTCCGGATTTTTCACCGCATAGCCGGCCCGTTGCCGCTGCAAATTTACCTCGTGTTTTTTGGCAAAGGCAGCGTACAGATCCTGTGCCCCCATGCCAAGCGTCTGGGCAATGCAGATGAGAAAGTGCAAAATGTCCACCACCTCCACCCGCGCATTTTGCAGGTCCAGCTGCTGGTAGCTGGCCCACCATTTCCAGGGAAAGCAGTCAACGAGTTCTGCCACCTCCTGCTGCAGGGCGCGGGCATAGTTCAAAACCCATGTGTCGCGCAGCTCTGGTTCCGTGGCCGCAGGATCTATGCCAATTGCCCGTCCTAGGGCGGTCTGCATGGCAAATAGATCCTCCAGCATGTCCCCACCCACGGACCGACCGCTATACTTTTTGCTCGACAGGGTCAAGGAAAATGTCGCTATGGTTTCGTGGGAGCGGAGCACCGCCCGGCACAGGGTTTTACGGAAACGATGAAAATCGTCCGCCACCGCCGGCGAGTTTTTTCGCATATTTTTGCAACGGCTAGATTTCAAGTTGGCGCGGTGTGAGCCCACGGAGGAGATAAGCAAAATGCCTGAATTCACAGAATCCCAATCGGAGCAGCCGGCGCAGCCGGGACCTGGTGCGGCACGTTCCCCCAGGCGGCGGCGCAATCCAATCGTCAGCAATGCGCGCCGGCCAGCCGAATCGCAGCGCTGTGGTCCTGCCATTGGCCCCTGCGAAGGTGCCACCGTCATTCCATTTCAAGGAAACGGCAGGCAGGTTGGAGGCGAGCGGGAAGGGAAGTATTCCACGGCCGTCGCCGATAGAGGGATGGAAAAGGACCGGCGCCAGATTCGCCAGCGGCAACTGCCGCCGCGGCGGGATGGGGAACCGTTTTGCCGGGAAGGGACCGAGTGCCACTGCCACCGTGGCAATGGCTGGCTGGGATGGTTGAAAAAACTTTGGCCTTTTGGCAAAAAACAGCCCGCCACCGGACAGAGAAAGGGTGGCCACCGCCGCAGTGGCAACCGTAAAAAGCTGTACCACTGAGGTGGCCGTGGCCACCATTGAACGTGCTGGACGTGTCGCCCTGGAGGCTGCCCGCCAGGTCCCGTGGACCATTGCCAAGGAAATGGTTGACAGTTTTGTGATTTTTTCTGCAGCCTGTCGCACGGTGTTCGGCGCGGCGATGGCCGTCGTGGACAGGTGCGGTAATGCATTGGATTTAGTTTCCCGTTTTGAATAAAAATTGAACGATGCCGGAAAGGCGGCTGCCATGGATTGGGAAGGGCGCGGTGTGGCGCAGACGGAAGGACAGACGGTGGCCGTGGACCGGCGGGAATTGGAAGCCGGTGCCAGGGAGCGTGCCAAGCGGCGGCCACTTTTGCAGCGGATGCTCAAGGGACTTGGCAAGGGTGATGGCAAGCTGCGAGAGGTGCTCATCGGTCGCAACTTCATGGACACACGGCTGGTGCTGCTGGTGGATGGCCGCATGGAAAATTTTGAAGTGGAGCGGGCTGGCGGCGAAAACTGGGTCGGCGCAATCTTTAAAGGGAGGATTCAAAATCTCGAGCCAGGATTGAAGGCGGCATTTGTCACAACCGGCCAGGAAAAAAATGCCTTTCTCCACTACTGGGACATGCTGCCGGCGGCCAACGAATCATTTGAAATTGTTTCATCCGGCAGTCGGCACGAACTTTCCCTGGCGGACATTCCAAAGGCCTATCCGGTTGGCGCTGAAATTCTTGTCCAGGTGATCAAGGCGCAAATTGGCAGCAAGGGTCCGCGGGTTACGACAAACATTGCCCTGCCGGGCCGCTACCTCGTGCTCATGCCATTCAACGACCAGTGCGGCATCTCCCATAAAATTGCAAGTGGCGAGGAACGGGAACGATTGAAGGGAATTTTGCGGGAGCTGGCAATTCCCGCTGGAATGGGGATCGTCATCCGCACGGCCGGTTCCGATAAAAAACTTCGCTACTTTGTCCGCGACCTTGCCCTGCTTTTGCAAAAATGGGAATGCGTTGCAAAAAAAATGGAACATTCCACCGAACCATGCCTCCTCTACCAGGAGCCGGACCTGGTGGGCAGGACAGTCCGCGATTTTCTCGCCGACGACGTGGACCGTGTGGTGACCGACTCGCCCGCAATCTATGACCAACTGGTGCGGGACATCGATGCCGTGGCACCGCGCCTGCGCGGTCGGGTGTGCCTGCACGGAGAAAAAGCGCCGCTGTTTGACCACTACGGCGTGGAGAAGCAAATTTTGCAGACATTTGCCAGACGGGTTTCTCTGCCATCCGGCGGTGAAATCGTCATTGAGGAGACGGAGGCACTCATTGCCATCGACGTGAACACCGGCTCGCACAGACGCAAGGACGGAGGTGACGGTGGCCTAATTCTGGCCGTCAACCTTGAGGCAGCCGATGAAATCATTCGCCAACTGCGGCTGCGCAATTTGGGAGGGCTCATCATCGTTGACTTCATTGACATGAAAAATCGCTCCGATCAAAAAAAGGTGCTTGATGCCATGCAGGCCGGGCTGGCAAAGGACACGGCCAGGTTCCAAATTTTACCAATTTCCCCGTTCGGCGTGATGCAGATTACCCGGCAGCGGCATTCCCAGAGCTTGGCCGATGGCACCAGGCGCAGCTGTCCCTACTGCGATGGCCGTGGCACACTGGAAGCTCCCCAAACGACGGCCATTCGCGTACAAAATGCCGTCGTAGCCAAGCTGCTGGCAAAGGAAGAAAAGGCGCAAGCTCTGCGCATCGTTGTCCATCCGGATGTTTTGCACTATCTTCGTGAGTTTGCTGGAGAATATTTTGGCGAGGTGGAAACATGCTACGGTGTGCAGCTAACGTTCTGCGCCAACACAGCCATGCACCGGGAAGATTTTTCCATCCATCCATCCGCCGCCAGGGCTGTGCCGGTCAACGAAAATTGCTAAAAAGATCCGCCTCATCGAACAGACCCAGCAGGTCATCATCCGAACGAAGCGGCTGTTGTTGGGCGGGTTTTGGTGCCACTGCCGCCGCCGGCTTGGCGGCTGCGACCGGGCTGGGTTTGGCCATCTCCTCCCGCGGCTGCCCCGCCACGGCCGCCTTCCTGGCTGGCACACGCAGTGTTTGGCCTTCGCGGATGCGATTGGGTTCAGAAATTCCATTCAATGAGCAAAGTTCGCGCACCGTTGCCCCACGGGCAGCGGCGATGGAGGACAGCGTGTCACCGCGCCGTACCACGTAGGAATCGCCACCGCTGCCAACGGCCGGCCCACCGCCGCCCACCGCGGCAGTTCCAGGCACGGCATTGGGCGGAATGGTCAGGCGCTGGCCGGATACCAGGCCGTCGCCATCCAAACCATTCGTCCTGCGAATGTCGGCAACGGAACAATTCCAGCGGCGGGCCAGGCTCGACAGGGTATCACCCCGCTGCACCACGTAGATCTCTCCGGCCGGCCCAGACTGGGGGCGGCATGGAATGCGCAGCTCCTGGCCAACCCGCAGGACATCATCCCGGCCAAGGCCGTTTGTTTCAAGAAGTGCCCCCAGTGGCACACCAAATTTTCGTGCCACACTCCAAAGGCTATCTCCACGCACAACCGTGTAGCTTTCGAAGGACACGGCGGCTGGTCTGCGTGGCCGCACCATTTGCCGCTCCGCCAGACCTGTTTCTCCTCCATCGCCCAGCAACGTGGTACGCGTGTAGGTGGATGGGGGAAGGGTGGCACGGTGGGTGTCGGAAAAAAAACCAGCACAGCCGGTTAAAAGAAGCAAAGAAATCCCTGGGGCCAGGACAAATCCACCCCGCTGCAGCACACCCATGTCCACGGCAACTACAGCGTGGGATGGCAGATCTGCAATCAAAAATGGCAAATTTTACGAAATTTCACCGTCCACCGTGGCAGCACCGGCCACGCCGCCGTCGAACCATCTGCCCCGCTCGGCATAGCCTAAAAAAAGGTCAAAGCTGGCAAATCCGGGACTAAACAACGCAGTGCCACCGCCGCCGTTGCTGGCAAGCTGGCGCAGGCGGGGAAATAGTGCCGAAGCCGTTGGCAGTAATTCGGCCTTACCCGGACCGGCCAGCGCGGCAATCCATTCGCCAACACCGCCAAAGCACAGCACGTGGTCAACCCGCCGAATGATGGGCAAGAAATTTTTCCAACTTTCGCCCTTGGAACTGCCGCCGGTGATCCACACGGTCCTAATGCCGGGCCGCTGCACCTGGTCCAGGGCCCGCAGGACGGCAGCCGCATTGGTTGCCTTGGAGTCGTTCCACAGTTCCCAGTTGTTGAGCAAAATTGGCCTAAATAGCCGGTAGGGTGGCGGTTGAAGGTTGGCCATCATGGCATCCAAAATCCATCCAATGTCCCAGCCAAGATGTTGCCCGAGCGCCAGGACGAGGGAAAAATTTTCCCGTTGGTGCGCCATCTGCAAAAAGGGATGGTCGCATTTCCCCTCCCACGCAGGACAAATGATGGCATTGGCCGGCAGCGACTGGCCAAAAAATTTTGCCCAATCGGCCACATCCTCCCCGACGAAGGCAGTTTCCTGGCAGCGCTCCAAAAGGTTCCACTTTGCAAAAAAATAGTCTTCCAGCGATGGGTGCAGATCGCGGTGATTTTCCGCAAAATTTGTCCAAAGCACGTGCCGCGGAGCCATGTGCCGCAGGCCATGGGCCTGGAATGAGCTCACCTCACACAGGTTCCAAAGGTTGGCATCGGCCGCAAATGTGGGAACGGCATCGATGGCAGCATGGCCCAAATTTCCGGTGGCTCGGAAGCGCCGTCCCGCATGGAAAAGGAGCGCGGCCAGCATGGTCACGGTCGAAGTTTTTCCATTGGTTCCCGTTACGGCGATCGTCGGATTGGCATGGAACAGCTGTGCCAGGTCCAGCTCACCCAGGCAGTGGCAGCCCATTTTTTTTGCCAGGTTAAGCCAGGGGGAATGGAGTAGGCCAGGGCTGTAGATCACCAGCTCGGAACCATTTGGAAAAAATGTGGATGCTATGGCAAATTCCCCTCCGCCGGCCAGCGGGTTGCAATCATGGGCTGTAAAGGCAATGCCGTTTTTGGAAAAAAATCGCGCCACGGCCAATCCGGTCACGCCCATGCCCAGCACGGCAATGCGGCGGCCAGCGGCCAAGGCTGAAAAATAGGAATTTTGGCCCATTGAAAATTTTCAAAATTGCATTTTAATTTCAACAATGAGCGATGCATGCCATCCCGTACCTGCTATGGCTGTGGCAATTGCACATCTTCACCACCCAGCAAAAAGCGGCGCAGTTTTGGTAGAATGAGGTCGTATTCGCCCTCCAGAACCTGGCGACCGATGCCAAAAAATTCAAAAGTTTTACAAAAATCAAAAATTTCCTTCCATCGTTTCCGCACGGCATCGTCAAACACGGCATCCGCCATTCCCCAGAATGCAAGAACCTTCTTGGCCGACAGGAGATAGAACCGTTCCTGCAATTCCCGCAGCCACGGGTCAAGAAATGGACCATCGCCAACCGATGGTAAATTTTGAAGAAGGCTGTGGACCGGTGCACGGGACTTCCAGGTGTTGTAGGGCAGAGAATAGCAGCGACGGATGCGCGGATGTGGATGGGACAATGCGGCCAGGCGGCGCAGCGGAAGATTCAAACCCTGCACCAGCAGATGGCCCAGAAATGGTAGGCGGGCAAGGGCCATGTCCGTAGACTGTGCCACTTCTGGAAAGCAGTTGGCATTGAGCAGGACAATGCGTTTTACCCGCTCTGGCCAGCGCAGGGCAGCCACCATGCCGGGCAATCCACCCCAACCGTGGAGAACGAGATGAAATTTCCCCACATTCATCTTTGTGCAAAACTCTACCACATTATCTGCCATTGTGTGCAGCGAATAGCGAATGCCGGGTGGCTTGTCCGACAGGCCAAAGCCGACATAGTCGGGTGCAAGACAGCGAAAATTTTCTGCCAAATCCTGGATCAGACGGCGGAAGTGGAAAGACCAGGATGGTGCATCGGCTAGGAACAGCACAAGACCGCCACGGCCTTCGTCCACGTAGTGGAGACGGTTGCCGTCCGCCAGGTGGACAAAACGCGGTGCAAATGGATAGTCTTTGCCAAGAATTTTTGGATATGCCGCTGCCATGGCTCGTTGCAGATGCTAGGAAAGCTGGCCAATGGAGCGAAGAAGTTCGGCAAATGGGCCGATTGTTGGATCAAATTTTCGGCCACCGCGGATGCGGTCGAATGGGATTAAACTGAGCTGGCCATTCATTTCCTGGCTGCAGCCAACGACACCGGACAACCCGCGGAAGGCAGAATCGATGGCAAGGTGGACAGTTTCACGAATCAACCGCGAATCTTCGGCATTGGGTGCGGCGGAACGGGCAAAGTAGCCGCTTTTCTGCACCAGCACCTTGGCCGCGCCCACAACCTTTGCCAGCCGTTCCCCAAGCCACTGGCCCAGATTGATTCGGTCAAGTTGTGCATGGCCAAATGCATCGCGAGGAATTTTTATGCCATCTTTTTCCATTTCCTCCAAAACATTTTTTGCTCCGGCACCCTCGGCCACGAAGATGTTCACATTTCCCACGGCATCCATCACATTGGCCAGCCGCCTTCCCTCGTTGGCCAGGTCCCAGGCAAGCTCTGGCAAATACACACCATGCAAATCCCAGCGCTCTCTGGCCAGGCCAATGGATGGGAGTAGTTGCTGCCGACCTAGCCAGCTGCGATAGCGCAGGGCGGCCTCCGCCGTGAGCCATCCGCAGTTGCGGCCCATGATCTCATGGACGATGAGCATGCGCGGGCTGGTGGTGCATTCGTTGGCAATGTGCGTAAAAAACTTTGCACTTTCATCGGCCGCCGTGTCCGCGCCGAGCGTTTTTACGATCGGCTGGATATCATTGTCGATGGTTTTTGGCAGCCCCACAACCGCCAGCCCATGGCCATTTTTTTCGAGCACTTTGGCCAATTCGGCCGCCACCGCGCTGGTGTCATCGCCGCCGATGGTGTGGAGCACGTCGATACCATCTGCCACAATTCGCTCCGTTGCAACAATCTGCGGATCTTGGCCAGGCCGTACCAGCCCGCGTCGAATGCAATCTTCCCGATTTTCCAGCCGTACCCGGCTATTGCCAATGGCGCTGCCGCCGAAGTGAAGCAACCGCTCTGCCCCACTTCGCACCTCCCCGGTTACGACAATGCTATCTCCCAGCAGCAGACCGGCATAGCCATGGCGATAGCAAAGAATTTCAACCGCCGGGTCCCGCTCCGCATAGCCCAGTATGAGGGAACCGACCGCCGCCGATAGGCAGGGGGCGATGCCGCCCGCCGTCAGGATCCCCACGCGCCGTATTCGCATGGCACATGGGAAGACGTTTTGGCAAAATTGCCAATGCTTTTTTCCCATGACATTTTCTTTTTTTTCCCCTATACGTGGCCGTGATTCTCTCCCGCTACGTCTGGTCCCGGTGGATTGGGCCGCTGCTGCTGACAACGCTGGCAATTTTGGGCATCCTATTCCTGGAAACCCTTCACGGCGCCATGCCGGACTGGCTTCGCTGCGGCGCTTCACCGCACATCGTCTTGAGCTACCATCTGCTGCTACTGCCTGGCCTGCTCCCCACGGCCTTGCCGGTGGCAGTTTTCGTGGCATCCCTCTTCGCCCTCGGCCGCCTGCAGAGAAATCGGGAAATTTTGGCCATGCGGGCGGTTGGCCTATCGGGATGGGCCATGGTTCGCCCGCTGTGGTGGAGTGCGTTGGCCATCGCAGCCGCACTATTCTTACTGCACATTTTTCCCATTTCCTGGGCTGCGAACCGGGCCGGAGCAATTTGGGCAAAAACCCATCCACAAATTGGCCGCCACATTGCCTACGATAGCCATAGGGGCCGGCTATGGATTGTTGGTGAGCTGGATGGAGCGGAGGCCAAATCGATTTTTATCGCCGAATCGGGCCCAAATTTTCGCCATATCCGCGCCGACAGGGCGTCCTTTCGCAACGGTGTTTGGACACTTTTTGGGGTGCGGGAACGGGATGCTGCGGCCATTTCGAGCAATCACCAGCCACCGTTTTTAGCCGAACAAACCTACCATGATTTTTTGGAAACGCCGCGGGAAATGCTTCTAGCCAGACGCCGCATTCGAGACCTTTCCTTTGCCGATCTGCGCAGCATCCTTGGACCAATCCCCCCCAATGATCCAGACCGCATTTTTTTTGAACTTCCGCTCCATTCCCTGGCAGCCGGCTGCTGCAGTGTGCTCGTTGCACTTCTCTGCTCCCTGCCATTTACACTGGGCAGCGCGATCCACCGCAGGACCTGGTTGGCCGCAACCGGTGCCGTTCTTTGCCTCTTCATTTTCTATTTGGCCGTAAACCTTTGCCAGGCGCTTGGCACGGGCCGCATCCTACCACCTGTCATTGCCGCCTGGCTTCCTAATTTTTTGGGACTTACCACCGGGCTCTACTGCCTTGTCCGCCGCTGCTAGGCTCAAAATTTTACGATCCTCCCCGTTTTGCCAAATGACATTGCCGCCCGGCGATGACTTTTGGGAGAGAGGTGGTCAGAAGGCATAGCCGGCTGTCAGGGACAGGTCGCTGTAGGACGCCCGGCCGCCAAAATTTCCCTGCCAGCTGGCGGAAAAATTCCAGTGTTCTCCCACGCGTTGGCGTAGGGATGTTGCTACGTGGCA
>JAISOW010000010.1 GCA_031275345.1 Puniceicoccales bacterium
ATAGCGCTGGCAGCCGTAAAACCAAAATTTTGTCTGGCCTGGCAGGATACGTCGGCCGGCAACGGCATGCGTTCGCATCCGGCAATGGGCGCGATTTCCCAGTTGCCATGCATGTTTCAAGATAGGAAGCGGGTTAGTGGCTGAATTTTACGTTGACACACCGGGCAACGTTTGTTCCGTTCCGCCGTGGAATTTCGTTCGCTCCATCTCCCTTCCTTCTTGGCGACGCTTGTGCTATATTTCACCGCCATGCTGGGGATAGGTGCCTATTTCTTTCATAGAAATCGAAGCATTGCCGACTACCTCCTGGGGGACCGCCGGCTAGGTCCCTGGGTAACATCACTCAGTGCGGAGGCATCGGACATGGGCGGATGGCTACTCATGGGATTGCCAGGGTTTGCCTATTGTGCTGGAAATGCCGCATTTTGGATTGTGGCCGGACTCACTGCAGGGACCTACTGCAATTGGAAATGGGTGGCGGCCCGCCTGCGTGCCTATGCGGAAATTGCCGGAAATTCGTTGACAATTTCCAATTTTTTGCAGCACCGCTTTTGTTCCAATTCCAGCACCATTCGAGCCGTGTCGGGAATTTTTATTTTCATCTTTTTTATCCTTTACGTTGCCGCCGGCTTCGCCGCCGCCGGCCGATTTTTGGGATCCATCCTTTCCATGGACCAGGTTCTAGCCACCGCCCTTGCGGCGCTTGTGACGATAACCTACACGGCATTGGGTGGATTTTTAGCGGTTTGTTGGACAGATGCGATCCAGGGAATGTTCATGTTCTTTGCCGTTCTCGTCGTCCCATTTGCCGCCTTCCATTGCCTTGGGGGAGTGGCCGCCATTCCCCATGCACTGCAATTTGCTCCGCCATTTTTTTTCAGCATTGGCCATGGCATTGGCGGAGAAAAACTTTCCATTATTGCAATTATTTCTCTAATGGGCTGGGGTTTAGGATATTTTGGCCAGCCCCACATACTGGTTCGCTTCATGGCAATGAAAGAGATTTCCCGTGTCCCATTGGCACGGAACATCGCCATGCAGTGGGTTTCCTGGTCACTTTTAGCGGCGATGCTGGTGGGAATTTTGGGAAGGCTATGTGGGGAAATTCAACTTACTGGGACGGATGTGGAAAACATTTTTTTCGTGCTAGGGGATCGTGTATTTTCGCCGTTTCTTCTCAATCTGGTTCTGTTGGGAGTCCTCGCCGCCATCATGAGCACCACGTCTTCCCAGCTGCTGGTGGCAGCTTCTTCCTTCTCAAAAGATTTTTATGGACTGCTGCTTCGGCCACGTGCAAATAGTCGTGAGCTTCTCCATGTCAGCCGAATAGCTGTTTGGTTGGTGTCGTTGCTGGCATTTTTTATGGCAAAAAATTCGCACAACTTCATTCTGCACATGGTTGGCTATGCCTGGGCAGGTTTTGGCGCATCCCTTGGCCCGGCCCTACTATTTTCGCTTTTTTGGAGAAGAACCACGGAAAAGGGTGTGTTGGCAGGAATTGTTGCGGGGGGCCTTGCGGTAATTTTGTGGAAAAATTTTCCTCCTATCGAACTCTACGAATTAGTTCCCGCATTTTTTTTATCTTCGCTGGCAATTGTCGGCACAAGCTTTCTTGACAGTCGACCGTCCAATGACGTGCTGGCAACATTCGACTGCGTCGGCACTGCCATGAAAACCGACCGGCCTAGGCCGGCTTGATCTTCTCCGCGCCAAATGGCACCACATGTGGCAACGCATTGTTTGGCACACCTGCGGTGCAAAGTTGTTTGCCATGGCACTTGGATGGGGTAAGTTTTTGAAAATTTTAGGTTGGGCGCATTGTTACAAAGATTCGGTTGTTGCCGGCATTTTTGATGGTTGGCGGAGCTGGCCTGGAAAAGGTTGGAGCAGGCGGTTGTGCGTTCATGACTTGACTTGTGCCTGGCCACTTCCAGCCTGTGGCCGATGGCAAGGGAGGCAACGGGGGAAGGGCGATGGTTGAATTCGCGGGATTTGCGTGGGTCACGGATAAATGGAACCCCTTTTTTGGGCTTTTTTCTGCTGCGCTCCGTTGCCAGGCGCACGGCTAAAAATGGTCGTCCATTTCTCAGCGTCGAGGTAGGGGATAGGTACGGCACAATTTCCTTCAATGTTTTTGAGGATGGGTCCGGCTTTGGCCTGCTCAGCGGGCTGGCAATGGGCACAATCCTCGAGGTCGGTGGATTGGTGGATTTTTACAACGATCGACTGAGCCCCCGCATCCAGTCGCTGCGCTCCGTTTCGCCGGATGAGGTTCGGGAACGGAGGGTAGATGCGGACCTCTATGATGGCCCAAAGGAATCGACCATCGCACTGCGGGAGGAGCTGCTGTCCCAGATAGGGCGCATCGGCCATGAAAAATTGCGCCAGACCGTGTGGCGCGCGCTGGATGACGTGGGAGAAATTTTTTGGATCAACACGGCAGCCGTTTCCATGCACCATGCCTACCGCTGCGGCCTTTTGGAACACACGGTCCACGTGGCCAGGGCCGGCATTTCCCTCCTGTCCAGCTACCCATTCATTCACGCAGATTTGGCCATCGCCGGCATGGTGCTGCACGACATTGGCAAAGCCTGGGAATACGGAGGCGATGGTGTCTATGACCGTACGCCCATCGGTCGGTTGGAAGGACATGTCGTGCTGGGCTATCGCATCGTGCGGCAGGCGGCCCTGGCCTGTGGCCTGGAGGATGGCCTAACTTTACGGCTGGAACATATCATTCTGAGCCATCAAGGGTTGCAGGAGTACGGTGCGGCCGTGCTGCCTTCTTCGCCGGAGGGAGTCTTTGTGGCCATGGTGGATAATTTGGATGCCCGCATGGCAATGGTGGAAAGGGCTTTGGACAATACGCCGCCCGGCGATGAATTCAGTGAAAAAATTTTTGGTCTGGAAAATGTGCGGGTGTTTACGGCGGAAACATGATGGCCACGCAGCTGCTGGACGGGAAAATTGTTGCAGAAAAGTTTTTGCAGGAACTGCGGCCACGCCTTGACCGGCCCGGCCGGCCTCCCTGCGTTGCCTTTTTGCGGGTGGGGGAGGAGGCATCTTCGCAATTTTACGTTGCACGCAAGCGGGCGGTTGCCGAATCCCTTGGCATCCGTTCCTTACTGGCCCATTTGGATCGGGATGCCGCTCCAGAAATCATTTTGTCCCAATTGGAGCGGTGGAATGGGGACGATTCCATCGACGGAATCCTGGTACAGGCGCCCCTTCCCAATCGACAACTTCAGGAATTGGCCTTTGCCGCGGTGGATTCGGCCAAGGACGTGGACGGCTTTCATCCCCACAATTTTGGGCTGCTGGCCCTGGATAGGTCGGATGGGTTTGTTCCCTGCACGGCACTGGGAATTTTGCACCTGCTTCGGGCCTACGGCGTAGAATTGGAGGGTCGGCATGTGGCCATCGTTGGCCGCAGCACCATCGTCGGCCGTCCCCTTGCCCTGCTGCTGCAGAGCCGCAGCGTCAATGCCACGGTTAGCGTGTGCCACAGCAAAAGCGGTGATCTGGCCAGGTCGCTGTGCAGGTCGGCTGATGTGGTGGTCGTGGCAGCTGGCAGTGCCCATCTCGTCGGGCCATCCTGGATACGGAAAGGTGCGATTGTGGTGGACGTGGGACAAACCGCTGTCACTGGCCCGGATGGTTGCCGCCGACCAGTTGGGGACGTGGACTTTGCTGCCGTTGCCCCGCTTTGCCAGGCCATCACGCCGGTTCCTGGTGGCGTCGGTCCAATGACGGTTGCCATGCTGATGGGAAATGTGGTGCGCGCCTGGGAATTGGCCCGATGGAATGGGAATTGACAGCAATCGGCCGGCTGCCATCCTCATCCGGCCGATGGGAAATGCCGATGTAATAGAGCTGCCTAATCCCGGTGGACGGGTGGATTTGCTGGTCATGGCAGCCGAATGTTCGGGCGATGAACTTGGCGCACAGCTCATTCGGGAATACACCGCCATAAATCCTGGAGCCATCATCTGCGCAATTGGCGGCGATGGCATGCGGCTAAGCGGTGCCCAATTTCTATTTCCACTCGCCAACCATGCGGCCATGGGCATCTGGGAAGTTTTGCGCCAAGGCTGTTTCTTTTTGCGCTTTTTCCGTGCCGCCGTCCACTGGATTTGCCGCCACAGGCCGCGGCGGGTGTGCTTCATCGATTCGCCTTCCCTGCACCTGCGCATCGCCAAGCGGCTGACTAAATTGCACATTTCCGTGCACGGTGGTGGCGACGTTGCCCTCTACCACTACGTTGCACCGCAGGTATGGGCCTGGGGTCCCAATCGTCGCTTTGCCATGGCCAGCATGCTGGATGCGCTGGCAGTGCTATTTCCCTTTGAAGTAGCTGTTTTTAGCGATACGAACCTTCCCACCACGTGCGTTGGCCATCCATTTGCCCGACGAAATTGTCCCAGCCCAGTTTGCTACGAGGAAAACCATCGCATCCTGCTCCTTCCTGGCAGTCGCCGCGCCATGGTTTGCCACAATTTTCCGACCATGTTGGATACCTTTGCCCGACTGGTCGAAGACGATGGCCGGTGGGAAGCCATCTGTCCCTATCCCACCGAACAAATTCATGAAATTTTGCGGCAAAAAATTCGCCGCCATCCATCGCTGGCAGAAAAGATTCATCCCGTTCCCATCGCCAATGGAATGGTTCGGCCCATCGGAGCGCAGCTTGCGCTGGTATGCGCCGGCACCATGTCCCTGCGCTGTGCCATGGAGGGCATTCCCGGCATCGTCATCTGCCGCGTGCATCCCATCACCCATGCCATTGGCCGCCATCTTGTTCGCGTCCGATTTTTGGCCATGGCCAATCTATTGCTTGGCTACGAATGCTACCCAGAGTACGTTCAAAGGGCAGCCAATCCTGCAACATTGGCGGAAAAGTTGCGCCAATTTGTCCATGGGCGGCGTGAATTTGCCGAGGTGGCACGGGAACTGCACCGCCACCTTCGGGGAGGGGAAATGACACCGGGTGAATGGCTATCAGCTGCGCAACCGCGGGTTGAGAATGGTCAAAAGCAGGTCGGCGATGAAGTTGCAGGAGGAAATCAGCAGTGCGTGGACCAGCACGATGCCGACGATGGTGGTATGGTCGCGGCTCGCGATGGATTCGATGAATAGACGACCCATGCCCGGCACATGGAACACATTTTCCACGACAAATGTGCCGCTCAGTACCCCGGCGCAGGTTGGACCAATGTAGGCGATGGCCGGTTGGATGCCGTTGAAAAAGACGTGGCGAAAGAAAATTTGCCACTCGGCCAGTCCCTTAGCCCGCGCAGTTTGCACATAGGCCCTGCCGTACTCCATGGCCATGCCCTGCCAGGTAAGCTGCGCCAGCACCGCCAGATAGCAGGGCGCCAGTGTGCAGACCGGCAAAATTTTACTCGACCAGCCATGCCAACCGACGCTTGGAAACCAATGCAGCCGATAGGTGAACAGATAGTTGAGCAGCGGGCCCAGAATGAAGTTGGGAATGCAGAGAAGCAGTGTGCAGCCGCGTAGACCGATGCGTTGCGTGCGACCGCTGCTATCCAGCTGCATGGCGCAGCCGATGACAATGCCACAGCAGCAGGCCAGGGCCATGGCATAGGCTCCTAGTTCGCAGCTCACGGCCCACTTGTCGACGAGAAGCTCGCGGACGGACCAGCCAATTTGGCGTAGGGATGGGCCGAGATCACCCCGCACAACCCGGCCCAGATAGTGGCAGTACTGGCCAAGCAGGGACCGATCCTCGCCTTGAAAATTACGCAACGCACCCAGCGCCTGGGGCGGCAATTCCCGTTCCGCATCGAATGGTCCGCCAGGAATATGGCGCAGCATGGCAAAGGTAATGGTAAGGACAAGCCACAGAACCAGCAGCGTTCCTAGCAAACTGCGCAGTAGGCGGTAAAAAACCATTGGCATTTGTTTCCGAATCAACGGCAATTCAATGGGAAAGGCCGGTGGAGCGGCTCCACGGCCGACATTTTGGGAAACATCGCCGCCGTTTTGGAAAAAACGACACTCCCCAACTAGACCGCCACCTCCGGTATCCGTGGCAGGGATAGGTCCCTGTGCAAGCAAATTTTCCCAAAAATTTGGCCAACCGGTGCCAATGGCAAGAATTGGAAAAAATTTCCTCGCCGCAGGACCGCTTTTTCAAAGAAAATTTGCGAAATAGGTTTGCCATGGAATGGGATGGTGGAGGTGTGGCGCCGTGTTCCATCGGCGTGGATATGGTGGAAATTGGCCGCATCGCCGCTGCCCACGGCCGCCATGGGGATGGGTTTTTGCTGCGGCTGTTCACAGACGACGAACTGGCCCACTGCCGCGTGCAAAAGAACCCATATCCATCACTGGCAGCACGCTTTGCCACAAAGGAGGCGGTGGCAAAGGCCCTGCACACCGGCTTCGGCCAGCACCTCACATTTCGTTCCGTCGCCGTTGCCATCGGCGTGGACGGTGCGCCAACAATTCAATTGGATCGGGCTGGTGCACAGGCATTGCAAAGGATGGGTGGCATTCGCGTGCTGATTTCCATGGCCCATTGCCGCCGCTACGCCATAGCCCAGGCTGTCATTGTTTGCCGGCAATAAAAAACTGCTGCTCCTGGCACGGCAATCGAAAGCCCATCAATCGGGGAAGTTGCAGTCGGCTGGCGAGACACACCGTTTTATTCATCGCAAAATATTACGTAGCAACATCCCTACGCCAATGCGTGGGAGAACACTGGAATTTTTCCGCCAGCTGGCAGGGAAGGCCGGGCGTCCTACAGCGACCTGTCCCTGACAGCCGGCTACGCCTTCTGACCACCTCTGTCCAAAGAGCCATCGCCAGGCGGAAGTATTTTTTCAAAAATGGATTATCAAAAAATAAAAAGATTTTTCCGGTCGAAAATGCTAACGTCCCTGTCGAACGGTCGGCATGCCGGCCGTGGTGGGCTTGTTTTAAAAAAAAGTAAAATTTTTCCTTGCGGCCCAATAATTTCTTCATCATAATTTTATTCTATGTGGACACAGGGACACAGGGACACAGGGACACAGGGACACAGGGACACAGGGACACAGGG